>DVFN01000064.1 GCA_018713205.1 Candidatus Avoscillospira stercorigallinarum | reverse complement strand
AGATTTTGCCTCATACGAAAGTTATAAAAGGGCGGGAATACTGTATGTATTTCCCCCTTTTATAACTGCACGGATGGGGCAAAAGATTGGGCGAAGGCCGCAGACACAATTGTGCGGTGATGCCTTATATCTGGCCGTGCCGCACCAATGGTTTTTGGCAGGCTTGCGCCATACGCAGAGGCGCAGAAAAGCCTCCCCTTGGTGACCAAGGGGAGGTGGCGCGGCGAAGCCGTGCCGGAGGGGATCAGGACCGGAGGTGACCGGCGGCTTACAATCCCTCAGTCAGCCTGCGGCTGACAGGGATTGTCTCAAAATAGCACCAGCCTAGAAAGATACACAAAAACTTGGCGGGGAAAGTGTGAAAGGGGCGGCCTTGAGCCCCTTTCGCGTTCAATAACCCGCCCGCAGGCGACGCAAAATGCACAACTCCCAAATCGGAGTTGTGCATTTTGCATGGGGCTGGCTCTTAATGAGACAGCTCCCGTTTTCTCAGGCGTCGGGGACATGCGGTTCGACGGGGTGCCATGCACACGGAGGCTTGCGGGCCGATGTGGGCATCGGCCCCTACGAGAAGGCCGATGGCATGTCTGTAGGGGCGGATTTCATATCCGCCCGGACTGCGCCGCTGTGCCGGATGTACCTTCGCCGAACATACAAATCGTAGGGGTCGCCTCCCCTGAAAGCCTCCCCTTGAGGGGAGGTGGCACGGCGGAGCCGTGACGGAGAGGTGTGCCGCCCGCAGGGCGGCGGCGCGGAAGCGCCCTCAGCACACGCCGATGCTCTGCGGCAAACCTTCGGTGCGGCAACACCTCTCAGGCGCTCCGCGCCAGCTCCCCTCAAGGGGAGCCTTCCCTCTCAAACGTCCGGCCCTGTCGCGCCGGTCTGCGATTTGCCACAGCGGAAAAGGGGCGTGTTGCAAAATGCAACACGCCCAAAACAGTTATTGTTCCTCACTGCTCTGCTCGATCAGGGGACGGAGCAGGCCGTAGCCTTCAAAGCGGGTGTCACGGGAGGCGGTACAGAACACGATCTGTGCGGCGGGATCGGTGAGGGACTCGCTCACGTTGGCCACAATGCCCTCGACGGCCGCGCCGTTGTCGTTGGAGATATAGAGCCGGTCCGACACAGCGGCCACACCGGCGGCGGTGGAGCCGAAGCTGACTCGAATGGCATAGCCGGCCAGCATATCCTTGACGGTCTGGGCCGATGCGGCGGCGGCTTCCGCCCGGTCGCCCTCATAGACGATATTCTCGCTGTCGGGGATCTGGTACTGGTCGAATACCACCTCGTCAAAGCCCAGGTCCGCCAGTTCTGCGGCAATGGCGACCAGATAGTCCTGGACCGCGGCGTCCTGGGGGTCCAGCCAATAACAGCCATTGCGGTCCATCCACAGTGCGCCCGAGGAGAGGGGCAGGCCGCAGGATTGGTTGGCCAGCGCGAAATTATTGTCGGAGAACGCGGGGATTCGGGCGATCAGATACGTCTTGTCCTGGGCCAGCCGGTCGATCAGGGCTTCCACAGCGGAAATATCGACACTGGCAGTGTTTGCGCCGGCCAGAGACGAGGTATAATAGAAATTGCCGTAAATGCTCTTCATTTCCACCATGACGGCCTTGGGCGCTGTCTCAGCGGCCTCCAGCGCTGCGGTCACAGCGGCGGGGTCCTGGAGCATGGAGGTCGTAATATAGTAGCCGCTCAGAACCTCCAGGGGCTGCTCCTGGCTGGAGACAGCCTGGCTTTGCTCCAATCCGGCGTACTCGATGGGAAAGTCCTCGAGATTGAGGGAGGTGTGGGTGTCTCCCTGGCTGGTGAGGGACTGATCGTAGTCGAAGACCGCGCCGGTATCCGTAAACACCAGGTACCGCTGGAGGTAAATAAAGCGGATGGCGCAGAAGGCCAATGCCACGGCGGCCACGGCGCCGAGAATCACGGCCAGCCGCTTGAGGCGCAGCTTGTTGCGGTAAGAAAAGAAACGCAAACCTCAGCCCTCCCGCGGCAGCCGGGCCGTGATCTGGCACCAGTCCTCCTGGGTGCGTACGGCGGCGACCTCCAGCCCGGCGGCTTCGATGGCGGATCGGACCTCGTCCAGCCGCCGGTCGAGAATGCCGGAGCAGATAAACAGCGCGTTGGGCCGCAGGAAGTGGGGGACCACCGGGGCCAGCGGGATAATCACATCGGCCACAATGTTGGCCAGCACGATATCGTAGCCCCCCTGCGCCAGCTGCTCCATGGCGGACCGGTCGCCGATGACGTCGCCGGTGACGGCGGTAAACCGGTCGCCGTGGAGATCGTTGAAGGCAGCGTTCTCCCTGGCGATATCTTCGGCCTTGGGGTCGATGTCCACGCCGGTGGCCGTGGCCGCGCCAAGGAGCAGGGCTGCGATGGACAGAATGCCGCTGCCGCTGCCCAGGTCAATGACCCGTTCGCCGCCCCGAACGGCCTCTTCCAGCGCCACCAGGCACATCTGGGTCGAGGCATGGGCGCCGGTGCCGAAAATCATGCCCGGGTCCAGCCGCACGGGGATACGCGCCGGGTCCTGGTGGGGGTCCAGCCACTGGGGCACCACGATCAGCTTCTGACCGATGGGCAGCGGCTGGTAATACTGCTTCCAGTTGTTCTCCCAGTCCTCCTCCTGGAGGTTCTGGAGCCGCATCTCCAGGGTGCCCAGGTCCGCGCCGGGATGCTGCCGCTTCAGCAGGGCCAGCTCGGCCTCCAGCTGGCGAAGGGTCTCCGGGGCCGTGGGGCCATCCTCGATATACAGCCGGATCTGGGACAGACCCTGCATCTTCTGGGCCAGGTCCTCGTCCACGTAGTCCCAGTACTGGCGGTTCTGTTCCAGAAAGTCCTCGAACTCCGCCTGATCGTCGATGATAAAGCTGTCATAGCCCAGCACCGTCAGTCGCTCGGCCACGGTTTCCACCCCGGCGGACGCGGTCTGGATGCTCAATTCAAGCCACTGCATGGTAGTTCCTCCTATATCTGTGCCCGAAGAGGCATAACAATCTACGCTATAGTTTACATGAAACCGGCGGAAAGTACAAGAGTATTGTTTTACAATTCCGATTTCCTGTTGTATAATGAGAGTTCGAGAAAGGACGGTTGGTATGACCACGGAACGAATCATGCTAAAACCCGGCGTCTGGCTCCAGTATGTCCAGACTGACCGGTTCAAGACCGGCTGCTTCAGCTTCAATCTGCTGCGGCCTCTGGCGCGGTCCGACGCCGCGCCCAATGCGCTGCTGCCCACGGTGCTGCTCCGGGGCTGCAGCGGCTATCCTGATATGCAGGCTATCTCCCGGCGGCTGGACACGCTCTACGGGGCCAGCACCGGCACCCTGGTGCGGAAGAAGGGCGAGGTCCAGTCCGTGGGCCTCTACGCCGACTTCCTGGAGGACCGCTACGCCGGCGGTGCGCCTCTGTTTTCCGATATGCTGGATCTGGTGGGGCGGCTGCTCTTCGAGCCGGTGACCGAGAACGGCGGCTTCGCCAAAGCCTTCGTGGACTCAGAGCGGCAGAACCTGGAGGACACCATCGCCGCCCGGATCAACGAAAAGCGGTCCTATGCCATCCACCGGCTGCTGCAGCACATGTGCCGGGGCGAGGCCTACGCGGTGCCGCGGCTGGGCGAGGCCGACACCCTGACGGCGGTCAGCGGGCAGAACCTGCTGGCCCGATGGCGGCAGCTGCTGGCCGAGGCCCCGGTGGAGCTCTTCTACCTGGGGCAGCAGCCCAGAGACGCGGTGCTGGAACAGCTCCGGGCTCTGACGGACCGGCTGCCGGCAGGGGAGAGGGCTTCCGTTCCCGCCACCCGGGTCCTGCTGCCCGACCGCCCGGCGGAGACCGTGGAGGAGGCCATGGACGTGACCCAGGGCAAGCTGACTCTGGGACTGCGCACCGATATCACGGTTCGAGACCCCCGGTATCCGGCGCTGATGCTGCTGAACGCCGTCTATGGCGCGGGCATGACCAGCAAGCTCTTCCTGAAAATCCGGGAGGAGCAGTCCCTGTGCTACTACGCCAGCTCGTCTTTGGACAAGTTCAAGGGCGTCATGGTGGTGGGCTCCGGCATTGAGTTCGAGAAATTCCAGGTGGCGCGGGACGGGATTCTCGGGGAACTACGGGCCTGTCAGCAGGGCGAGATCACCGGCGAGGAGCTGGAATCGGCCCGAAGCTATCTGATTTCCGGCCTGCGCACCGGCTGCGACAGTCCCGGGCGGCTGGACGACTACGCCTTGGGCCAGGCCGTGGCCGGGCTCGATGGGACCATGGAGGATCTGGCCCGGCAGCTCAAGACCGTGACCAAGGACCAGATGGTGGAGGCGGCCCAGAGCCTCCGGCTGGATACGATCTATTTCCTCAAGGGGGTGCAGGCATGAACAGAACGGATTTCCCCCGGCTGGGGGAGCGGCTCTACGAGGACCGGCTGCCGTGCGGCCTGCTGGTCCGGGTGGTGCCCAAGCCGGGCTTTGCCAAGACCTACGCGTTTCTGGCTGTGGACTACGGCTCCATCGACACGGCTTTCACCGCTGACGGCGTCCGGGTGGACTCCCCCCGGGGCGTGGCCCACTACCTGGAGCATAAAATGTTCGACATGCCCGACGGCAGCGCCATGCAGCAGTTTTCCAAATTCGGCGGCAACCCCAATGCCTTTACAAGCTACGATATTACGGCCTACTACGTCGAGTGCACGGACCGTGTGGCCGAGAATCTGCGGACGCTTCTGAACTTTGTCGCAACGCCTTACTTCACCGACGAGAGCGTGGAGAAGGAGCGCGGCATCATCGCCCAGGAGATCCGCATGTACGAGGACAGCGCCGACTCCCGGGTGTATGAGTCCCTCTTCGGCGCGATTTTCGCCCACCATCCGGTTCGCCACGCCATCGCGGGCACCGTGGAGAGCATCGGGGAAATCACCAAGGACACCCTGTATGCCTGCTACAACGCGTTTTATACCCCGGCCAACCAGGTCCTCTGCGTGGTGGGAGACGTGGACCCGGAGGAGATATACCGCATCGCCGCCGAGACGATTCCGGACCGGCCCAGCCCGGTGCTGGTCCGGGACTACGGCCCCGCCGAGACCATGCGGCCGCAGACGTCCCTGGTGGAATCCGCCATGGAGGTATCCATGCCCACCTTCGCCCTGGGCTTCAAGACGGAGCCCGCCGCCCCCGGACCGGATTCCATGGTCCAGGAGCTGCTGGGGGAACTGGCCGCCGAGTGCCTGATGGGCGAGTCATCGCCCCTCTATACCCGGCTTTACGAGGACGGGCGCATCGACGCCGACTTCTCCTGCGGCTATGAGGGCCTCAAGGGCGTCAGCCTCCTGACCGCCGGCGGCGACAGCCGGGACCCCTATGCGGTCCGGGACGCCATTCTCGAGGAGGCGCAGCGCCTGGGCCGCACCGGCATCGACCCGACTCTGTTTGAGCAGCTGAAGCGCTCGGCCTTCGGCCGGCGAATCCGGGGCCTGGACAGCTTTGAGAGTATCTGCTACCGGCTCTGCGCCTACCACTTTGAGGGCGTGGAATACCTGACCTTCCCGGAGGTCTTCGCGCAAGTCACCTTGGCGCGGGTAGAGGAATTCCTGCGCCGCACTGTCACCGAGGAACGGAGCGCCCTGTCTGTCATCCGTCCCCGGAGCTAAGGAGGTTTCTATGGGACCGATTACCTTCCCCAATCTGGGGATTTCCGTCAACCCCAGCCGCGTGGCTTTCTCTATCGGCGGCAAGGAAATCTATTGGTACGGCATCATCATCGCCGCGGGCTTTATGCTGGCGGTATTCTACGCCATGCGCCGGGCCAAGTCCTTCGGCCTTACCGAGGACCATATTCTCGATATGCTCTTCGCTGCGGTGCCGCTGGCCATCCTCTGCGCCCGACTCTACTACTGCATTTTCTACTGGGATCTCTACCGGGACAATCCGGTCAAGATTCTCTTTGTCTGGGAGGGCGGTCTGGCCATCTACGGCGGCGTCATCGGCGCGGTGATCGGCGTCGCCCTCTACTGTAAGATCAAGAAAGCGCCCCTGGGTCCGCTGCTGGACGTGGGCGGCCTGGGCCTTCTGATCGGCCAGCTCATCGGCCGCTGGGGCAACTTCTTCAACCGCGAGGCCCACGGCGCGGTCACCGACGGCTTCCTGAAAATGGGCCTCACCGACGCGGCGGGCAATGTGACCTATTATCAGCCGACCTTCCTCTATGAGTCGGTGTGGAATCTGGTGGGCTTTATCGCCCTGCATTTCTACTCCAAGCATCGGAAGTTCGACGGCGAGGTGTTTCTGCTCTACGTGGCCTGGTACGGCCTGGGCCGGGCCTGGATCGAGGGCCTTCGGACCGACAGCCTCTACCTCTTCGGCACCGGAATTCGCGTCAGCCAGCTGCTGGCGGCGGTGTCCTGCGTGGCGGCCGTGGCCGTCATCGTCTGGGTGCGGCTCAAAAAGCACCCGCAGCCGGAACAGCTTTATGTCAACCGAATTGTGGAACATGCCGATCCTGTAAAAAACGATTGAGTTTTTTCGGACAGTTTGCTATAATGCAACCATAGAAATTCTTAAAAAGGGGGCCATGATATGGCAATGAAAGAAAGCCTCGATACCCTGTACGGCATGGCCAGCGACGCCGCCCAGGCCGCTGCCAGAAAGACCAAGCAGCTGGCGGAGATTGCCAAAGCCAACCTGTCGATCTACGCCGAAGAGGATAAGATCAAGAAGGCGCAGGTGGAGCTGGGTAAGCTCTACTACCGGGACTACGTTCTGGGCGAGGATCAGGATGAGGCCGAGTATCTGCCCTGGTGCCAGAAGATCGACGAATCCAAGCAGACCATTGCAGATATGCGCGATTATATCGACGAGCTCAAGCACGGCCGCGTAGATATGGATACCGAAGACGTAGAGGTCGTCCCCGAGGAAGCCCCCGCAGAGGCTCCGGCGGAGGAGGCCCCCACCGAGGAAGCTCCTGCCGAGGAGCCCAAAGCCCCCGAGGCCTGACCCCCGTCCCATACACAGCCCCGCCCCCTTTCTCACGGGGCGGGGTTTGTGCTGCCCGGGCGCCGGAGAGGGCAGGCCTGCCGTTTTTTCCATAAAGCCTCGAATCGAAAACCCCGCTGCCTTTGGCAGCGGGGCGCGTTGATTCAGTGGAGAAATTCCTGTTCCAGCGACCGGACCATTTCCACGTACCGCTCCTTGCACTGGGCCAGGCGGCCGGCCTGAAGGTCACGGTAGCAGGGGAGCAGATACTCCTGCCGGAGATCCTCGTACCGGCGGTCCCGGTCGGGGGAGAGGTCCAGCCGAAGGACGATCCCGGGGGCGATGTCGTAGTACTCGTCGATCAGGGCCGGACCATCGGGACAGGAACGGAGATAGCCGTCCCGGAAATTCCGAAAGGCGTTGAGCTCCTCGCAGTCATCGGCCTTGCCGGTACCGCGGCAGACGGCGGTGGTGATAAAGCACAGGCCGAAATACTTCTTTCGGAAGCCGGATACAATGGAGTCGTAATCGCCGAGATTGAAGGAGCTCTTGGGATGGCGGCGGGCCCATTCCTCCCGCAGGGCCACGCAGAAGGTCTCGCTGCAGGGCAGGGCCATCCGCCGCACGGCGGGAACCAGGAAAATGGCGATGACAAACTTATCGGTTTCCACAATCCCGGTCCGATTGATGGGGAGACTCCACTTGGATAGGCTGCGCCAGTGGGTTTCCAGCTGGTCCAGAAATTTCACGGCAGCCTGGTCTTCGGCAGCGGTTCCGGCGCTGATGGCGGTGTTCAGCATCCGGAAGGTCTCTCCAATGCCGCTGCTGTAGCGCTGGAAGGCCGGGTCAAACTCGCCCTTGGTCAGCTGCCGCTCAATGCCGGGGTAGTTGACAATGGCTTCGAGTATGTGGTCACAGTAAAAGCGGTAGGCTGTTTCGCCGTCCACTGCGGGCGCTGTGGCCGGTCCTGCCAGCTCGGCCAGAATTTCCGCCGGAGAGAGCCGCGCCCCGCAGTAAAGACAGGAAAACTGCTTCAAATGTCCGGGAATCTCCAGCATCTCGCCGCATTTCGGGCAGACACCCTTGATGAGCGCATTGTGTGCCATGGTATCACCTGTCCAGAGAATTTTACCTATCATACCACAAATTTTCCCTGCTGCCAATGGGCTGCGGCTATTTTTGCAAATAATCGCCGCCAAACCTGCCATACTAATGCGGACGATGTTTGATAGGGAGGCAAACCCATGGGAGAATTTTATTGTCCGGTGCGGATTTTTACGGGGCCCGGCGCGTTGGACGCCCTGGCGCGCTGGCGCGTTTCGCGGGCGCTGCTGGTGACCGACCGCTTCTTCTCCGAATCCGGCGTGGCCCGGTTCGTGGCGGAGAAGCTGGGGGATGCCCAGGTGGAGATCTTCGACCTGGTGAAGCCGGACCCGCCCGCGGCTCTGGCGGCGGAGGGAGCGGCCCTCTGTCACCGGTTCCGGCCGGAGCTGCTGATCGCCCTGGGCGGCGGCAGTCCGCTGGACTGCGCCAAGGCCATCCGGCTGGCGGCGGAGTCGCCTATGGAGTTTGTGGCCATCCCCACCACCTCGGGCAGCGGCGCGGAGATGACCTCCTTTTCCATTCTATCCCACGGCGGGGTCAAGCACGCCCTGGTGGACCCGGCGCTGCGGCCTGATGCGGCCATTCTGGACCCCAGCCTTCTGGAACGGCTGCCTGCCTCGCTGATTGCCGACACCGGCATGGATCTGGCGGCCCACTGTCTGGAAGCCGCCGTGGCCGCGGGCAGGACCGGCTTTACCAGCGCCCTCGCCGCCCACGCTCTGCGGACGGCCTTGACCTGCCTGGAGCCGTCCTTCCGGGGCGACGGGTCGGTCCGTCTGCGGCTCCACGAGGCGGCTGCCATGGCAGGAATGGCCTTCGACAGCGCCGGACTGGGCGTCCTCCACGCCGTGGCCCATGCCCTGGGCGGCGCCTTCCCGGTGCCCCACGGACGGCTGTGCGCCATGCTGATTCCGCCGGTGATGGCGGCCAACCTGCCCGCCGCCCTGGAGCGCTACGCCGCGCTGGCCCGGGCCTGCGGCATCGAGGCCGCCGCCGGACGGCTGGCCGTGCGGAGCCTTTCGCAGCAGCTGGAACGGCTGCGGCGCAATCTCCGGCTGCCCTCCAATCTGGCCGAGGCCGGCCTCCGCCGCGAGGACTTCCAGACCAAGCGAGCGGCCCTGGTGGAGGCGGCGCTGGCCGACCCCTGCGGCAGGACCAACCCCGTTCCGGTGACCCGGGACCTGGTGGAGCGCATACTCCAGGCGGTCGCGCCATGAGGGAGACGCTGCGCTCGGTGGGCATCGACCTGGGCACCAGCACCACCCAGCTGATTTTTTCCCGGCTGACCGTGGAGAATACGGCCTCGCCCTACGCCGTGCCCCGCATGGAGATCCGGGACCGGGAGATCCTCTACCGCAGTCCGGTCCACTTCACGCCCCTGGTCAATGCCGACACCCTGGACGCCGGGGCCATCGGGCAGCTGCTCACCGAGGAATACCGGCGGGCGGGCATCGACCCGGCGGACGTGGATACCGGGGCGGTGATTATCACCGGCGAGACGGCCCGCAAGGAGAACGCCCGGGCGGTGCTGGAGGCCGTGTCCCATCTGGCGGGGCAGTTCGTCGTCGCCACCGCCGGACCGGCCCTGGAGAGTGTGCTGGCCGCCCGGGGAGCCGGTGCGGACCGCTGCGCCCGGGATGGGGGAACATCGGTGCTGCACCTGGATATCGGCGGCGGCACCACCAATCTGGCATTCTTCGACCGGGAGGGCCAGCTCCGGGAGACCGGCTGCCTCAATGTGGGCGGGCGGCTGGTCAAGGTGGATCAAGCCCGCCGGGTCACCTACGTCTCGCCGGTGCTGCGCGGCCTTCCCGCGCCGTCCGTCGGGGAGACGGTCACGGCGGCTTCCTTACAGCCGCTGGTCACGGCGCTGGCTGAAACCCTGGAGGAGGCCTGCGGGCTCCGCCCGGCCACGGACCGCCTGGCGCGGCTGATTACCGACCGGACCGTGACGCTGGCCGAGCCGCCGGAGCTTCTGTCCTTTTCCGGCGGCGTGGCGGATCTGATCGAGGCGGACAGGCAAGACGATTTCGCCTTCGGAGACCTGGGGGTCCTGCTGGGCCGGGCCATCCGGCGGTCCAGGCTCTGGACCGTGCCGCACCGGCTGGGCCGGGAGACCATTCGCGCCACGGTGGTTGGGGCCGGGAGCTACGCCACCGAGCTCTCGGGCAGCACGGTCTACTATCGGGGCATTGACTTCCCGCTCCAGGATCTGCCGTCCGTGCGGCTGGAGCAGGGGGATCTGGAGAACGGAGAAACCCTGTCCCGGGCCGTGGCGGGGCAGTGGGCGCTGCTGGACCAAACCGGTCCGGCAGCCCTCTCCCTGGAGGGCTGGAGCGCCCCGACCTTCGTCCAGGTCAGCGGCTTGGCCCGGGCGTTGGCGGCGGCGCTGGAGCCTAGGCTGGGACCGGAGATGCCCCTGGTGGTGGTGACGGAACAGGATATGGCCAAGGCCCTGGGCCAGGCCCTGGGGGCGCTGCTGCCACGCCGGCCTCTGCTGTGTCTCGACGGCCTGCACGTTCCGGCGGGCGGCTATCTGGATGTGGCGGCCCCGGTGGGCGGCGGCGCGGCGGTGCCGGTGGTGGTCAAAACCTTGGCGTTTTCATAAAAAGGAGGAGTACAGTGACGTTAAAAACCATGCTGTTTGGCAAGGTCTATGGATTTTCTTCGGTGAAGGAAGTGCTGGCCAAGGCCAATGAGGAAAAATCCGGCGACCAGCTGGCCGGAATCGCAGCGGCGGACGCCCAGGAGCGCGTGGCGGCCAAGATTGTGCTGGCCGGGCTGACGCTGAAGGACCTGCGGGAGAACCCGGCGGTGCCCTATGAGGACGACGAGGTCACCCGCATCATCCAGGACGATCTCAACGAGTCCATCTACCGCACGATCCAGGGCTGGACCGTGTCGGACCTTCGGGAGTGGCTGCTGGCCGAGACCACCACCGGCGCCGATATCCGGCGCATCTCCCGGGGGCTGACGGCGGAGATGGCCGCCGCGGCGGCCAAGCTGATGAGCAGCCTGGACCTGATTACGGCGGCGAATAAAATCACCGTCACGGCCCACTGCAATACCACCATCGGCCTGCCCGGCACCCTGAGCTGCCGCCTGCAGCCCAATCACACCACCGACGATCCCGACGGTATTCTGGCCTCCCTGCTGGAGGGGCTGACCTTCGGCGCGGGCGACGCGGTACTGGGGCTCAACCCGGTGACGGATTCCGTGGACCGGCTGCGGGAGATTCTCACGCTCTTTGACGAGGTGCGAAACCGCTGGGAGATTCCCACCCAGACCTGCGTCCTGGGCCATGTGACCACCCAGATGGCGGCCCTCTCCCAGGGGGCCCCGGCGGACCTGATCTTCCAGTCCATCGCCGGGAGCCAGAAGGGCAACGAGGCCTTCGGCATCACCGGGGCCCTGCTGGAGGAGGCCCGGCAGATGGCCCTGCACCAGGGCACGGCCACCGGCCCCAACGTCATGTACTTTGAGACCGGGCAGGGCTCCGAGCTCTCCTCCGAGGCCCACCATGGGGCCGACCAGGTGACCATGGAGGCCCGATGCTACGGCTTCGCCCGGCGGTTCCAGCCCTTCCTGGTCAATACCGTCGTGGGCTTTATCGGCCCGGAATACCTCTACGACGCCCGGCAGGTGATTCGCGCCGGACTGGAGGACCACTTTATGGGCAAGCTGATGGGCCTGCCCATGGGCTGCGACGCCTGCTACACCAACCATATGAAGGCCGACCAGAACGACATCGAAAATCTGGCCACGCTATTGACCGCCGCGGGCTGCACCTATTTTATGGGCATTCCCCACGGCGACGACGTGATGCTCAACTATCAGACCACCGGTTTCCGGGAGACGGCCACGCTGCGCCGCCTCTTCGGCAAGACGGCCACGCCGCCCTTCCAGGCTTGGCTGGAGCGGATGGGCTTTGTGGAAAACGGCCGCCTGACCCCCAGGGCCGGGGACGGCTCGATCTTACTCAAGGAGGTGCGCCATGGATAAGCAGGAACTCAAGAATCTGGTGGCCCAGCTGCTCCGGGAGATGGACGATGCGCCCGAATCCGGCCCCCATCCCGCAGACGCCTCCGCCGAACCCCTGCCCGACCTGGGGGCGCTGGATCTGCGGACGGCCTATTTCGTCGAAAATCCCGCCGACGGCGCGGCCTTTCTGCGGCTGAAGAAGAAAACCCCGGCCCGCCTGGGGCTGGGCCGGGCCGGGACGCGCTATAAGACGCTTTCGCTGCTCCGCTTCCGGGCCGACCACGCCGCCGCCCAGGACAGCGTCTTCTCCCTGGTAGACCCCGGCTTCTACCGGGACCACGATCTGCCCTTCGTCCAGACCCTCTGCAAGGACAAGGACGAATATCTGACCCGGCCCGACCTGGGCCGCCGGTTCGGCCCCGAGGCCCAGCAGACCATCCGGTCCGTCTGCGGCAGCAATCCCCGGGTACTGCTGGTCATCGGCGACGGACTCTCGTCCAACGCCGTCACGGCCAACGCCCTGGACTGCGCGGCGGCCATCCGGCAGGGCTTGCAGCTCCATGGAATCGAGCTGGGAAAGACCCTCTTTATCCAGTATGCCCGGGTGGGCGCGTCGGACCACATCGGAGAGCTCACCGGCGCGGAGTTGGTCTGTATGCTGGTGGGGGAGCGGCCGGGACTGGTGACCAGCGAGTCCATGTCGGCCTATATCACCTACCGCCCCCGGCCCGGCATTCCGGAGTCCAAGCGCACCGTGGTCTCCAACATCCACCGGCAGGGCACCCCCGCCGTGGAGGCCGGGGCCCATATCGCGGATTTGATCGGCAGGATGCTGGAGCAAAAGGCCTCCGGCATCGATCTGAGGTGAGACCATGATAGGAGAACTGTTGCCGGGAACCATCCTCTGCCGAAGCCTGATTCCCAACCTGAGTCCCGGTCTGGCCCGGACCTTGGAGCTGCCGGACCGGTCCCGCTCCATCGGCATCCTGTCCTGTGACAGCGACGATCTGCTCTATCTGGCCCTGGACGAGGCTACCAAGGACGCCAACGTGGAGGTGGTCTATGCCCGGAGCCTCTACGCCGGGGCCGCCAACGCCACCACAGCCCTGGCCGGGGAGGTCATCGGCGTGCTGGCCGGACCCACCCCCGAGGAGGTGGCCAGCGGCCTGGACCGGGCCCAGCGATTTCTGGAGAGCGGCGTGGGCTTCCGCTCTGCCGCGCCGGACAACCGGGTGGTGTATCTGGCCCACTGCGTTTCCCGGACCGGCAGCTATCTGGCCCGGGTGGCCCAGGTACCGGTGGGGCAGGCGCTGGCCTATCTGGTGGCTCCGCCGGTGGAGGCGCTGGTGGGCCTGGACGCGGCGCTGAAGGCATCAGACGTGGATCTCATGCAGTATTTCGCGCCGCCCACCGAGACCAACTTCTCCGGGGGACTGCTGACCGGCACCCAGAGTGCCTGTCAGGCCGCCTGTGACGCCTTTGCCGCCGCCGTGACCGAGCTGGCGGCCCATCCGAAGGAGGGATGATATGGAACTGGATCGTGATTTAAGAAGCCGTCAGGAGGTCCGCACCCTGGTGGCCCAGGCCCACCGGGCCCAGGAACACCTGGCGCGGCTGGACCAGGCGGCCATCGACCGCATCGTGCAGGCCATGGCCGAGGCCGGAGCCCGGGACGCGGCGGAGCTGGGCCAGCTGGCCGCCGGGGAGACCGGCTTCGGCAATGCCGAAGACAAGCGGGAGAAAAACCTGCTGGCCTCCCGGACCCTCTGGGAGGCAGTGAAGGATTTAAAGACCGTGGGCATCGTCCACCGGGACCAGGCGCGGAAGGTCTGGGACGTGGCCGTGCCGGTGGGCGTCATCGCGGGCATCGCGCCGTCCACCAACCCCACCTCCACGGTGATTTACAAGGCCATCATCGCCCTCAAGGGCGGCAACGCCATCGTCTTTTCGCCCCACCCCGGGGCCAAGGCCTGCTCTCTGGAGACGGCCCGGCGGATGATGGCGGCGGCGGAAGCGGCGGGCTGTCCGGACGGGGCCATCAGCTGCATCTCCGACCCCACCATGGCCGCCGTGGACGAGCTGCTGCACCATCCCCAGATCCGGCTGATTCTGGCCACCGGCGGCGGGGCCATGGTCCGGGCGGCCTATTCCTCGGGCAAGCCCGCCATCGGTGTGGGCGCGGGCAACGGTCCGGTCTATCTCCATCCCAGCTGCCAGCTGGAGCAGGCTGTGGCCGACGTGATCCGCTCCAAGACCTTCGACTGCGGCACCATCTGTGCCTCGGAGCAGAGCGTGATCCTCCACGCTGACCAAGCCCAGCGGATGGAGGCTGAACTCACCCGGCAGGGCGGCTGCATTCTCGACGAGGCCGACGGGAAGAAGCTGGCCCAATATCTCTTCCGGGCCAACGGCACCATGAATCCGGCGGTGGTGGGCAAGCCCGCGGCGCAGATTGCGGCCTTGGCCGGACTGTCGGACCGTGCCAAGAACGCCAAGGTCCTGCTGGCCCGGGAGACCGGCGTGGGGCCGAAGAACCCCTATTCCATGGAGAAGCTCTGCCCGGTGCTGGGCCTCTACCAGGTCCGGGACGAGAACGAGGCCCTTCAGCTGAGCTGCGAGATTCTCCGCCACGAGGGCAGCGGCCACACCTTTACCATCCACGCCGAAGAGGAGGCCGTCATCCGCCGCTTCGCGTTGGAGGTACCCGTATCCAGGTTCCTGGTCAATACCCCGGCCTCCCTGGGCGGCGTGGGCCTGACCACGGGTCTCTTCCCGGCGCTGACCCTGGGCTGCGGGGCCGTTGGCGGCAGCTCCTCCAGCAACAATATCGGCCCGCTGGACCTCATCAATCTCCGGCGGGTGGCCTGGGGGTATCAGACCGCCGAAACGGGGCATACTACCGGCGAGACAGACGACGCACTGATCGAGGCGCTGACGGAGAAGCTGCTCCGCCGCCTGGTCCATGAAGCATAAGGAGTGTTTGAAATGATGAATACCAACGCATTGGGCATGGTGGAAACCCGGGGCCTGGTGGGGGCCATTGAGGCCGCCGACGCCATGGTCAAGGCTGCCAACGTCAATTTGGTGGGCAAGGAGCAGGTGGGCGGCGGCCTGGTGACCGTCATGGTCCGGGGCGACGTGGGCGCGGTCAAGGCCGCCACCGACGCCGGAGCCGCTGCCGCCGAGAAGGTGGGCGAGCTGATCTCGGTCCATGTGATTCCCCGGCCCCACGCCGAGGTGGACGTGATTCTGCCCAAGGGCAAGCTGCCCGAGGCCTGATGGCGGTCTTTACAGCCGAGAGCGCCCGGGCCAATGTCCGGGTCCGGGACGGGAAGCGGGTCTTCTATCTGGCCGAGGGGGATCATCTGACCCCGTCGGCCCGGGACTGGCTCCGGCGGGACGGCGTCGAAATTCTGCCTGCCCGGGCCGCCAAGCCCAACGGCTACCGGACGCTGACCGGCGCGGTCTATGTGGAGAAGCCCGAGCACATGACCCATCTGGCCGGGGACGTACTGGTGGAGAAGACCCACCCGCGCATTGCATTCCGGGGCGGCATCGACGCTCTGGAGGCCGCGCTGCTGCTGGCGGGCCGGGAGGCCCGGGCGGCCGGGGCCGGGGAGACAGAGCAGGCCCTGGAAGAGGTTTTGACCCTGGTCCGGCGTCTGATTCGCTGCGACGTGCTGGAGGAGCCGCTGCCGGAGTTCACGCTGGGCGGCCTCACGGCCTCGGAGCTGCGGCAGCACAGCCATTTTCCGCAGAAGTACTACGATCAGCCCCATTTTATGCCCGATTTCAGCGATAGCCGCCTGCTTCTGACGCTGAACCAGGCCCGCACCCAGGCCCGCTGGGCGGAGCTGCTGGCCTGCAGCGCCTTCCGGGACAGCGAGGGCCGCGTCACCCGCCCCGACCTGATCCAGGCCCTGAACCGGGTCAGCAGTCTTTTGTGGATTCTGATGATCCGCCGCCGGAAAGAAGAAAGAGCGGGTTAGGCATACAGCAAGGAGAGGGGCTGCCACACAGCAGGGTCTCGGCATGTGCAGAGGGCGCTTTGTCTGAGAGGGCAAGGCTCCCCTTGAGGGGAGCTGGCGCGGAGCGCCTGAGAGGTGTTACCGCACCGAAGGCTTCTCGCAGGGTTCCGGCGTGTGTAGAGGGCGCTTGCGCGCCGCCGCCGCTTTGCGGCGGCACACCTCTCCGTCACGCTTCGCGTGCCCCCGGGTTGCCACTATGCCTTCCCGGCCCGCGTTGCGGTCCGCCAAGGCAAGTGGCTGCCCAACCGCTGCGGTCGCTTCTTCCGCCGCTGGCGGCGCTCCCTTGCGGGCCTCCCCTCAAGGAGAGGCTTTGGGCTGCGTCGCATGAGGGAAGGCTCCCCTCAAGGGGAGGCTTTGGAGCCCGGTGCGATTTGCCGACGTTTATCACAAAAAGGAGGCTTCCCGT
>DVFN01000063.1 GCA_018713205.1 Candidatus Avoscillospira stercorigallinarum | reverse complement strand
GCCCAATCTTTTGCCCCATCCGTGCAGTTATAAAAGGGGGAAATACATACAGTATTCCCGCCCTTTTATAACTTTCGTATGAGGCAAAATCTTTGGCCGAATGCTCTTGCCAAATTGTGCGGTGCTGCCCTGTTTTTCAGGCCTGGGCGGGCTTGTAGCTGTCCTTGAGGGACACGGCCCGGTTGAAGACCAGGTGACCGGGCTTGGAGTCGCGGCTGTCGGCGCAGAAGTAGCCGGTGCGCATAAACTGGAACCGGTCCTGAGGCTGGGCCGAGGCCAGGAAGGCCTCGACCTTGCAGCCGGTGCGGATCTCCAGGGAGTCGGGGTTCAGGCAGTCCAGGAAGTTCTTGTCGGCGGCGTCGGGCGCGGGGTCGGAGAAGAGGTTGTCGTAGAGCCGCACCTCGGCGTCCACGGCGGTCTCAGCGTCCACCCAGTGGATGGTGGACTTGACCTTGCGGCCGTCGGCGGGGTCGCCGCCCCGGGAGTCGGGGTCGTACTCGCAGAGGACCTCCACCACCTTGCCGCTGTCGTCCTTGACGCAGCCGGTGCACTTGACCACATAGGCGCCCTTGAGCCGGACCTCGTTGCCGGGATAGAGCCGGAAGAACTTGCCCGCTTTTGCCTCCATAAAGTCGCCGGACTCAATATAGAGGTTCCGGGAGAAGGTCACGGGATGGGTGCCGCTTTCGGGGTCCACGGGGTTGTTCTCCACCTGGAAGGTCTCGCTCTGGCCCTCGGGGTAGTTGGTCACGGTCAGGCGGATGGGGTCCAGCACGGCCATGACCCGCTGGGCGCTCTCGTTGAGGTCCTCCCGGAGGCAGTGCTCCAGGAAGGCGTACTCCACCGTGGAGGCCGCCTTGGCCACGCCGATGCGCTCGCAGAAGTTGCGGATGGAGGCGGGGGTGTAGCCCCGGCGGCGCAGGCCGCAGAGGGTGGGCATCCGGGGATCGTCCCAGCCGGAGACCTTGCCCTCCTCCACCAGCTGGCGGAGCTTGCGCTTGGACATGACGGTGTAGTTGATGCCGAGGCGGGCGAACTCGATCTGCCGGGGCTTGGCGGGCAGAGAGCAGTGCTCCACCACCCAGTTGTAGAGGGGCCGGTGGGCCTCAAACTCCAGGGAGCACAGGGAGTGGGTGATGTGCTCCATGGCGTCCTCGATGGGGTGGGCGAAGTCGTACATGGGGTAGATGCACCAGGTGTCGCCGGTCCGGTGGTGGGGCTGGTGGTTGATGCGGTAGAGGGCGGGGTCGCGCATATTGAAGTTGCCGCTGGCCAGATCGATCTTGGCCCGGAGCGTCATGGCCCCGTTGGGGAACTCACCGGCCCGCATCCGGCGGAAGAGGTCCAGGGATTCCTCGATGGGCCTGTCCCGGTAGGGGGACTTGGCGGGGGTGTTGAGGTCGCCGCGGTACTCGCGCATCTGCTCGGGGGTCAGCTCGCAGACGTAGGCCAGCCCCTTTTGAATCAGCTCCTCGGCGCACTGGTACATGACCTCGAAATAGTCCGAGGCGTAGTAGAACCGGTCGTCCCAGTCGAAGCCCAGCCAATGGATGTCTTCCTTGATGGCATCGACGTACTCGGTGTCTTCCTTGGTGGGGTTGGTGTCGTCCATCCGGAGGTTGCACATGCCGCCGAACTTCTCGGCGGTGCCGAAGTCGATGCACAGAGCCTTGCAGTGGCCGATGTGCAGGTAGCCGTTGGGCTCCGGGGGGAAGCGGGTGTGAACGGTCATGCCCTCGTACTGGCCGCCGGGGGCGATATCTTCCTGAATAAACGCGTGAATAAAGTTCTGGGACTCCTGAGCCTTGAGTTCCTCAGCCATTTGAGCATCCTCCTAGGTTGAACATTTCTAAATTGAGATTATACCTTATATTTCCCACAAACGCAACGGCCTTTGCGGCAATTTTCCGAGCGGAATTTCGCAGAACCGAACTGCCCCCACGGGAAGGCCGGAAGCGTGTCCGTAGGGGCGGATTGCATATCCGCCCAGCCGCACCGCCGCGTCGGATGTACCCCCGCCGAACGCACTCCGTAGGGGCGCGCATGGCGCGTCCGGAACCGGGTGCGATTTACGCAGCACTGGCGGTCGATGTACCCGGTCCCGGCGGCATGTGGGCATGCCGCCCTACGCCCGCAGCGTTCGGCGGACTGCCATGTACACGGGGCCTTCGCGGGCGGCTGATAGCCGCCCCTACGGGAAGACTGGGAGCGTGTTCGTAGGGGCCGATTGCATATCCGCCCGGACCGTCCCGATGGCTTTTGCAGGCTTGCGCCATACGCAGAGGCTGAAGCCTCCCCTTGGTGCCCAAGGGGAGGTGGCACGGCGAAGCCGTGACGGAGGGGATCAGAACCTGCGAGGACCGGCAGCCTACAATCCCTCAGTCAGCCTACGGCTGACAGCTCCCTTTACACAAGGGAGCCTTTTTCTCAGGCGTTGAGAACCTGCGGTTCGGCGGACTGCCATGCACGCGGTGCCTTCGCGGGCGGCTGATAGCCGCCCCTACGGGAAGACCGGAGGCGTGTCTGTAGGGGCGGCCTTCATGGCCGCCCGGAACACGACGAATATGAAGAAACTGAAAATTCGGCGGGATTTTGAAAAATAAGGCTTTGCAAACCGGCGGTTTTCATATAGAATAGATACCAGCAAACGACGGGGGGCGCGGCCTCCCGGGGGAGTAAAAGGAGTGTTTCCTGCTATGAACGAACCCAAATATAAACGCGTGCTGTTGAAGATCAGCGGCGAGGCCCTGGCGGGTGAGCAGCACCGGGGGCTGGACTTCCAGGTCATCGGCGAGGTCTGCGATGTGGTCAAAAAATGCGTGGCCCTGGGGGTCCAGGTGGGCATCGTCGTGGGCGGCGGCAACTTCTGGCGCGGCCTCAAGGACGGCGGCGACCGCATGGAGCGCACC
Source organism: Candidatus Avoscillospira stercorigallinarum (assembly GCA_018713205.1). GTDB lineage: Bacteria > Bacillota > Clostridia > Oscillospirales > Oscillospiraceae > Avoscillospira > Avoscillospira stercorigallinarum. The sequence goes on along the minus strand of DVFN01000063.1, from coordinate 23,286 downwards.
CGGGCCGACCATATGGGCATGCTGGCCACGGTGATTAACGCCCTGGCCGTGGCGGACTGCCTGGAGCAGCGGGGCGTGGAGGTCCGCGTGCAGACGGCCATCGCCATGAACGCCATCGCCGAGCCCTATATCCGCGGCAAGGCCATCCGCCATCTGGAGAAGGGCCGGGTTGTGATCTTCGGCTGCGGCACCGGCAATCCCTTCTTCTCCACCGACACCGGCGCGGTGCTGCGGGCTGCGGAGATCGAGGCCGACGCCATCCTGCTGGCCAAGAATATCGACGGCGTCTACAGCGCCGATCCCATGAAGGACCCCGCCGCCAGGAAGTTCGACGAGATCACCTATGACGAAATTCTCGCCCGTCATCTGATGGTCATGGACTCCACGGCCACGTCCCTTTCCATGGACAATCATATTCCCATTGTCCTCTTCGCCCTGAAGGACCCGGAGAATATTCTCCGCGTCATCATGGGGGAGAAGGTCGGCACAATTGTAAAGGAGGAGCTTTCGTAATGGCAGATTTTCAGGAATTTACCCGTAAAATGGAGAAGACCCTGGAGGTGCTGGGCAGCCAGTTTGCCTCCGTCCGCGCCGGCCGGGCCAATGCCCAGGTCCTGGACCGCATCACGGTTTCCTACTACGGTCAGGATACGCCCGTCGGTCAGGTTGCCAGCATTTCCTCGCCCGATCCCCGCACCCTGGTGATCCAGCCCTGGGACGGCAGCCTCCTCAAGCCCATCGAGAAGGCCATCCAGCTCTCCGATCTGGGCATCAACCCCCAGAACGACGGCCGGATCATCCGTCTGGTCTTCCCCCAGCTCACCGAAGAGCGCCGCAAGGATCTGACCAAGCAGGTCAAGAAGTACGCCGAGGACGCCAAGGTCGCCGTCCGCAACATCCGCCGCGACGGCATGGATTCCCTCAAGAAGCAGCTCAAGAAGAGCGAGATCACCGAGGATGACCAGAAAAAGGGCGAAAAGGACCTGCAGGAGCTGACCGACAAGTATATCAAGAAGGTCGATGATCTCTGCGCAAAAAAAGAAAAGGAATTGATGGAAATTTAATTTCCAACCCTAAAAGCCGCCGAAGGCGGCTTTTAGACGCATATAAGGAAGAAAGATATGCCACTTTTTAAGAAAAAACAAGGGGATGCGGTCCAGCTGCCGCCGCCGAAGCACGTTGCCATCATTATGGACGGCAATGGCCGCTGGGCCACGCGGAAGGGCCTGCCCCGCACCGCCGGCCACGCCGCGGGCAGCGAGGTCTTCCGCCGCATCGCCACCTACTGCCGGGACATCGGCATGGACTATCTGACGGTCTACGCCTTCTCCACCGAGAACTGGAAGCGGTCCCAGGAGGAGGTCAGCGCCATTATGGGCCTGCTGAAAAAATACCTCTTCGAGGCCCTGGAGAAGATGGAGCGCGATCAAATTCGCCTGAAATTCTTCGGCGATCTGAGCCGCCTCTCGCCGGATCTGCTGGAGCTCATCGACCGCACCGACAAGACCTCGGCCAAATATGAGGGCTTCCAGGCCAATATCTGCCTCAACTACGGCGGCCGGGACGAGATTGTCCGCGCCGCCCGGGCTTTCGCCCGGGACTGCGCCGCCGGGGTGCGGAAGCCCGAGGACCTGACCGAGGCCCTGTTCGGCAGCTACTTATATTCGGCGGGGATTCCCGACCCGGATCTCATCATCCGGCCCAGCGGCGAGGAACGGATTTCCAATTTTCTGTTATGGCAGTCGGCCTATGCGGAATACTATTTTACAGACGTCCTCTGGCCCGACTTTACCCCCGCGGAACTTGACAAGGCCATTGCCGCCTATTTTAGGCGCGATCGCCGGTTTGGAGGCGTGAAACGGTGAAAACAAGAATTATTGTCGCGGCGGTGGGACTGCCGCTGCTGCTGGTGGTGCTGCTGGTGCTGCCGCCGGTGGCCACGGGCATTCTGGTGGGGGCCATGTCGGTCATCGCCGTCTATGAGCTTCTCTACCAGACCGGGCTGGCCCGGAATCTCTATCTGCTGGTCCTCTCAGGCCTGATGGCGCTGGCTGTGGCCATGTGGAGCTGCGGCGGCGGCGACTGGACGCCGGCCCTGGTGGGACTCTGGGTCTACTTCGCGGCCCTGGCCGCGGTGATGCTGGCGTCCCATATGGCCTTAAAGTTCGAGACGGTTTGTATCAGCATGTTTGCCGGCATCTTCATTCCTCTGATGCTCTCGTCCCTGACCCGGATTCTCTTCCTGGAGTACGGCCGGTTCTACGTGCTGATTCCCCTGATTCTGGCCTTCTCCTCCGACTCCGGCGCGTACTTCGCCGGCTGCTACCTGGGCAAGCACAAGCTGGCGCCGGTCATCAGCCCCAAGAAGACCTGGGAGGGCGTGGCCGGCGGCGCGGCGGCGGCCATTGTGGTCATGCTGCTCTACGCCCTGATTCTCGATCTGGCCTTCGGCTACGAGGTCAGCCTGGGCGCGGCCATTCTCTACGGCCTGGTGGGCACGGCGGTGGACGTCCTGGGCGACCTGACCTTCTCGGTCATCAAGCGCCAGACCGGCATCAAGGACTACGGCTTCCTGCTGCCGGGCCACGGCGGCATTCTGGACCGGTTCGACAGCATGATCTTTGTGGCCCCCCTGTCCGAGAGCCTGATTCTGCTGCTGCCGGTCATCGTAGGGGAGACCTTGAAATGAGAACGATTTCCCTTCTGGGCTCCACCGGCTCCATCGGCCGTCAGACCCTGGACGTGGCAGAAAATCTGGGCCTGCGGGTCGCTGCTTTGACCTGCGGGACCCAGCTGGACCGGATGGAGGCGCAGTGCCGGAAATTCCGGCCTCTGCTGGCCGTCATGGCCGGGGAGGACTTGGCCCAGGCCCTGCGGGACCGGCTCTCGGACCTGCCGGAGATCCGCGTGGCCTCCGGCGAGGCGGGGCTCCTGGAGGCGGCGGCGCTGCCCGAGGCCGACACGGTGCTTACCGCGGTGGTGGGCATGGTGGGCCTCAAGCCCACGCTGGCCGCCATCCGGGCAGGCAAGCGCATCGGCCTTGCCAACAAGGAGACCCTGGTCTGCGCCGGAGAGCTGGTCATGGCCGAGGCCAAGCGCTGGGGCGCGGAGATCATCCCGGTGGACTCCGAGCACTCGGCCATCTTCCAGTGCCTGATGGGCAATGCCGACCGGGGCGAGGTGAAGCGGCTGATTCTCACGGCCTCCGGCGGCGCGTTCTTCGGCTGGACCCGGGAGCAGCTGCAAACGGCCACCAAGGACCAGGCATTGCGCCATCCCAACTGGACCATGGGCCCGAAGATTACCGTGGACTGCGCCACCATGCTCAACAAGGGCCTGGAGTTTATCGAGGCCATGCGCCTGTACCATATGCCGCCGGAGAAGATTGCCGTGGTGATCCACCGGCAGAGCATCGTCCACTCCCTGGTGGAGTACTGCGACGGAGCGATTTTGGCCCAGCTGGGCGCGCCGGATATGCGCATTCCGATTCAGCTGGCCCTGACCTACCCCCACCGGCAGCCCAGCCCGGCGAAGCCCCTGGACCTGCTGACCTGCGGCGATTTGACCTTCGCCCCGCCGGACCTGGAGCGGTTCCCGTGCCTGGGGATGGCCATGGACGTGGCCAAGACCGGCGGCACGGCCTGCGCCGTGCTCAACGGGGCCAATGAGGCGGCCGTGGCGGCCTATCTCGATGACCGTATCGGCTTTTATGATATTTCCGACGGAATTGCCGCGGCGCTGGATGCTGTTCCCACGTCTCAGGACACGGCGCTGGAGGCGGCCCTGGAGGCCGACCGGCTGGCCCGGGCGGCGGCGGCGGCCTATTTCCGTCGAATCGGAAAGGTGATTTGATTTGTATATTCTTCTGGCGATCCTCATTTTCAGCGTGCTGATCTTTGTCCATGAGCTGGGCCACTTCCTGCTGGCCAAGGCCTTCGGCGTCCGGGTCAACGAGTTTGCCCTGTTTATGGGCCCGGCCCTCTGGAAAAAGGAAATCGGGGAGACCACCTATGCCATTCGCTGCATCCCCATCGGCGGCTACTGCGCCATGGAAGGGGAGGACGAACAGAGCAGCGATCCCCGGTCCTTCACCGCGGCGGCGGCCTGGAAGCGGGCGCTGATCCTGGTGGCCGGAGCGGCCTTCAATTTCCTGACCGGTCTGGTGCTGCTGGTGGCGCTCTATTCGGCGGTGGCCGGGTTCTCCACGCCGAAGATCGTGGACTTCTACGAGGACTGCCCCCTCCAGGCCGAGGACGGCCTCCAGGTGGGCGACGAGATTTACAGCATCGACGGCGAGCGGGTCTACATCTACTCCGATATCTCCATGCTGCTGCCTCGGAATACCACCGGCGTCTATGATCTGGTGGTCCGCCGGGACGGCCAGCTGGTGGAGCTGAAGGACTTCGCCATGACCCAGCAGCCCTATGAGGAGAACGGCCAGACGGTCTATCGCTACGGCCTCTACTTCGGCGTGGAGGAGAAGACCCTGGGGACCGTATTGAAAAACAGCTGGTATACGGCGGTGGACTTCGTGCGGATCGTCCGCATGGGCCTCCAGGACCTGGTCTCCGGCTGGGTTTCCATCGATGAGATGACCGGCCCGGTGGGCATCGTCTCGGTCATCGCCGACACCGGCGAGCAGTCGGAGAACGCGGCGGCCGCGGCACTGAATATCTCCTATCTGGCGGCCTTTATCGCCGTCAACCTGGCGGTGGTCAATCTGCTGCCGATTCCGGCCCTGGACGGCGGGCGCATCTTCCTGCTGCTGGTGACCTGGGTGATTGAAACCATTCTCCGCCGGAAGATCAACCCCAAGTATGAGGGCTATATCCACGCGGCGGGCATGATTTTGCTGCTGCTGTTCCTGGCCTTTATTACCTTCAAAGACATCGGAAAGCTGATAGGTGGTTAAGTTGACAAGACAAATTCATGTGGGGCCCGTGGCCGTCGGCGGCGGCGCGCCGGTGTCCATTCAGTCCATGCTCAATACCCCCACCACCGACGTGGAGGGGAGTCTCTCCCAGCTCCGCGCCCTGGCGGCGGCGGGCTGTGAAATCGCCCGGCTGGCGGTGCCGGATATGGCCGCCGCCGAGGGCTTCGGCAGGATCGTGGACCAGTCGCCGCTGCCCCTGGTGGCCGATATCCATTTCGACTACCGGCTGGCCATCGCGGCGGCGGAGCGCGGCGCGGCCAAAATCCGCATCAACCCCGGCAATATCGGCGGCGAGGACCGGGTCAAGGCCGTGGTGGACTGCTGCAAGGCCCACCACATCCCCATTCGAATCGGCGTCAATGGCGGCAGCCTGGACAAGGCGCTGCTGGAGAAGTACGGCCACCCCACGCCGGAGGCACTGGTGGAGAGCGCCTTTTCCCATATCGCATTGCTGGAAAAGTTCGGGTTTTACGACATCTGCGTCTCCATGAAGTCCAGCACGGTGCCGCTGATGATGGAGGCCTACCGGCGCTTTGCCGAGAAGTCCGACTATCCCCTCCACCTGGGCGTCACCGAGACCGGCACCGAGACCATGGGCGTCATCAAGTCGGCCATGGGCATCGGCGGCCTGCTGTGTATGGGTATCGGCGACACGATCCGCGTCTCCCTGACGGCGGACCCAGTGAAGGAGGTGCTGGCGGCCAAGTCCATTTTAAAGGCGGCGGGACTCCGGAAGGAGGGCGTCAATCTGATCGCCTGCCCCACCTGCGGCCGGACGAAGATCGACCTGATCGGCCTGGCGAGCCGGGTGGAGGCTGCGCTGCGGGACTGCAAGAAGCCCCTGACCGTGGCCGTCATGGGCTGCGTGGTCAACGGCCCCGGCGAGGCCCGGGAGGCCGACGTGGGCATCGCCGGCGGCGAGGACTGCGGCGTCCTCTTCGTCAAGGGCCAGCTCAAGGAAAAGCTCCCCTACGACCAGCTCCTGCCCGCGCTGCTCCGGACCATCGACGAGCTGTAGGGGCGGCCTGTATGGCCGCCCGTGCCGCCGCGTCGGATGCACCCCCGCCGAGCGCATAGACCGTAGGGGCGCGCATGGCGCGTCCGAAACCGGGTGCGATTTTATGGGGCCGTCGGGCAACGGGACTCTGCCATGGCGGCATGTGGGCATGCCGCCCTACGCCCGCAGCGCTCGGCGGACTGCCTTGCACACGGAAAGCAAGCGGACGCGCCATGCGCGCCCCTACGGCGAACGGAACCATCGAACCCCGGCGCAAATCGGAACCCGGTCCCGGGCGGCCATACAGGCCGCCCCTACGAGAGGACTGGAGGCGTGTCTGTAGGGGCGGATTTCATATCCGCCCAGCCGGCCCGACGCGTCGGATGTACTCCCGCCGAACGCATAGATCGTAGGTTCGGCTCTGCCTTTGTATATTTTCGATGAGGAATACCATGAACGATTCTGTGACAATTCTCGATCTCTTCTCCGCCTGTCCTCTGTCCGAGGACAGGCGTGGTGTCTTTTCTCAGGCCCTGGTTCTGGGGGCCGACATCGACCCCGAGGAACGGCGAGTCTCGGTCCGGATCTCCGCGCCGGCCTATCTCCCGTCGGAGACGCTGCGCCAGTTCCGGGACGAGATCGTCCGGGCCTACGGCCTGGGGAACCTGACGCTCCACTGTACCTATCCGCCCGAGGCCCTGGCCGGGGCCGATCACCGGGATCTGTGCGATGTGGTCTGCGCCGTCTATCCCGCCGCCCGGGCTATTCTGGCGGGGAGCCGCTGGGACCTGAGCGCCGAGACCGTGACCATCCATCTGGCCGCCAACGGCAAGGACCAGCTGGAGCCCTATCTGCCCGCCCTCCAGCGCCATTTGCAGGACCACTTCGGAGTCAGCCCCGCGGTGACCATCGAGGCCCACAGCGCCCTGACCGGCGACGCCCTCTACGCCGAGACGGCCCGGCTGCGGGAGGAGGCGGTGAAGGCGCTGCCGGTCCAGCCGGTCCCCAAGGCCGCCTCCGGCGGGGCGTCCCATACCGTCTCCGCCGCCGACGGCAATTCGGACCTGATCTTCGGCCGCCCCTTCTGCGGCGAGACCACGCCCCTCAAGGACCTGGAGCTGGATATGTTCAAGGTGGTGGTCCAGGGCGAGGTCTTCGCCATCAACCACAAGGAGCTCAAGAAGCGCAACGCCTGGGTCATCTGCTTCGATATGACCGACTACACCGGCTCGGTCCGGATCAACCAGTTTATGGAGGCGGACAAGGCCAAGCCCATCCTGGAGCGCATCAAGACCGGCATGTGGATTTCGGTCCAGGGCCGGATGACCTACGACCGCTATGACAACGAGATGGTCATGCAGCCCCAGGGCATTATGCTGGGGAAAAAGCCGGGCCGGGTGGACCGGGCGGCGGAGAAGCGGGTGGAGCTCCATCTCCACACCCGGATGTCCAGCATGGACGCCCTCACCGACGTGGGCAAGGTGGTGGCCCAGGCGGCGGCCTGGGGCCACAAGGCCATCGCCATCACCGACCACGGCACCACCCAGTCCTTCCCCGACGCCCTCAAGGCCTCCAAGAACAAGGTAGCCGGAACGGACCAGCCCATCAAGATCCTCTATGGCTGCGAGGCCTATTTTGTCAACGACGTGGACGACCGCATCGTGGTCCACGGCAGCGGGACCCAGACCCTCCAGGACGCCTTTGTGGCCTTCGACCTGGAGACCACCGGCCTCTCGGCCCAGACCGACGTCATCACTGAGATCGGCGCGGTCATCTACCGGAACGGCGAGATTTTGGACCGGTTCCAGTCCTTCGTCAACCCCCACCGGCCCCTGAGCCAGAAGATCATCGATCTCACCGGAATCACCGACGAGATGCTGGCCGACGCGCCGGATATCGCAGAGGTTCTGCCGCAATTCCTGGAATTCTGCGGCGACCGGCCCCTGGCGGCCCACAACGCCGACTTTGACGTCAGCTTTATTCTGGCCGCCTGCCGCCAGCTGGGCATCGACTACGAGCCGACCTATGTGGACACGCTGATTTTGGCCCAGAACCTGCTGCCGGACCTCAAGAACCACAAGCTGAACATCGTGGCCGACGCCCTGAGTCTGCCGGAATTCAACCACCACCGGGCCGTGGACGACGGCGTCACCGTGGCCCATATGCTCCGGCGGTTCTTTGAGATGCTCGCGGAGCAGGGCATTGCGTCGCTGCCGGAGATCAATCCCAAGATGGAGGCCCTTCGTTCCGGCGGCCATATTCTGGACCGGCAGGCCCGGCATATGATCCTCTTCGCCAAGAACCAGACGGGCCTGCGGAATCTCTACCGGCTGGTGTCCTATTCCAATCTGAAATACTTCCGCCGGGTGCCGCGTATCCCCAAGTCGGAGCTGATGCAGTGGCGCGAGGGCATTCTGGTGGGCTCGGCCTGCGAGGCGGGCGAGCTGTTCCAGGCCATCGTGGCCCGGAAGAGCCACGGCGAGCTGCTGCGCATCGCGTCCTTTTACGACTTTCTGGAGATTCAGCCCCTGTGCAACAACGCCTTTATGCTGGCCAAGGGTCTGGCCGCCGACGAGGAGGAGCTGCGGGACTTCAACCGCACCGTGGTCCAGCTGGGAAAAGAGCTGGGCAAGCCCGTGGTGGCCACCGGCGACGTCCACTTCCAGAACCCCGAGGACGAGATCTACCGGCGGCTGCTGCTGGCGTCCAAGGGCTTCGAGGACTGCGACCGGCCCCTGCCGCTCTACTTCCGTACCACCGATGAGATGCTGGAGGAGTTTTCCTACCTGGGCGCGGAGACGGCCAAGGCCGTGGTGGTGGACAATCCCAATCTCATTGCCGATATGTGCGACACCATCCGCCCCGTGCCCCACAACCTCTTCGCCCCGTCCATCGAGAACTCCGTGGAGGATTTGAAGCGGCTGGTCTACGGCAAGCTCCACCGGCTCTACGGCGAGAACCCGCCGGAGCTCATCACCAAGCGCGTCGAGACCGAGATGCACGATATTATCACCTGTCACTATGACGTGATCTATATGTCGGCCCAGAAGCTGGTCCAGAACTCCCTGGAGCACGGCTACCTGGTGGGCTCCCGTGGCTCCGTCGGCTCGTCCATTGTGGCCTATATGTCGGGCATCACCGAGGTCAACTCCTTCCCGCCCCACTACCGCTGCCCGGAATGTAAGTACACCACCTTTGAGGTCCCGGCGGGCATCGCCTGCGGCGCGGACCTGCCCGACGCCACCTGCCCCCAGTGCGGGGCCAAGTTCGCCAAGGAGGGCTTCAACATCCCCTTCGAGACCTTCCTGGGCTTCGGCGGCGACAAGGTGCCGGATATCGACCTGAACTTCTCCGGCGAGTACCAGTCCCGGGCCCACGCCTATTGCGTGGAGATGTTCGGCTCCAGCCACGTCTTCCGGGCCGGTACCATCGGCACCGTGGCCGAGAAGACCGCCTTCGGCTACGTGAAGAACTACCTCCGGGAACGGGAGAAAACCGTTCCCAAGGCCGAGGAAAACCGGCTGGCCGCGGGCTGTGTCGGCGTCAAGCGCACCACCGGCCAGCACCCCGGCGGCCTGGTGGTCATCCCCCAGGAGAACGAGATCTGGGATTTCTGCCCGGTCCAGCACCCGGCCGACGATCCCCACTCGGACATCATCACCACCCAGTTTGAATACCACTCCATGGAGGAAAACCTGCTGAAGCTGGACATGCTGGGCCACGATGACCCCACGATGATCCGCATGATGGAGGATCTGACCGGCGTCAACGCCCAGGAGATTCCCTTGGATGACAAGGACACCATGTCCATCTTCTGCTCCAGCAAGATTCTGGGCTTCGAGGACGACCCGATTCTCGGCCCCACCGGGGCCTGTGCCATCCCCGAGTTCGGCACCAGCTTCGTCCGGGGCATGCTGCTGGACACCAAGCCCGACAAGTTCGATATTCTGGTCCGGCTCTCGGGCTTCTCCCACGGCACCGACGTGTGGCTGGGCAACGCCAAGGACCTGATCGTCTCCGGCACCGCCACGGTCTCCCAGGCCATCGGCTGCCGCGACGATATCATGCTCTATCTGATCTCCTGCGGCATGCCCGAGAAGCGGTCCTTCAAGATCATGGAGTCGGTCCGAAAGGGGAGAGGCCTCCCCGAGGGCGCCGAGGACGAAATGGTCAAGGCCGGCGTCCCGGCCTGGTATATCGAGTCCTGCAAGAAGATCAAGTATCTCTTCCCCAAGGCCCACGCCGTGGCCTATGTGATGATGGCCTTCCGAATCGCCTGGTTCAAGGTCCACGAGCCCCTGGCCTTCTACGCGGCCTACTTCTACCGCCGCAGCCAGAAGGACGGCTTCGACGCCGCCATGATGACCGGCGGCCTGGAATCGGTCCGGGAGAAAATCAAGGAAATCCAGAGCAACCCCGACGCCTCGGGCAAGGAGGAGGACCTGCTGACCACCCTGGAGGTCTGCTACGAGTTCTATCTCCGGGGCTTCGAGTTCGCGCCCATGGATATCTATGAGTCCGAGGCTTTGCGGTTCCGGATCGTAGACGGGAAGCTGCTGCCGCCCTTTGTGTCGGTGGCGGGCCTGGGCGAGACGGCGGCCCTGGACATCGTCGAGGGCCGCAAGGGCAAGCGGTTTATCTCCATCGAGGAGTTCTCCGCCGCCTGCCCCAAGGTCTCCAAGACCCACATTGAAAATCTCCGCCAAGCCGGCGCCTTCCGCGACCTGCCCGAGACCAGCCAAGTGACGCTGTTCTGACCTGACGGGGCACCTTGGGGTGCGTCGCCTGAGAGGGAAGGCTCCCCTTGAGGGGAGCTGTCAGCCGAAGGCTGACTGAGAGGTGTTACCGCACCGAAGGCTTACCGCAGAGTCTCGGTCTGTGCAGAGGGCGCTGACGCGCCGCCGCCGCTGCGCGGCGGCACACCTCTCCGTCACGCCCTTCGGGCGCGCCACCTCCCCTCAAGGGGAGGCTTTGGGGCCTCTTGCGGTTCGGCGGAGTGCGGTGCACGCGGAGCCTCGCGGTGGGCATCGGCCCCTACGAGGGATGATTGGGGGCGGGGCCCTTGCGGAAGAACTCCAGCGCGCCTACCACCAGCAGAAATCCGCCGAAGAGCTTTCTCAGCAGCTCCATCTCCAGTCCCACGGCCAGGGAGGCCGACAGGGCGGCGGCTATGGTGCCGCCGATGGCGGCGGGGATCACGGCGCGCCAGTCAATTTTTCCGTTGCGGATGTGAAAGATCAGCGCCCCCAGAGACGTGGGCAGAAAATAGAGCAGGTTGATGCCCTGGGCCGTGGCCTGCTCCATCTGAAGGGCGGCGGTGAGCCAGACCATCAGCAGCGACCCGCCGCCGACTCCGAAGCCCGAGAGGACGCCGCAGAAAAGGCCCACCAGCCCGGCGACCCAGGGCGACGCGAGACTCACAGCAGCAGCCGCAGTCCGCCCCAGACGATGACCGCACCGAAGACCCGGTGCAGCAGCTGGGGCGGAATACGGCGGAAGACCAGGCCGCCCACCAGGCCGCCCAGCAGGCCCCCGGCCAGATAGGGCAGGGAAGCCCCCCAGGGCACGCTGCCGGACCGACTGTAGACAATCAGCGAGACCAGGCAAAGCGGCAGGATAATGGCGATGGACGAGGCATAGGCCGTCTGATCCGGCAGCTTTCCGCCGCGAATCAGCAGCGGCACCAGCACCATCCCGCCTCCGGCCCCGAAGAGCCCGTTGACCACGCCGGCCGCCGCGCCGAACAGGCCGAACGAAAGCCTGCTTCGATATGATTTCAAACAAATCGACCTCCCCTGGAAGCATTTCCAAGGGAGGTCGGTATTATTCCTGCCTTTACGGGCGCAGCAGGCTTCGGATGATTTCCCCGGCCATCATCAGTCCGGCGCAGCTGGGGACCCAGGCCACGGAGCCGGGAACCGTCGCGCCGGGGACGCGGATGGGGGCCTCGGTGGAGTAGAGCACCCGGTGGTGGATGATGCCCTGCTTTTTGAGCTCCCGGCGCATCACCCGGGCCAGGGGGCAGACCGAGGTCTCGGCCAGATCCGTCAGCACCAGCTTGGAGGGGTCCAGCTTATTTCCAGTGCCCATGGCGCTGAGAATGGGGATTTCCCGGGAAATGGCCGTGGCGATCAGGTCGGTTTTGCAGGCCACCGAGTCGATGCAGTCGGCCACGAAGTCCAGCGGCTGGGCAAAAAACGCCTCCCGGGTCTCGGCGGTGTAGCGCTGCACCAGCACCGTCAGCCTGCACTGGGGGTTGATATCCCGGATACGTTCGGCCATGACCTGGGCCTTGGGCTGCCCCAGGGTGGAGCGGAGCGCCACCAGCTGGCGGTTGAGGTTGCTCTCGGCCACGGTGTCGTCGTCCACCAGGGTCAGGGCTCCGACGCCGGCCCGGGCCAGGGCCTCGGCGCAGAAGCTGCCCACGCCGCCCAGGCCGAAGACGGCCACATGCTTGGTTTGGAGCGCTGCCACGCCCTCCTCGCCCAGGAGCATGGCCGTGCGGGAAAATGCCTCGTTCATATCTTGCACCTCATAAAACTACCCGGCCGCTGAGACGGCCGGGCAGGATGAATTGGATTGGAATTACCGGGACTTGACGAACATCATCGGGAAGCCATAGGTGGTGTAGCTGCCGCCGGCGGTGACCTCTTCATACCAGGCGTTGTAGTCGTTGGTACGGAGGGTGTTCTCCACCAGGTAGTCGAGGTAGACGTCGCCGTAGCCGCAGAAGTACATCACATGGTAGCCGTACTCGCTCTCAATGATGCCGGTGTCGCCTGCCTGACGGCTCTCGTCGTAGGCCCAGTCCTCGAAGGACTCCACCATGGCGCCGGGGGCGATGTTCTCGATCAGGCCGCCCTCGGAGGTGTCGTCGGACTTCTCGTCAGCCAGAGCGGCAAAGGCGTCCTCAGTGGCGTCGCCGGCCAGGAACTCGTCCAGGATCTCCTGGGCCTCTTCCTTGGCGGCGGCCATGGCGTCCTCGTCGGTGGTATCGCTGACCTGCACCAGGATATGGCGCACGGTGGGCAGCTGGAAGGTCCGGTCGGACTGACCGATGAAGTAGAGCACGTAGTAGCCGGTCTCACCGTTCTGGACATAGGTGGTGTCGCCGGGCTGCCGGGCATCGTCAGCCAGCCAGTCGCGGTAGGCCTCTACGGTGCTGGAGATGGTGTAGTCCTCGCGGAGGGTGGTGGACTCGTCTTCATAGGTCTCCTTGGAGGCCTCGTCGGCATACTCGACGGTGTAGTCCAGGAAGGCCTGCTCGTCGCCCTGGGAAGCCTCGGCCATCTCCTTGGCCTTGGTCTCGCACTCAGCCAGGGCGGCCTCGGTGTCCACTTCCTCTTCGCCCTCCTCCTCAGTGGTAGAGGGGACGTTAATGGGGTAGACGCGGAAGGTGACGGCGTCAAAGTCCTCGGTATGTTCGCTGTAATAGGCGGAAATGTCATCGGCGGTATAGCTGAAGTCGTTGGCGATCTGATTGGCGTAGGCGCTGGCGACGGTGGTAATCGTCACGTACTCCCGGAAGGAGTCGACGCTGGAGCCGGAGCCGTAGTTGGCGGCCAGATAGGCCTGGCCGTTGCCGTAGCCGTACATGGCGGCATAGAGATCCAGGGAAGAGATCTGGCTGTCGATGGAGCTCTGCTCCTCCTCGGACAGGGTGTAGCCGTTGGCCATGGCCTCGTCATAGATGGCATAGGCCTCATAGGCGCTCTTGAGGGCGGTATCGAGGAGGTAGTCGTGCCAGGTGGCATAGTCCTCGGTCATATAAGCCTGCTCGTCCAGCGGCTTGGAGGTGTCAATAAACATGCTCAGGTATTCGCCGTAGGTGTTGGACAGGTTCTGGTAGGCGCTGCCATAGAAGTAGTTGACCATGGCGGGGGACAGGGTATGATCGCCGACGGAGGCGGCGACGGTATGGGTGACAAAAAAGCCGGTGCTGACCAGGCTGAAGAATACGATCACAGCCACTGCCACCACAGCGATGATGCTGTAGAGCACCTTCTTGCCTGTGCTGCTGAGCCCCTTCTTGGTGCCGGCGGTGGACGGCGCTACGTCCGCATCAGTCAGGCCCTGACGCATTTTCTTTTCGCGGGATGCGCTCATGTGGTTCATTCCTCTCATTTACTATAACTTCTTCGCCCATGGCGATACTTGCTCATTATAGCGGAATTCTCCGAAAGATGCAAGAGGGAGGTCGGATTTTCTGAGAGGGCGGTGAAGAATTTTCAGAATATTCAATTTTCGCCGTTCCGGTCCGAAGCGGCGATTTCGGCGCGCTCAAAGGCCCGCAGCAGGAAAAAGCCGCAAACGCCCATGACCAGGCCGCAGCCGAAGAACACCCCCAGCGTGACCGTGACGGCCAGCGCCAGCGGAGAGGAGAGCGCATACCAAAGAATCGCGCCGTGGACGACCAGAATAAACACCGCAGTGGGCACGTTGGCCAGACTGAGAAGAACGGCGTTTTTGACGAGCTGCTTCCCCCGGGCGGGATAGTGCCCCAGCAGCGGAAAGGCGTAGATCGCCACCGAGGCCAGAAGATAAACCAGCAGCCACACGGGGTATTGCAGGAACCGGTACGCCGGGCCAATGACCTGATAGATGACCAGCAGGTCGGCGGCGAGAAACACACCGGCCAGGGCCACCGGAAGAAAGAGCAGCGTGGCGTCCCGGAAGCTGCTGCGGAAGGCGGCGAGGTAGGTCCGCACCACCGAAGGGTCCTTCTGCCGGTACAATACAAAAATTGTCTCGTAACCAGCAGATATTGCTGCGCCGGCTGTCAAGACAGGGATACAAGTCACTAAAAAAACGGCGTTCAAGATCATGAAATTGCAGAATAATGTCAATAGACGAATCATCGGATGATCGGGTGAAAAGAGGCGTTTCACGGGCTGGCTCTTCCTTTCTGTCTGAAATGCACAAGAGTTTTGGGGGGATTGGCGGATACTTGTTGAATTAGATTATAACACAGCCGCCGCAGAAAATCAGAGCCGCCAGACAGATCGAGCAATATATGCCGACGAAAAAGCAATATCTGTATAGATATTTTAGGAAATTATGCTATGATGTAAACAGAAAGCACAGGGCCCAGTGCAAACGAAGAAAAATGCTAGGAGGAATACCATGAAAAAGATCATTGCAACGCTGTTATGCGCCGTTATGCTAGCCGCCATGGCCGCAGGATGCAGCAGCTCCAACGCCAACACCGCCTCCACTGGATCGAAAACCATCAACCTGTGGTCCTTCACCGACGAGGTCCCCACCATGGTCGAGAAGTTCTTGGAGGAGCATCCCGATTTCGGCTATGAGGTCAAAACCACCATCATCGCCACCACCGACGGCGCCTATCAGCCGGCTCTGGATCAGGCGCTGGCTGCCGGCGGCTCCGAAGCGCCCGACATCTACTGCGCTGAGGCGGCTTTCGTGCTGAAATACACCCAGGGCGACGCCAGCCAGTACGCCCTGCCCTATGAGGACCTGGGCATCGACGTGGATGCCAAACTGGAAGAGGCCGGCATCGCCCAGTACACCGTGGACATCGGCACCAACACCGACGGCAAGCTGGTGGGCCTCGGCTTCCAGGCCACCGGCGGCGCCTTCATCTACCGCCGCTCCATCGCCCAGGACGTCTTCGGCACCGACGATCCCACCGAAATCGCCTCTCTGATCGGCCCCGGCTGGGAGAAGTTCTATGAAGCTGCTGATGCTCTGTCTCAGAAGGGCTACGCCATCGTCTCCGGTGACGGCGACATCTGGCACGCCGTGGAAAACAGCTCCGACAGCGGCTGGGTCGTCGACGGCAAGCTGAACATCGATCCCAAGCGTGAGGAATTCCTGGACCTCTCCATGGAACTCAAGGCCAACGGCTACCACAATGACACCCAGGACTGGACCGACGCCTGGTACGCCGACATGAAGGGCGTGGGCGACAAGGAAGTCTTCGGTTTCTTCGGCCCCGCCTGGCTCATTAACTACACCATGGCCCCCAACTGCGGCGGCTCCGCCGTCGGCGAGGGTACATACGGCGACTGGGCTGTCTGCGACTCCCCCATCGGCTTCTTCTGGGGCGGCACCTGGCTGCTGGCCGGCAAGAACGGCGACGCTGAGAAGCAGGCCGCTGTGAAGGAAATCATCGAGTGGGTCACGCTGGACACCAGCGAGGAGGGCCTGCAGTACCGCTGGGCCAACGGCACCCTCTATGGCGCCGGCGGCACCAAGGACGTGGTGGCCAGCAGCACCGTCATGGAGAAGTCCGACGGCACCGTGGAGTTCCTGGGCGGCCAGAACATGTTCGACGTGTTTATCAAGGCCAACGAGAACGCCAAGGGCACCAACATGACCCAGTACGACGAGAGCATCAACACTCTCTGGCGCAACCAGGTCCGTGAGTACACCGCCGGCAACAAGTCGCGGGACCAGGCCATCGCGGACTTCAAGCAGCAGGTGGCGGACAACCTGGACGTGGTCGTCGAGTAACCTGCCCCAGTTTCCCTGGCATCGCGGAGCGGGACGCCGCAGCGTCCCGCTCCGGGAGAGAATACCGGCATAAAGGTGGAGAATAGAACTATGAAGCAGAGGAAACTGGGATACAACAGATACGCGAAGTACGGCTATATTTTCAGCCTCCCCTTTGTGATTGCGTTTCTGATCTTCTCGCTGTATCCGACGATTTACACCGCCCTCATCGGCTTTACCGACATGAAGGGCATCGGAACCACCACGTTCCACTTCCTGACGGACGATCCCTTTAAGAATTTCAAAACCGTGCTGACCAACCCGTCCTTCCTGACGGCGCTGAAGAACACCATCGTCATCTGGCTGTGCAACTTCATTCCCCAGATTTTGCTGGCGCTGCTGCTGGCAGCCTGGTTCACCGACCGCCGGAGCAAGGTCCGGGGTCAGGGCCTGTTCAAGGTGCTGATCTACATGCCCAACATCATCACGGCCGCGACCATCGCCATCTTGTTCAACGCCCTCTTCGGCTATCCCCTCGGACCCGTCAACGACATTCTGATGAAGCTGGGCCTCATCGACGAGCCCATCAATCTGCTGCTCAACAAGTCGGTGACGCGGGGCGTGGTGATTTTCATTCAGACCTGGATGTGGTACGGCTCCACGATGATTACCCTGATCTCCGGCATTCTCGGCATCAGCCCCGAGATCTATGAATCGGCGGAGGTGGACGGCGCCAACCGGGTTCAGACCTTCTTCCGGATCACCCTGCCCAACATCAAGACCATTCTGACCTTCACGCTGGTCACCAGTCTGATCGGCGGCCTCAACATGTTTGATATCCCGAAGCTGCTGCAGAACGGCGGACCGGACAACGCCACGCTGACCACCAGCCTCTTCATTTACAACCAGGCCTTCAGCGGCAGCTACCTCTATAACCGCGCCGCGGCGGCCAGTATGATTATGTTTGTGCTCATCGCCATTCTCTCTGCCGTCACCTTCTTCATCATGCGCGATCAGGACGAGGCGGCGGAGCGCAAGGCTGCCAAACGGCAGCGCCGCCTGGAGAAGCATCCCGAGCACGAGGGAGGGACCGCAAAATGATTCAGAACAAACAGAATGTAGCCCTGAAGATCGTGATCTATGTGGTGTGTACGTTCCTGGCGCTGCTCAGCATCATGCCATTCTGGATCATGCTGGTGAACGCCACCCGTTCCACCGTGGAGATCCAGCAGAGCGCCGTGTCGCTGATTCCCTCCACCCATTTCTTCGAAAACCTGAAGCTGCTGCTGGGCAAGAGCTTCAATCCGGCGGTGGGCTTTATGAACTCGCTGATCGTCTCGGTGGGCTCCACGGTGCTGGCCCTCTATTTCTCCTCCCTGACGGCCTATGCCCAGGTGGCCTACGAGTGGAGACTGAAGCGGCCCTTCTTCAATTTCATCCTGGCGGTGATGATGATTCCCGCCCAGGTCACCATGATCGGCTTTTATCAGATGGTCTACAAGGTGGGCCTTACCAACCATCTGTCCATGCTGATCCTGCCGGCCATCGCTTCGCCCACCATGGTGTTCTTTATGCGGCAGTATCTCAAGCCCACGCTGCCCATGTCCATTGTGGAATCGGCCCGAATCGACGGCGCCCGGGAGTGGGGCATCTTCAACCGCATCGTCCTGCCGATTATGAAGCCGGCCATCGCCACCCAGGCCATTTTCAGCCTGGTCTCCAGCTGGAACAACCTGTTCACCCCCATGGTATTGCTGACGGATTCCAACAAGTATACCATGCCCATCATGGTCAGTCTTCTGCGGGGCGACCACTATAAAACAGAGTACGGCTCGGTGTATCTGGGCCTGACGCTGACGGTGCTGCCGCTGATTGTGGTGTACCTTCTGCTGTCCAAGTACATCATCGCGGGTGTCGCCCTCGGCGGCGTCAAGGGATAAACATCAGGCAGGGAGTTTCTCCCTGCCCATGCGTGCCGGGACGGATATACCGCCGCGCTGTATGAACTTGACTTCCGGGAACGCGCCGGAACTGAGGCAACACCGCGCCTTTGCGCCTCCTCCGGCACGTCCCGGCCTTCGGTGGCCTGCGGACGGCAATCCCGGCAAGGCGCTACTCGGACAGCCGGGAGCGGTACTCCGACGGCGAACAATTGGTGTACTTCTTAAAGCAGCGGCAGAAGGACGTCAGGTTGTTGAAGCCCGTCTGCATGGCGATGTTGGTGATGGGTGTATCGGAGGAGAGCAGGGACTGGGCTGCCTGCACCCGCTTGTGGCAGAGGTAGTTATAAAAGGTCGTATTGGTGTAGGACTTGAACAGTCTGGCGAAGTGGTACTTGGAGAAGCCCGTGTACCGCGCCGCCTGTTCCAGCGTCAGATCCTGGCTGTAGTTGGCGTCGATGTAGTTGATGAGACTGGAGAACTTGCCGAAATATTCCCAGTGCTTCTCATCGGACAGGGCTTGGTCGGTGGGAACGGCTTTGGCGAAAAAACTTCTCCCGATGGTGGACACCGTCTCCAGCAGCACCCCATAGATCCGCAGCTCCCAGAAGGACTTGTGGGAGAAGTAGAGCTCCGTCATCCGGATAAACCCGTCGTAGACCTGCTGATAAATCTGGGGATGGGTGGCCGGGGTGCATAGAAAGGCCTGCATGAACAGCGGATCCAGCACCCGGTAGTCCTGATAGTTTTTGAGCATCTCCACGTCAATGAGGAAGATAAACCGGGCGCCGAACTGCTCGAAGATCAGCTTGTGGAGCATATGGGGCGGGGTGATCAGAATGTCCCCCTCGTTCAGGCGGAAGGTTTCCCCGTTGGCGATGACGATGCTCTCTTCCTCCATGCAGACCATGACCTCCATGGCGCTGTGATGGTGTGTGTTGTAAATCCCTTTTTCATTGTTGTACCATATTCTCAGGTGGGTCTGGGGCAGATAGTCCACATCCTCCTGGGTATCATGGAGAACCCAGTCCGACAAAAATCGATCCGGCTGCTGATAGCGCAGGGGGACAGGCCGCTGTTGGATGTCTCTGTCCATTGGCATCCTCCTTTCCGGGTATATAATTCTATTGTATCCCTGAAACTGCCGCCGGTCAAGTAAGCGTACGACCCATACGTTTTTTATGAAGGAGAAACATATGAATCGAGAAGAAGCAGTGAAGAGAGCTGCCGCCCTGGTGGGGCAGATGACGGTGGAGGAGATGGCCTCCCAGCTGCGGTTTGACGCGCCGGCCATCGAGCGGCTGGGGATTCCGGCCTATAACTGGTGGAACGAGGGCCTCCACGGCGTCGCCCGGGCCGGTACGGCCACGGTGTTCCCCCAGGCCATCGGCCTGGGCGCGACCTTCGACGAGGCGCTGCTGGGCCAAGTGGCCCAGGCCATCTCGGTGGAGGCCCGGGCCAAGTATAACCAGGCCGTCCGGGACGGGGATCGGGACATCTACAAGGGTCTGACTCTCTGGTCTCCCAACGTCAACCTCTTCCGCGATCCCCGCTGGGGCCGGGGCCACGAGACCTACGGCGAGGACCCCTATCTCATCAGCCGTCTGGGCGTGGCGTTCATCCACGGCCTCCAGGGCAACGGGGCGTATCTGCGTACTGCCGCCTGCGCCAAGCATTTCGCCGTCCACTCCGGTCCTGAGGCAGAGCGGCACCATTTCGATGCTCAGGTCAGCCTCAAGGAGTTGTGGGAGACCTACCTGCCCGCCTTCGAGGCCTGCGTCACCGAGGGACAGGCGGAGGCCGTCATGGGCGCTTACAACCGCACCAACGGCGAGCCCTGCTGCGCCAATACGTATCTGATGGAGGAGGTCCTCCGGGGCAAGTGGGGCTTCCAGGGCCATTACGTCTCCGACTGCTGGGCTGTCCGAGACTTCCACGAAAATCACAAGGTTACAGCTTCCCCGGAGGAGAGTGTTACCCTGGCTCTATCCAAGGGCTGCGATCTCAACTGCGGCTGTACCTACCAGCGTATTCTCGACGCCTACGAAAAGGGCATGCTCCCCCTGGAGCAGATCAAACGCTCCGCCATCCGGCTCTTTACCACCCGGTTCCTGCTGGGCATGTTCGATGAGACCGAGTACGACGCCATTCCCTACACGGCGGTGGAGTGCCGGGCCCATCTGGATCTGGCGGAGCGGGCCGCAGCCGAGAGCGTGGTACTGCTGAAAAACGACGGTCTGCTGCCCCTGAACCGGAAAGCCCTGCGCACCATCGGTGTCATCGGCCCCAACGCCGACAGCCGGGCGGCCCTGATGGGCAACTACCACGGCACGGCGTCCCGGTATATCACGGTGCTGGAGGGCTTGCAGGACTATTTGGGCGAGGAGGTACGGGTGCTCTATTCCCTGGGGGCGCACCTGTTCCGGGACCGGGAAGAGAGTCTGGCCCAGCCCGGCGACCGCCTGTCCGAGGCCAAGGCGGTCTGCCGCCACAGCGATGTGGTCATCCTCTGCCTGGGTCTGGATGAGAGCCT
Organism: Candidatus Avoscillospira stercorigallinarum; assembly: GCA_018713205.1. Taxonomy (GTDB): domain Bacteria; phylum Bacillota; class Clostridia; order Oscillospirales; family Oscillospiraceae; genus Avoscillospira; species Avoscillospira stercorigallinarum. The sequence continues at coordinate 2,428 of DVFN01000063.1, read as the reverse complement.
GGAGGGCGAAGAGGGCGACACCGGCAACGCCTACGCCTCCGGCGACAAGCGGGATCTCCAGCTGCCCGAGAGCCAGCAGCGGCTGCTGCAGACCGTCATCGACAGCGGCGTACCCTTTGTCCTGTGCATGATGGCCGGCAGCGCCATGGACTTGAATCTGGCCAGTGAGCATGCCGGCGCCATTCTCCAGGCCTTCTATCCCGGCGCCCGGGGCGGCAAGGCCCTGGCGAAGCTGCTGTTCGGTGAAATTTCCCCCTCCGGCAAGCTGCCCATTACCCTCTACCGGGATCTGGCGCACATGCCCGCTTTCACCGACTATGCCATGACCGGCCGGACCTACCGGTTTGTGGAGCAGGCGCCGCTGTACCCCTTCGGCTACGGCCTGAACTACGGCGATACGGCGGTGACGGCGGCCGCGGCGGACGCGGACACCTACGAGGAAGCGGCCCGGAACGGTCTCGTGGTCACGGTGACGGCGGAAAACCGGGGCTCCATGGATGTGGAGGAGGTTCTGCAGGTCTACGTCCGGGTGGACAGCCCCGACGAGGTGCCGAATCACCATCTGGCGGCCTTCCAGCGGGTGAAGCTGGCAGCCGGGTCCCGCCGGGAAATTTCCATTCCCGTGGACCGAATGGCCTTCTCCGTGGTCAACGACCAGGGCGAGCGGGTGTTCTCCGGGAACGGCGCCCAGGTGTACGTGGGCTTCGGCCAGCCCGACGCCCGCACTGCGGCCCTCACCGGCAAGCACGGCGTGACACTCTCCCTGACGTAAGCGCCCGAAATTGCTTGCCCTGGCCGGGGCGGTGCGCTATAATAGGGAAAAACGCATGTTCAGGAGGTACGTCCATGCCAACCAATACCTATGAAAGCCCGCTGTCCAGCCGCTACGCCAGCCCCGAGATGCTCTATCTTTTCTCGGCCGATAAGAAGTTCACCACCTGGCGGCGGCTGTGGATCGCCCTGGCCCGGGCGGAGATGGAGCTGGGACTGCCCATCACCCAGGCCCAGATCGACGAGCTGGAGGCGCACAAGGATGAAATTGACTACGAAGCCGCCGCCCGCTATGAGCGGCAGCTCCGCCACGACGTCATGGCCCATATCCACGCCTACGGCGACCAGTGCCCCAACGCCATGCCCATCATCCACCTGGGAGCCACCAGCTGCTACGTGGGCGACAATACCGATGTGATTTTGATGAAGGAGGGCCTGGAGCTCCTGCGGGGCAAGCTGGTCAACCTGATCGACCGGCTGACCAAGTTCGCCATGGAGTATCGGGGTCTGCCCACCCTGGGCTTTACCCACTTCCAGCCCGCCCAGCTGACCACCGTGGGCAAGCGGGCCACCCTCTGGGCCAATGAGCTGGTCATGGACCTGGAAGAGCTCAACCACCGGATCGACTCGCTCCAGTTCCGGGGCGTCAAGGGCACCACCGGCACCCAGGCCAGCTTCCTGGAGCTCTTCGGCGGCGACCACGAGAAGGTCCGGCAGCTGGAGAAGAAGGTCTCCGCCGAGATGGGCTTTGAGAAGGTGGTCCCGGTCTGCGGCCAGACCTATTCCCGGAAAATGGACGCCAACGTGCTGGCGACGCTCTCGGCCATCGCCCAGTCCGCGGGCAAATTTGCCACGGATCTGCGGCTCCTGTCCCACCTGAAGGAGCTGGAGGAGCCCTTCCAGGACAAGCAGATCGGCTCCTCGGCCATGCCCTATAAGCGCAACCCCATGCGCTGCGAGCGCATCTGCTCCCTGGCCCGGTACGTGATTGCCGACGCCATCAATCCCGCCTTCACCGCCTACAACCAGTGGTTCGAGCGGACCCTGGACGACTCGGCCAACAAGCGGATTTCGATTCCCGAGGCATTTTTGGCCGTGGACGCCATTTTGCAGATTTACCTCAATGTCACCGACGGCCTGAAGGTCTATCCCAAGGTCATCGAGCGGCGTCTGCGGGAGGAGCTGCCGTTTATGGCCACGGAGAATATTATGATGGACGCCGTCAAGCGCGGCGGCAACCGGCAGGAGCTCCACGAGCGTATCCGCGTCCACTCCGTGGCGGCGGGCCGGGTGGTCAAGGAGGAGGGCGGTCAGAACGACCTGATCGACCGCATTGCCGCCGACCCGGCCTTCGGCCTGACCAAGGAGGAGATTCTGGCCCATATGGACCCCAAGGCCTATATCGGCCGCTGCGAGGCCCAGGTGGAGGAGTTCTCCGCCCAGGTGGTGGACCCGATCCGCGCCCAATGGGCATCGCTGCTCACCGACGAGCAGCCCGAACTCAAGGTCTGAGCACCGAGGGAGTGTCAAGGCATCACCGCACAATTGTGTCTGCGGCCTTCGCCCAATCTTTTGCCCCATCCGTGCAGTTATAAAAGGGGGAAATACATACAGTATTCCCGCCCTTTTATAACTTTCGTATGAGGCAAAATCTTTG
>DVFN01000062.1 GCA_018713205.1 Candidatus Avoscillospira stercorigallinarum | reverse complement strand
AGCTTTAAAATCATTCATTAAGCATTTGCTCTAGCAATTACTCAAGAAATTCGTTGGCTATTCTCGCACGTCATTTCTGACATTCAAGAACAACTTTCAAAAAATTGTCCAAGGTGCTGTTTGTGTTCACGTTGTTTAATTTACAAGGTACACCCGGCGGTTTTCTCCGGTTTTGCTCTGTTCTAGGTTTGTGTTCCCTCACGGAGCTTGTATATACTATCACGGGCGTCTCATTTTGTCAATAGGTTTTTTCAAATTCTTTTCACTTTTCTTGTTCCCCTCTCCCGACAGCAAAACAGGGACCGGGCGAGCCCGGTCCCTGGGGGAGCCTATGCTAGTCATTGGGGCGGCGGTAATAGTTGCCGGACACCTGGTTCGTTTTCAGCACATTGACAAAGGCCTGGGGATCGATCTCCCGGACAACCTTGGTGACCGTCTTGACCTGGTTGCTGTCAATGACCGAGTAGATCATATCCCGCTCCGCGCCGGTATAGAGGCTGGTGCCCTGAAACAGCGTCGCGCCGTGATGGGTGGTTCCCATGATTCCGGCATAGATCTCCTGGGCCTTGTTGGTGATAATAAAGAGGGTGGTACGCTTGAACCGGGCGTCGAGCCGGTGGACCACCTGCGTAGAGGCAAACTGGAAAACAATCGAATAGAGCGCCTTATCCCAGCCAAACAGCAGGCCCGCTACCACCAGCATCAAGCAGTTGCCGCCGAAGATATAATTCCAGGCGTCCACGCCCATACGCTCGCTGATGGCCGCGGCGATGAAGTCGGTGCCGCCGCTGGTGGCGCGGCCCATCAGGCAGAGGCTGATGGCAAGGCCCTGGATCATGCCGCCGAAAATACACACCAGCAGCACGTCGTTGGTCAGGGTCATCGCGGGCAGCAGGTCTGTGAAGATACTGGTCAGCGCAATCATCAGGCAAGAATAGGCGGTGAACCACTTGCCGATGAGCTTGAAGCTGATAGCCGCCGGGATCGCATTGAGCAGCAGATTGATGGGGGTAAAGGGCAAATTAATATGCGCGAATTGGGCGGCGCTGCGCTGGATCAGCAGCGTCAGACCATTGAACCCGCCGGGGAACAAGCCGCCGGCATTGACAAAGCTCTTGATATTGGCCGCCATTACGACGGACGCCAGCAGAATGAGTAAAAAGCGCGAAATCGGACTTTCTTGCAGACGCTGCAGCAGCGTCGGAGCCTTCGCTCCCTGGGTATTCTGTTTCATAGGGTCCTCCTTCCCTCGGCTTTTTTTCTATCATAACATAGGCGCTGCCAAAAGTTAAGAGGAGATTTCCACAGGCGCGGCTCTATTCCGCCAGCTGGCGGACCGCTTGGGCCGCGGCGTCGATTTCTTCCGCCGTGGTATACCAGGAAAAGCTGAACCGCACGGCTCCCTGGTCCTCGGTCCCCAGGGTCCGGTGCATCCGCGGGGCGCAGTGAGCCCCGGCCCGGGTGGCGATGCCGTAGACTTCACTGAGGGCGTCGGCCACGGCGCCGGAGTCATAGTCGCGGATATTCAGCGAGACGATGGCTCCGTGGGGATGTTCAAAATCGCCGTAGACCGTGACGCCCGGGATATTCCGGACGGCCTCATAAAACCGGCGGGTCAGCGCGGCCTCATGGGCGGCGATGGTCTCCAGGCCCACCGAATTTAAAAAGTCCACGGCGGCAGAGAGGCCCGCAATTCCGTGGCCGTTGAGGGTCCCGGCCTCCAGGCGGGTGGGATAGGTCATGGGCTGATGGCGGTCATAGGAATGGATTCCGCTGCCGCCCCGTTTGAAGGGCCGCAGCTCCACCCCCGGACCCAGCAGCAGGCAGCCGGTGCCCTGGGGCCCCAACATCCCCTTGTGGCCGGTGAAGCAGAGAATGTCGATGCCCAGGGCGGCCATATCGATGGGCTGAGACCCGGCAGTCTGGGAGGCGTCCACGATCCACAGCAGACCGTGGGCCTTGACAAAGTCGCCCACCCGGCGAAGATCCACCAGGTTTCCGGTGAGATTGGAGCCGTGGGTACAGACCACGGCCCTGGTATTGGGCCGCAAAAGCCGCTCAAAGGCATCGTAGTCCAATCTGCCCTGCCGGTCCGCCGGGACGAAGCTCAGCTCCAGGCCCCGCTCCTCCTCCAGGGCATAGAGGGGCCGGAGAACGGAATTGTGCTCCAGATCGGTGGAAATCACATGGTCGCCCGGAGAAAATGCGCCGAAAATGGCAATATTCAAGCTCTCGGTGGCGTTATTCGTGAAAATCACCCGGCTCGGGTCCCGGCAGCCAAAGAGCTTGGCTATCTTTTCCCGGGCGTCGAAGATGGTCCGGGCCGCTCCGACGGAGGAGCCGTGGGCCCCGCGGGCGGCGTTGCCCAGGGTCCCCATGGCCCGGCAGACCGCCTCCGCCACCTGAGGCGGCTTTTTCAGGGTCGTAGCCGCATTGTCCAGATAGATCATGCTACACCTCCAGAATCCGGGCGGCGGCATGGGCGATGGCCGATTCCGCCAGGGCCGCCCGCAGCGCCGCCTCCGCCTCCGGCGGGGCCTTCCAGGCCAGACCGCAGCCCGCGGTGATCTCCCGGGGCACCGGGATCAGCCGCCCCGGCAGGCCGTGGGTCTCGCAGTATCTCTCCCAGGCCATGGCGTCCACGGTCTCGTCGAAGGTCAAAATCCAGGATCTCTGCTTGCGGAGCATGACTCAGGGAGAGACCAGCAGGTCGGCCTGGGTCATCTTCTCCACGATGGAGTACATATTGGTGACCTCGCCCACCTGGAGCTTGTCGGTGATTCCGTAGAAATTGAGGCAGGTGCCACAGGTGAGAATCTCCACGCCCATGGCCTGGAGGGTCTTCAAATCCTCCAGGGAGGCGGAGTTCTCACAGGTGATATACGCGCCGCCGTTGTAGAACAGGATGGTCTTGGGCAGCTGGTCCTGCTGGGTCAGGGCGTAGATAAAGCCCTTCATCAGCGCCGTTCCCAGCTCCTCGCTGTCGCTGCCCATGGTCCGGGAGCGGATGACCACCACGGTATTTTTCTCTCCGGCGGGCTTCACCAGGCAGGCTGTGGGCTCGTCCTGGGCCGGAGCCTGGCCGCCCTCGCCCACGGTCATGGTGACCTTGAACCGGTCGGGCCCCAAGGTCTCGGCGGTGACGGCATAGCCCTTCTGCCGGGCCATCTTCTGGAGATTCTGCACGGCGATTTCATTGTCCACCAGGGTCTCCACGGTGCCGGGACCACCCAGGTCCCGAATGGCGTTCTTGGTTTTGACGACGGGGATGGGGCAGGCGTCGCCGATGGCATTGACTTGAATCATGAATCTTCCTCCAATTCTGGTATTCTCCTACGGAACGACTAAAATTTCCGGCTCTGTCTGTTCCACCACATGGCCGACGATGGCGGCGGGCGCGCCAATGGCCCGGAGCGCCCGTTCCAGCTCTTCGGCTACCGCGGCAGGGACGGCTGCCAGCAGGCCGCCTGCGGTCTGGGGGTCGAAGAGGACCTCCTCCATGGCGAAGGGTACGCCGTCGAACCGGACCCGATCCCCCACATAGTTGCGGTTCCGCTGGGCGGCGGCGGTGAGCAGGAACTCGTCGGCATGGTGCAGCGCCTCCTCGAAGACCGGCACCCGGCCCGCCTCAATGACGGCGCTGAACTTTCCGTTGAGCATCTCGTGGAGATGTCCCAGGAAGCTGAAGCCGGTGACGTCGGTACAGGCGTGGACCGGATAGCGCCTGAGGCACTGGGCGGCGTATTTATTTAAGGTAGTCATGGAGTCATAGGCCGCAGCCAGCGCCTCCTGGGACGCCTCCCCCACCCGGCTGGCGGTACAGAGGATTCCGACGCCCAGGCGCTTGGTGAGAATCAAAGCGTCGCCCGCCCGGGGCGTATCGTTGCGGTAGATTTCCTTGGGGTTGACCACGCCGGTGACCGACAGGCCGTATTTCACGTCGCTGTCGGCGATGGAGTGGCCCCCGGCCAGGACGCCCCCGGCCTCCAGGACCTTCTCACCGCCGCCGCGCATAATCTCCCCCAGGATATTTAAATCCATCTTCTCGGGAAAACAAACGATATTCAGGGCGGTCTTCACCTCGCCGCCCATGGCATAGATATCGCTCAGGGCGTTGGTGGCCGCAATCTGGCCGAAGAGATAGGGGTCCTCCACCATGGGCGGGAAGAAGTCCAGGGTCTGGACAAAGGCGATGTCGTCGGTCAGGCGGTAGACTGCCGCGTCGTCCCGGCTGTCATAGCCCACCAGCAGGTCCGGGTCGTTCTCGCCCCGGGGGATTTGGGAGAGGACCCGGCTGAGGATTCCCGCCCCCAGCTTGGCGGTGCAGCCGCCGCCCTTGCAGAATAGGGTTGTCTCGGACATGGGCATGCCTCCTTGGCGTTATTCTTTTGTTAGTATAACAAATTTCGCAGAGGAATGCAACGGCAGCCCTGTTTACACTGCCGGAATTCAGGTGTATAATGGCCGAAACAGTTAAGGCAGCACCGCACAATTGTGTCTGCGGCCTTCGCCCAATCTTTTGCCCCATCCGTGCAGTTATAAAAGGGGGAAATACATACAGTATTCCCGCCCTTTTATAACTTTCGTATGAGGCAAAATCTTTG
>DVFN01000061.1 GCA_018713205.1 Candidatus Avoscillospira stercorigallinarum | reverse complement strand
TGAGGAGAGGTGGCACGCCCGAAGGGCGTGACGGAGAGGTGTGCCGCCCGCAGGGCGGCGGCGCGGAAGCGCCCTCTGCACAGGCCGGGACTCTGCGGGAAACCATTGGTGCGGCAACACCTCTCAGGCGCTCCGCGCCAGCTCCCCTCAAGGGGAGCCTACCCTCTCAGGCACCGGGCCCCAAAGCCTCTCCTTGAGGAGAGGTGGCACGCCCGAAGGGCGTGACGGAGAGGTGTGCCGCCCGCAGGGCGGCGGCGCGGAAGCGCCCTCTGCACACGCCGAAACCCTGCGGGAGGCTTTCGGTGCGGCAACACCTCTCAGTCTCGCTTCGCGAGCCAGCTCCCCTCAAGGGGAGCCTTTCGGCTCAAGCATCCGGCTTTGTCTGCTCGACGGGGCGTTTTGTACCCGGGGCCTGGCGGGGATCGGGGCTGCATTTACGACAAAAAATCCGGGCGAGGCTTGGCTGCCTCGCCCGGTATTTTTATGGTTTTTAGTACGCGATGCCCCAGTAGATCATGGTCTTGGCGGGCTTGCCGCAGATGGGGCAGACGTCGCCCAGGCGCTCCTGCTTCAGGGGCATGCACCGGGAGGACATACCGGCCTCTTCCTTCATCTTCAGCTCGCACGCCAGGTCGCCGCACCACATGGTTTTGATAAAGCCGCCGTGCTCGGCCTGGAGCTGCTTGGCCTCCTCCAGGGAATGGGCCTCGTAGATGTTCTCCTCCAGGTTCTTCTTGGCCTTGTCGAACATCTGTTGCTGGACGATCTCCAGCTGCTTGGCCGCCTCGGCCTCCAGGTCCTCCAGCTTGCAGGGGATCTTCTCGCCGTCGGTCCGGCGGACCAGGATGCACTGGCCGTTCTCCAGGTCCCGGGGGCCGCACTCCACCCGGACCGGCACGCCCTTCATCTCGTACTGGGCGCACTTCCAGCCCATGGAGTTGTCGGACTTGTCGGTCTTGACCCGGAAGCCCGCCTGCTTCAGCCGCGCCTCCAGCGCCGCCGCGCCCTCCAGGACGCCGGGCTTGTGCTGGGCGATGGGCAGGACGATGATCTGGACGGGGGCGATCTTCGGCGGGAGCACCAGGCCGTTGTTGTCGCCGTGGGTCATAATCACCGCGCCGATCATCCGGGTGGTGCTGCCCCAGGAGGTCTGGAAGGGGTACTGGAGCTTGTTGTCCCGGCCGGTGAAGGTGACGTTGTAGGCCCGGGAGAACTTGTCGCCGAAGTAGTGGCTGGTGGCGCCCTGGAGGGCCTTGCGGTCCTTCATCATGCACTCGACGGTGTAGGTGGCCTCGGCGCCGGCGAACTTCTCCTTATCGGTCTTCCGGCCCGGCACCACCGGGATGGCCAGCACGTTCTCGAAGAAGTCGGCGTAGCACTGCAGCTGCTGCATGGTCTCGGCCTGGGCCTCTTCGGCGGTCTCGTGGATGGTATGGCCCTCCTGCCACCAGAATTCGCGGCTTCTCAGGAAGGGCCGGGTGGTCTTCTCCCAGCGGATGACGCTGCACCACTGGTTGTAGAGCATGGGCAGCTCCCGGTAGGTCTGGAGGTTGTTGGACCAGAAGTCGCAGAACATGGTCTCCGAGGTGGGCCGGAAGGCCAGCCGCTCCTCCAGCTTTTCGCTGCCGCCGTGGGTCACCCAGGCCACCTCCGGGGCGAAGCCGTTGACCAGCTCGCCTTCCTTCTTCAGAAGGCTCTCGGGGATCAGCACGGGCATGGCCACGTTCTCATGGCCGGTCTCCTTGAACATGCCGTCCATAATCCGCTGCATGTTCTCCCAGATGGCGTAGCCGTAGGGCCGCAGAATGGTGAAGCCCTTGACGCTGGCGTACTCCACCAGCTCCGCCTTGCGGCAGATGTCCGTATACCACTGGGCGAAGTCCACCTCCATATCGGTGATCTGTTCGACCTTTTTCTCTTTTGCCATACGATGGTCCTTCCTTTCACGCGCCCGAAGCGCGGCGATCTTCGTTTCCTTCGCGAGGTCGGGGCCGAATGTGTACACCCCGCAACAATACCATGTTATTTAATTTTATCACACCTGTCAATCCCTTTGGCATACAATGGGATACTTTAATTATGATAAAGGAGCCGCGCTATGGAGGAATTTCTGATCTGCCTGGACCCTGTCACCGCCCGCTTTTATGACCGTGTCGCCCGGACCGTCTGCCGTACCACCGAGGAGGTGATTCAGGACGCCCTGTTCAAGCTGGCCGGCGAGCTTTCGCTCCAATCGCTGGCCGGCCGTGACCACCCAACTCCCTGATTGCATTCCCCGGCAAATCTGGTATAATAGTGGAAACTACATACATATGAGGAGCGTGCCGCCATGAAATCCATCCGCGACATCTACAAGATCGGCAAAGGTCCCTCCAGTTCCCATACCATCGGGCCGGAGCGGGCCGCCAAGCTGTTCCGCAGCGAATACCCCGAGGCCGACGGGTATCGGGTCGTACTCTACGGCTCTCTGAGCAAGACCGGCAAGGGCCACGGCACCGATCGGGTGCTCCGGGAGGTGCTGGCCCCGCTGCCCACGGAGATCGTCTTCAGCACCGAGACGCCGCCCGGCGTCCATCATCCCAACACCATGGATTTCTTCGCCCTGAAGGACGGCCGCGAGGCCGGGACCATGCGGGTGGAGTCCGTCGGCGGCGGCGATATCCACATCGAGGGCCGCGACGATCTGGAGCTGCCGGAGATCTACCCGGAGAACTCCTTCGCCGAGGTGGAGCAGTTCTGCCGGTTCCGGGGCCTGGATCTGGCCGAGTACGTGGAAATCAACGAGGGCGAGGACATCTGGGAGTTCCTGGATGAAATTTGGCGCACCATGCAAAAATCGGTGGAGGACGGCCTGCTCACCGAGGGCATGCTGCCCGGCGGCCTCCGGGTGGAGCGCAAGGCCAAGATCCTCTTTGAGCACCCGGCCCCCAACGAGGTCCCCCAGGTCCGCGAGTGCCGGATTATCTCAGCCTATGCCTTTGCCGTCAGCGAGCAGAACGCCGACTGCGGCACCATCGTCACCGCCCCCACCTGCGGCGCCTGCGGCGTCGTCCCGGCATCCCTGGTCTACGTCCAGCAGCAGCGCAAGCTCACCGACGAGCAGATGCTCCGGGGTCTGGCCGTGGCGGGCCTCATCGGCAACCTGGTCAAGCACAACGCCTCCATCTCCGGCGCGGAGTGCGGCTGCCAGGCCGAAATCGGCACCGCCTGCGCCATGGCCGCCGCCGCCCTCACCTACCTCTTTGGCCTCAAGACCAATCAGATCCAGTACGCCGCCGAGATTGCATTGGAGCACCACCTGGGCCTCACCTGCGACCCCATCTGCGGCCTGGTCCAGGTGCCCTGCATCGAGCGCAACGCCGTGGCCGCCATGCGGGCCATGAACTCCTGCAATCTGGCCTACTTCCTCACCGACACCCAGCGGATCTCCTTTGACATGGTGGTCAAGACCATGTATGAGACCGGCGTCAACCTGAACCAGCGCTTCCGCGAGACCTCCGAGGGCGGCCTGGCCAAAATGTTCAACCGCCGCCGCCACGAGCTGTAACAGCCGCACCGCCTGCATCCACGCGGAACAGGCCGCTGTGTGTCATTCATTTCTGCCGGCGCCATTCTCTTTCTCTATAACACAAATCAGTTCTTCTCTGCTTTATGAATAGCGCCAAGCAGCTGGTTTCCGCAAGGGAGGCTAGGGCAGCACCGCACAATTTGGCAAGAGCATTCGGCCAAAGATTTTGCCTCATACGAAAGTTATAAAAGGGCGGGAATACTGTATGTACAGCGTGTCGAAAAAGTCTTTTCGCCACGCTGTGCGTATTTT
>DVFN01000060.1 GCA_018713205.1 Candidatus Avoscillospira stercorigallinarum | reverse complement strand
TCGCCCAATCTTTTGCCCCATCCGTGCAGTTATAAAAGGGGGAAATACATGCAGTATTCCCGCCCTTTTATAACTTTCGTATGAGGCAAAATCTTTGGCCGAATGCTCTTGCCAAATTGTGCGGTGCTGCCCTAACGTTAAACTGTCCGAGGATTTCCGGAACCAGACCGGACCTCATATTAAGTGGGAGGATTATTCCGAAGTACCACGAAGGAGGAAATTCAATTGTTCAGAGGTAAAAAGTATCAAGACAGCTCCAAGCTGATCGACCGCAGCGTCCAGTATGACGTCGCCGATGCCATGGCCCTGGTGGTCAAGGCCGCTCCCGCCAAGTTCGACGAGACCGTCGAAATCCACATCAAGCTGGGCGTTGACTCCCGTCACGCCGACCAGCAGGTCCGCGGCGCCATCGTGCTGCCCAACGGCACCGGCAAGACCCGCAAGGTCCTGGTCTTCGCCAAGGACGCCAAGCTGGACGAGGCTCTGGCTGCCGGCGCCGACTATGCCGGCGGCATGGAGCTGGTCGAGAAGATCACCAAGGAGAACTGGTTCGACTTTGACGTCGTTGTCGCTACCCCCGATATGATGGGTATCGTCGGTCGTCTCGGTAAGGTCCTGGGCCCCAAGGGTCTGATGCCCTCCCCCAAGGCCGGCACCGTGACCCCCAACGTCACCGCCGCCGTCCAGGAGATCAAAGCCGGTAAGATCGAGTACCGTCTCGACAAGACCAACATCATCCACTGCCCCATCGGCAAGGTGTCCTTCGGCCCCGAGAAGCTCCAGCAGAACTTCGACGCTCTGGTCGGCGCCGTCATCAAGGCCAAGCCCGCCGCCGCCAAGGGCCAGTATATCCGCAGCTGCGTGATTGCCTCCACCATGGGCCCCGGCATCAAGGTCAGCACCGCCAAGTATTAATTTCATACGTGGCAATTCCCTCGGAACCACCGGTTCCGAGGGTTTTTGTGTATAAAAACACCCGGAACCGGTGGTTCCGGGTGAGGTTTTAGTCTTAAATCTCCGGCGCATCCTCGGGGATTCGCTGCCGCAGCCGCCGCAGGCACCACAGGGCCGTGGGGACCAGGAAGCAGTCGGCCAGCAGCCACGCCACCGGGGAGCCCAGGCAGGCTCCGACATAGCCCAGCCACGGCACCAGCACCAGCGCGACGCCCACCCGGGCCACCATCTCGGTGACGCCGGAGAGAATGGCCAGCTGGGCGTAGCCCATGCCCTGGATCGAGAAGCGGAAGCCGTTGACCAGGCCCAGAGTCCAGCTGAGCACGCCGACGATCAGCAGGAATTGCCGCATCAGGGCAATCAGCGCCTCGTCCGGCGTCTGGAGGAAGAGCAGGGCGATGGCGGGCGTGAAAAACCAGGTGATCGTCACATAGAGGACAGCAAAAAGCACCGACAGCAGCACCACAACCTTGAGGCCGCTGGGAATCCGCCGGAGCCGGTGGGCGCCTACGTTCTGGCCTGTGTAGGTCGCCATGGCCGGGCCCAGGGCTTCAAAGGGGCACTGGAGCATCTGGGCAATCTTGCCCCCCGCCGCCAGGGCGTTGACATAGATGGTACCCAGGCCGTTGACGGCGCTCTGGAGGGTAATGCTGCCGATGGAGGTGATAAAGTATTGCAGGGACATGGGAAAGCCGTTGGCCAGCAGGTGCAGCACTTCCGCCCGCCGCCATGCCAGCTCGCCGGGCTCAAAGCGGAAAATCGGCAGCTTTTTGCGGATGTAGAACAGGCACAGCAGACCGGAGATGCCCTGGGAAAGGTTGGTGGCCCAGGCTGCGCCGGCCACGCCCAGGTGGAAGACCAGGATGAACAGCAGGTCCAGCCCCACGTTGATCGCCGCCGCCACGGCCAAAAACAGCAGCGGGCTCTTGCTGTCGCCCACCGCCCGGATCATGGACGACGTCATGTTATAGAGCATCACAAAGGGAATGCCCCAGAAGATCCAGTAGATATAGTCGAAGGCATAGGGGAAATTCTCCGGCGTGGTGTGCATCGCCGTGAGAATCTCGCGGCAGAAGAGAATGACCACCGCCATCACCAGCACCGAGGCGATGGCACAGAGATAGATGCTGTTGGCCACATACCGCCGGAGCCGTTTGAGTTCCCCGGCTCCGAAGGAGTTGGCCATGGGAATGCCGAAGCCCATGCAGAGTCCGATACAGGAGCCCAGCACCATAAAGTTCAGCGAGCCCGTGGACCCCACGCCGCCCAGGGCGTCCAGCCCCACAAATTTGCCGACAATCATCGTGTCCACCAGATTATAGACCTGCTGGAGCAGCAGCCCCAGCAAAATGGGCACGGTGAATTGCAAAATCACCGAAACCGGGTTCCCCCGGGTGAGATCTTTCGTCATGGAAGAAGCCTCCTCAAATTCCTTTGAATCGCCTGCCGCGTCGGACGCACCATCGGCGAACTTACACACCGTAGGGGCGCATTGTATATGCGCCCTGGACATCGGTACCTGGTTTCGGGCGGCCATACAGGCCGCCCCTACGGGTACGTTCGGCGGACTGCCCTGCACACGGGGCCGCCCAAAGCTATCCAAATTATAGCCCGGGTCAGGGAAATTGCAAGGCCGCAAAAATCGTGATTTATCTCAGGAATATAGAGAAGTTTCTGTCTGTTGTGCACAAAAATCTACGCCCGTTCCAGAACCGTGCGGGCGGCGGCGATAAAGTCGCGCATCTGACTGGTGACCGGACGGCGCTGGGGGTAGCAGACCTGGAAGTACCGGTGCATGGGGTAGCCGCGAATCGACAGCGCCCAGAGCTGCCCCTCCTCCACGGCCCGGCTGACACACCGCCGCGACAGGACTCCCAGCCCCAGGTCGGCGGCCACCAGCTCCATAATGGCCGTGCTGCTCACCGATTCCCCGGCCACGTGGATTGGAACCTGTGCCGCCCGCATGGCGCTCTCGAAGATATCCCGGGTGCCGCTGCCCTGCTCCCGGAGAATAAAGGACTGCTGCAGCAGCGCCTCGGGCTCAACCTCCTCCCGGCCCCAGAAGGGATGCCGGGGGCCGCAGATCAGCCGCAGCTCGTCCTCGGCCACCGGCAGCTTGGCCAGCTTCTCACTGGCAATGATGCCCTCGATCAGCCCGATATCCGCCTCATGGTGGAGGATGCGCCCCTCCAAAAGCCGGGTGTTCTCCACATAGAGGTAGGGCCGGATGTCCGGGTGGTCCTGCCGGAGCTGACAGAGGATCGACGTCAGAAGCGTGTTGCCGATGGTCAGCGTGGCTCCCAGGCGGAGCTCCCGGGTCTCATGGCTCTTTTCCATGGCCCGCGTCAGACCCTCGTAGCGGTCCACCACCTGCTGGGCCTGCTCGCGGAATATCATCCCCTTGGGCGTCAGCGTCAGCTGCCGGGGATTGCGCTGGAACAGCTCCGCGCCGAATTCCCGCTCCAGGTCCAGAATCGTCTGGCTCACCGTGGACTGGGACAGATACAAAATCCGCGCCGCCTCGCTCATCTGCATGGTCTCGGCCACTGCCAGAAAGGTGGTCAGCTGCTTCAGCGTTGCCATGGACTTGCCTCCTTGTATCGAAAAAAACGATGGTTCTATCCGCGAATTCCTATTTTACATCGATAGTATTTCATGGTAAAATTATAACAAACAGAGCGGCGAAGTCAATCGCCACGATATGAAATAAGGAGACGGTACCATGAAGATTCTCGTCCTGGGCGGCGTAGCCGCCGGAACCAAGGCAGCGGCCAAACTGATGCGGGAGGACCGGTCCAACGAGGTCCTCATTCTCAACAAGGGCAGCGACATTTCCTATGCGGGCTGCGGCCTGCCGTACTATGTGGGCCACGTCATCGAGGATCGGGCCCAGCTGATTGTGAACACCCCGGCCAAGTTCGAGGCGCTCACCGGCGCCAAGGTCTGCACCGGCACCGAGGCCACCCATGTGGATCGGGAACAGAAGACCGTCACCGCCGTGGACCTTGCCACCGGCACACAGACGGTCTACCCCTATGACAAGCTGGTCATCGCCACCGGCGCCAGCCCCGTCAAGCCTCCCATTGCGGGCGTGGAGCTCGGGAACGTCTTCTTTATGCGCACGCCCCAGGACGCCGAGGACCTGCGTGCCCTGGTGGACAGCGGCAGCGTGAAAAAGGCCGTGGTGGTCGGCGCGGGCTATATCGGCCTGGAAATCGCCGAGAATCTGGCCGCCCGGGGCGTCAAGCCCTTTGTGCTGGATATGGCCCCCCACGTGCTGCCGGGCTTCGACCCCGAGTTTGCCACCTACATCGAGGGCAAGCTCTCCGAGGCCGGTATCCCGGTGGTCACCGGCGTCAAGGTCACCGGCCTGGAGGGCGAGGACGGCAAGGTGAAGAAGGTCCTCACCGACAAGAAGGGCTATAAGTGCGACCTGGTGGTCCTCTCCGCCGGTATCCGGCCCAACACCGCCTTCCTCAACGACACCGGCCTGGAGATGTTCAAGGGCACCCTCCTCACCGACGAGCTGGGCCGCACCAATGATCCCGACATCTACGCCGTGGGCGACTGCGCCATGGTCCGCAACGCCGTCACCGGCAAGGCCGCCTGGTCTCCCATGGGCTCCACGGCCAACATCGAGGGCCGCATGGTGGCCGAGAATATCGCCGGCAAGACCCGGAACTACCGCGGCTCCCTGGGCACCGCCGTCTGCCAGCTGCCCGGACTCAACGTGGGCCGCACCGGTCTCACCGAGGACCAGGCCCGGGCCGAGGGCTTTGACCCCGTCAGCGTCGTCACCATCGTGGACGACAAGGCCCACTATATGCCCGGGGCCGGCAGCTTTGTCATCAAGCTGATCGCCGACCGCAAGACCGAGCGGGTGCTGGGCATCCAGGTGGCCGGCAAGGGCGCCGTGGACAAGATCGTGGATATCACCGTCACTGCCCTGATGTGCAAGGCCACCCTGGCCGACCTGGACGGCGCGGACTACGCCTACGCCCCGCCCTTCTCCACGGCCATCCATCCCTTCGCCCACACGCTGAACGTGCTGCGCAACAAGCTCAGCGGCGAATTTGAGACCTTCACCCCCCGGGAGTATGCCGAGGGCAAGGCCGAGGGCTACAAGCTCATCGACGTCTCCCTCCAGCCCACCATTCCCGGCGCGCCCTATGTGGATCTGGTCAAGGTCACCGGCCCCCTGGAGGGCTATGGCAAGGACGACAAGATCCTGCTGGTCTGCAACAAGGGCAAGCGGGCCTATCTGACCCAGAACCGCCTGAAGGCCTTCGGCTACACCAACACCCGCGTCCTCGAGGGCGGCAACCTGTTCACCGACTTCTCCGACTACGAGGGCTGAGCCCCCGCAGGGGCCGATGCCCACATCGGCCCCACCGCCGTCAAAGGAGAAGCCGCTTCGCGGCCCGGGTCGATGTGGGCATCGACCCCTACACCATCGGGATACAATATCACATAAAGGAGAGAAAAGACTATGCCCTGCACCATCAGTCCTCTGGAGATCAAGCGCGTCAAGGGAATGGGCTTCCTGAACAACAAGGGAACCGACCTCTTTAACGCCCGCATCATCACCGTCAACGGCAAGATCACCGCCGAGCAGACCGCCGTCATCGCCGAAGCCGCCAAGAAGTTCGGCAACGGCGACGTGGAGTTCACCACCCGTCTGACCGTGGAGGTCCGGGGCGTCCACTATGACAATATTCCCGCGTTTCAGGAGTTCATCGCCCAGGCCGGTCTGATTACCGGCGGTACCGGCTCCCTGGTCCGGCCCGTGGTCTCCTGCAAGGGCACCACCTGCCAGTACGGCCTCTATGACACCTTCGCCCTCAGCGAGGAGATCCACAAGCGGTTCTACCTGGGCTACCATAGCGTCAAGCTGCCCCACAAGTTCAAGATCGCCTGCGGCGGCTGCCCCAACAACTGCGTCAAGCCCACCCTCAATGACCTGGGCATCATCGGCCAGCTGGTGCCCCAGTTCGACGAGGACAGCTGCAACGGCTGCAAGAAGTGCCAGATCGTCAACGTCTGTCCCATGAAGGCCTGCAAGGTCGAGGACGGCGTGCTGGAAATCGACCCCGAGGTCTGCAACAACTGCGGCCGCTGCGTCGGCCACTGCCCCTTCGACGCCATTGAAGAGGGCAAGCCCGGCTTCAAGATCTGCATCGGCGGCCGCTGGGGCAAGAAGATCGCCCACGGCCAGCCCCTCGGCAAGCTCTTTACCAGCGAGGAAGAGGTCCTGAACACTGTCGAAAAGGCCATCCTCTTCTTCCGCGAGCAGGGCAAGACCGGCGAACGCTTCGCCGACACCATCGAGCGCCTGGGCTTCGAGTATGTGGAGAAGGAAATCCTCTCCGACGATATTCTGGCCCGCAAGGACGCCATTCTGGCCGCCGAGCTCCACCTCACCGGCGGCGCGACCTGCTGATCTCTCCGTTTCTGCCCGAGTAAAGACGTTTAAAACGCGGCGGGGCATATGTGTCAGGGGGCTCTTCTCCCCTTTCCATATGCCCCGCCGCGTTGTCACAGGCTCTGGCAGCAGCTGATTCGGTTGTCCGATTGCTTCAAGTCAGGTCTTCCGCCGCGCCGAGATTGGGCCGGTAGATCCGCCGGTCCAGCGCAAAAACACGCTGGGAGAACTGGCCGGGCTGGAGCTTTTCCAGGGTCTCCCGGTAAATCTCCATGCGGCTGTCAATATGATCGATAGACGCCAGCAGCTCAGCCTCGGCGCACTGAGGCACCACCGCCGCGCCGAACTCCGGCTGCCCGTGGTGGGACAGCAGCAGGTGCTGCAGCAGCATGGATTTCTCCTCCGGTACGCCCAGCTCTTTGCAGACCTCGGCAGCCTCCTGGGCCCCCATGACCAGGTGGCCCAGCAGCTGTCCGGCGGTGGAATACTCCATCACGACACCCAGATCCGAGAGGACAAACTCCCGCAGCTTGGCAATGTCGTGGAGCAGCGTGCCGGTGAGCAGCAGGTCCCGGTTGATGACCGTCCGGTACTTCCCGGCCAGGAAGTCGGCCAGCTCCAGCATATCGGCGGTGTGCATCAGCAGGCCGCCGACAAAGCCGTGGTGGACGGTCTTGGCCGCGGGATAGCGGCAGAATTCCGCTCCATGGCGTTGGAGGAACTTCTCCGCCACGCGGCGGAAGTCATCGTCCTCCAGCGTCGCCACCAGCGCCTCCACCCGGGCATAGGCCGCGCTGCGGTCCAGCGGCGCGGTGGGCACCAGAGTATCGATGATGGGGAAATACTCCTGCTGCTCGGCAGGCCGCAGAACCTCCACGGTGATCTGGAGCGTGCCGCGATACTCCTTCATCACGCCCTGGACCCAGGCGACCTTTCCCTCGTCCGCCGGACCGATGGGCCCGCCGTAGTCCCAGACCATGGACTCCACCGAGGCAGAGACGTCGGTCAGCGCCATGGAGAGATAGGGCTTGTTGGTCTTGGTCCGCTTGGGGATAATGTTGCGCATCAGATAATAGCCGGTAAAGCTGTCACCGGGCTTTAAATCAATCAGTTTCATAGTGACCTCACAGAATCGTGTAAAATTACTTCTGCTATTCTACTATATTTTTCTCCGGTCGTAAAGCCTTTGTCTATTTCCGGGCTGACAAGCCGGCGGAAGCTGTGGTACAATAGGCGTATAAAACAGAAGGGAGCTGACAGCTATGAAACGACTCTTTCAGGGAGGCCGCGTTGTCTCCGGGTCCGGCGTCGCGGCGCTGGACGTCCTGGTAAACGGCGAGACCGTCGAAGCCGTAGGCCCGCACCTCTCCTGCCCCGAGGCCGAGACGGTAGACGTGACCGGGAAGCTCCTCTTCCCCGGCTTTATTGACGCCCACACCCACTTTGATCTGGACGTCTGCAACACCACCACCGCCGACGACTTCGCAACCGGCACCCGGGCGGCCCTTCGGGGCGGTACCACCCTGGTCATCGACTTCGCCTGCCCTAACAAGGGCGAAACGCTCCAGTACGGCCTGGACCTCTGGCACAAAAAGGCCGACGGCAAGTCCTCCTGTGACTACGGCTTCCACATGACCATCGACGACTGGAACGACGGAATTTGCCGGGAGATCCCGCAGATGCTGGAGGCGGGCATTCCCACCTTTAAGATGTACATGACCTACCCGGCCATGATGATCGGCGACCGGGATCTCTTTCTGGCCCTGGAGGAGCTGCGGAAATACGGCGCGTTTGCCGGCGTCCACTGCGAAAATGCCGGCGTCATCGACGCCCTGATCGCTCAGAAGAAGGCAGCCGGGGAAGTCTCCCCCGCCAGCCACCCGGCCACCCGGCCCAACGCGCTGGAGGCCGAAGCCGTGGGCAGCCTGCTCCGCATGGCCCAGGTGGCCGGCGCGCCGGTGATGATCGTCCACCTCTCCACCAAGGAGGCGCTGGAGGAGGTGCGCGCCGCCCGGGCCCGGGGACAGACCGTCTATGTGGAGACCTGCCCCCAGTACCTGCTGCTGGACCGGAGCTACTACGAGAACCCCAACTACTCCCAGGCAGCCCGGTACGTCTGCGCTCCCCCGCTGCGGGAGAAGGCCGACCAGGAAGCCCTCTGGGCCGCCCTGGCCGACGGGACCATTCAGACCATCTCCACCGACCACTGCAGCTTCACGCTGGCCCAGAAGGACGCGGGCAAGGGCGACTTCACACAGATCCCCGGCGGCCTGCCCGGCGTGGAGAGCCGGGGTATCCTCCTCTGGTCCGAGGGCGTGGCCCGGGGCCGAATCGACGCGGCCCGGATGTGCGCCCTGCTCTCCGAGACGCCGGCCAAGCTCTACGGCGCTTACCCCCGGAAGGGCGTCATCGCCCCCGGCAGCGATGCCGATATCGTGGTGCTGGACCCCGAGGCCCGGGGTCTGCTGACCGCCGCCGATCAGGCCGCCAACGTGGACTATTGCCCCTATGAGGGCTGGGTCACCCAGGGCGTCATCGACCAGGTCTATCTCCGCGGCCAGCTGGCCGTGGCCCACGGCCAAATTCTGACCGGCCCCATGGGCCAATATATCCCCCGGAAGCTGTAAGCAGGAATCTTCCCGGCGGGTGTCCGCAGAGCAGCCGCGCTTCCCCGCAACCCTGCGGCCAATCGCCGGTGCGGTCCGGAATTTGGTCCGCAGGGCGGGGGTGCGGTGAATACGCCCGGCCTGCACGGGCGGCCATACAGGCCGCCCCTACGGACCCGCCTTCCATTTTTTCGTAGGGGCGGGCATCATTGGCCTGCGTTTGATTGCGTCTGGGCTTCGGGCTGTTTTCTGCGCTCGATCTCCTGGTGAAGGTAGTCCAGCGCGTCGCCGACGCTGCCCAGCTGGTCCACCAGGCCCACCTGAACCGCCTCGCGGCCGTAGACCACCGAGCCCACATCGGTGGCAATTTCCCCGGTGGCCATCATATAGTGGAGGAAGGTCTCCCGGGAGATGCGGGAATTGGCCGTGACAAAATCCACGATCTGCTCCTGGATTCGGTTGAAATACTGGTAGGTCTGGGGCGCGCCCACCACCACGCCGGTCATCCGCACGGGATGGATGGTCATGCTGGCAGTGGGCGCAATCATGCACCGCTTGGCCGAAACCGCCAGCGGAATACCGATAGAGTGGCCGCCGCCCAATACCAGGGATACCGTGGGCTTCTGCATCCCGGCGATCATCTCGGCGATGGCCAGACCGGCCTCGATGTCCCCGCCGACAGTGTTGAGCAGAATCAGCAGGCCGTCGATGTCCGGGCTCTCCTCGATGGTGGCCAGCAGCGGCAGCACATGCTCATACTTGGTGGTTTTGACGGTCTCGGGCAGAATCTGATGTCCCTCCACCTGTCCGATAATGGTCAGGGTATAGATCCGGCCACCCTCGCTCTCTACCAGAGAGGACCCGAAAGCTTCAATCTGCCGCCGGTCCTCCTCCCGCTCCTGGGGGTCCTTTTTTCCTTGCTCCATGGCGACGCTCCTTTACCGTTTTTCCATAGTTTGCGCGCCGCAGCTTTTTTTCATACAAGGCCTTGACTTTTGGCCCTTCTCGTGCTATCATATTCCAGCGTTAAGAAATGCGCGAGTGGTGGAATTGGCAGACTCGCTAGATTCAGGTTCTAGTGTCCACTCCGGACGTGCGGGTTCAAGTCCCGCCTCGCGCACCATGACGAGTGTTCTTATAGCATTTGAAACGCTGTAAGAACACTCGTCTTTTTTGTTGATTTCATCCGGCGATGGTGGATGGGGCGTAGTTGACGACTACGCCCTCAGGCAGACATCTTCAGCGAGGTTTTTTGACAGTCTGACGCCTTTCCGTTAGGAAAAGACGTTCCAGCGTGTCGAAAAAGTCTTTTCGCCACGCTGTGCGTATTTTTAAACTTTCCAAAAAGTTTAAAAATACGTGTCGATTGAACGCGAAGGGGGCTTTTTGCCCCCTTCACACTTCCCCCGCTGCACTGTCACAGACATTTTCAGCGAGGTTTTTCGACAGTCTGACGCCTTTCCGTTAGGAAAAGACGTTCTCTAAAAAAATGGGTTATTGATTTTCTTCTTTCAGCAGCCGTTTGAAAGTTGTTGGGTAGTTGCTGGCGCCGTGCGCGATGTGGTAAACGAACACCGTATCCGCAATCAGCCGGTA
>DVFN01000059.1 GCA_018713205.1 Candidatus Avoscillospira stercorigallinarum | reverse complement strand
CCCAATCTTTTGCCCCATCCGTGCAGTTATAAAAGGGGGAAATACATACAGTATTCCCGCCCTTTTATAACTTTCGTATGAGGCAAAATCTTTGGCCGAATGCTCTTGCCAAATTGTGCGGTGCTGCCCTTGGAATTGTGAAGTAAAGCGTGGTATGGATTTATGAGCATGATCGAATTTGACGAGTACAAGACGAAACTCAACAACAACCGCCCCAAGCTGGACGGTTTGGCCGACTCCCTGAACCTGGGCGCCTGCAAGGAAGAGCACGAGCGGCTCCAGGCCCAGATCGAGTCTCCCGGCTTCTGGGACGACCAGGACACCTCTCAGAAGGTCATGAAGCGGTCCCGGCAGCTGGAGGCGAAAATGGACCGCTATGCCCAGATGGTTTCCCAGTGGGACGATCTCATGACCATCTGCGAAATGGCCATCGAGGAAAACGACGAGTCCATGCTCGACGAGCTGAAAACCGGCTACGACGAGCTGGAGACCAAAATGGAAGAGGCCCGGCTGGAGACGCTGCTCACCGGCGAGTACGACGGCAACAACGCCCTGGTGTCCTTCCAGGCCGGCGCGGGCGGCACCGAGGCCCAGGACTGGTGCCAGATGCTCTACCGGATGTACACCCGCTGGGCGGAGCGCCATGGCTACACCTATAAGATTCTCGACTATCTGGACGGCGACGAGGCCGGCCTCAAGTCCGCCAGCATTATGATCGAGGGCGCCAACGCCTACGGCTTCCTCAAGAGCGAGTCCGGCGTCCACCGGCTGGTGCGGATTTCGCCCTTTGATGCCGCGGGCCGCCGCCACACCTCCTTCTCCGCCGTGGAGGTCATTCCCGAAATCACCGACGATGTGGAGGTGGAGATCCGCCCCGAGGATATCGAAATGCAGGTCTACCGCTCCTCCGGCGCCGGCGGCCAGCACATCAACAAGACCTCCTCGGCCGTCCGCCTGATCCACAAGCCCACCGGCATCGTGGTCTCCTGCCAGACCCAGCGGGATCAGTTCCAGAACAAGGAGACCTGTATGCGGATGCTCCGGTCCAAGCTGATGGAAATTAAGGAGCGGGAACACTTCGAGAAAATCTCCGACATCAAGGGCGTCCAGCAGAAGATCGAGTGGGGCAGCCAGATCCGCTCCTACGTCTTCATGCCCTACACCCTGGCCAAGGACACCCGCACCGGCTACGAGATGACCAATATCAACGCCGTCATGGACGGCGACCTGGACGGGTTTATCAACGCGTACCTCAACTGCTGCGCCACGGGCCAGTGGGCGACGAAGTGAGTTTTTTCGATTTTCCCCTTGCATTTTTCCAGGGATTGTAGTATGATACTATTTGCTATGAAAACGAATTGATTACGGCTTGCCGTTGGCCGGAAAAACGGTCATGGAAGCATGGTATTGGAGGAAACATGGAAGTACTGCATCTCATTCTCACCATCATTCAGGTTCTGGCCGCCGTGGGCCTCGTGGCCATCGTGATGCTCCAGTCCGGTAAGAGCGCCGGTCTTTCGGGCGCCATCGCCGGCTCCTCCGAGAGCTTCATGTCCAAGAACAAGAGCTCGACCCTCGATGCCAAGATGGCCAAGTTCACCAAGTGGATCGCCGTGGTCTTCCTGGTGCTGACCTTTGTGCTGAATCTGTTCTGAGCGCCAAACGCCCCGGTCGGACCCAGGTCCGACCGGGTTTTTTGATTCCGTCCGAGGGCCGTAAAAGGCCAGAAAAAACCGCCCGGTTCGTCACGCCGGGCGGCAGTCTTTGGAAGGTGTACACGCCGTTTGGCTATCCGCGAAGTCCTCCGCGGCATCGGCGTATGACCGGTATGGTTAGAAAAGAAAAAAGAGGAAGAAAGGGAGAAAGAGAGAGAATATAGGAATTCATGAGAGTGTTTTCTTGGATTTTAAGTTGTTAGGCTTTACTCGATGGGATCACCTCCTGATGGCATTATGATACCGCAAATCCCCTGGGAAATCTTGAACGACCCGTAACCGAAATAAAAACAATTCTTGAAGAATTTGTAACGCTTCCAAATCACGGGGGCGTAAACACAGCATGTTCCACAAATACTGCCGACATCGGATGAGAAAGGACGATCTGCCATGACCGAAGCGCTGCGCTCCTGCGTCCATACCCACACCACCTTCTGCGACGGGGCCTCGACGCCCGAAGAAACCGTCCAGGCCGCTCTAGGGCTGGGCTTTGTCTCCCTGGGCTTTTCCGGCCACGGGGCCGCCGCCTATGACGACGCCGCCATGACGCCCGCCGCCGAGGTCCAGTACCGCCGGGAAATCCTCCGGCTCCGGGCCGCCTATGCCGGGCAGCTGGAGCTCCTCTTGGGCCAGGAGCACGACGCCTTGTCTCCCTACGCCGGTTACCCCTACGACTACCTGATCGAGTCGGTCCACTATCTCCGCCACCAGGGAGCGCTGCTCTGTGTGGATCTGAGCCGGGCGGATACGGAGGCCCATATCCGCCGGTTCGGCGACCCCTATGCCTACTGCCGGGCCTATTTTGAGACCTGTGCCGCCGCCTATGAAAAAAGTCCGGCGAATATCGCCGGACATCTGGATCTGGTATCCAAGTTTAACGGAGCCGGGGACCTCTTCGATGAAGCGGACCCCCGGTATCTGGGACCGGCCCGGGAGGCCCTGGCCGTGGCCGTGGAGCGGGGATTGGCCGTGGAGGTCAACACCGGCGCCATGGCCCGGGGCTACCGGCCGATTCCCTATCCCGCACCGGCTCTGCTGCGGACCCTGCGGGAGCTGGGCGGCCGGGTCATCCTCACCAGCGACTGCCATGATGCCGCCCGGCTGACCTACGGCTATGCCGAGGCGCTGGCGCTGCTGCGGGCCGAGGGGTTCCGCACCGCCCTGGTCCTGCGCGCCGGCGGATTCCGGGAGACCGCGCTGTAGGAGCGCCTACGAATGCGTGTCCAGCCCGTGGAGCGCCGCCACAAACGCGGCGGGGTCGGGGGCCTTGAAGTAGGCGCTGCCGGCCACCAGGACGTCCGCGCCGGCCTCTACGCAGGTGCGGCCGGTGGCCTCGTTGACGCCGCCGTCCACCTCCACCTCGCAGTTCAGACCTTTTTCTGTGATGTAGCGGCGAATTTCCGTAATTTTGGGCATCATATCTGCCATAAAGGACTGGCCGCCGAAACCGGGCTCCACGGTCATGACCAGCACCAGACTGCACAGGTCCAGATAGGGCAGAACCGCCTCCGCCGGTGTGGCGGGCTTGACGCTGATGGCCGGACGGACGCCGGCGGCCTGAATCTTCCGCAGCGCCTCCAGGGTGTTGGCCTCGGTGTCGGCCTCCACATGGACGGTGAGAATATCTGCCCCGGCGGCGCAGAACCGCTCCACGTACCGGATGGGCCGGTCAATCATCAGATGGACGTCCAGAGGCAGCGGCGAGATCCGCCGAATGGCCTGGACGACGGGGATTCCGATGGTGAGATTGGGCACGAACAGGCCGTCCATCACGTCCACATGGACGTAGTCGGCTCCGGCAGGGCCCAGGGAACGGATGTCGCGCTCGAGATTGACGAAATCTGCCGAGAGAATGGAAGGAGATACCTTGACCATGTTGCTGCCTCCTAAAAGAAATTTGTAGAATTATGGTCCATCGAAGCGGGTCGCGGCATATAAATGGGTATACGGCAGTGCGGGGAAAGGCTCCCCAGCTGCCGCGCAGGCCTGCACTGCCGTTTCAGATAGGGAGCTGTTTGCCGCCCGCAGGCAGCTCCCACCGGCGTTTCTCCGCGTCTTCTATGCTACAGATTATAGCAGGATTAAAAATTCTGTCAATCCGAGCCGTACGGACAGGGGTTCTTGCAATTTGATGGGCGTCGTGCTACACTGGAGGAAAGTTTTGGGGCAGTTTGTCCCGGACAAATGCGGAGGAATTCCATGGACAAGAAACGAACGTCGAAACCGGTGGCGCCGATTTATGCCGTGGGACTGACGGCTCTGGCCTACAGCCTGCTGTTCACCCTGGATGGGCTGGGGTCGTATCTCAAATGCGCGGCGCTGTGCTGGGTGGTGTACCTGCTGGTACGGAGCATCGTCAAGAAGGCGGAGCCGGTGGAGCAGCCCCAGCCGGAGTCCCGGCCGAACCCCGAACGGGCTCCCCAGCCGGAGCCCAAGCCGGAGCCGGAGCCCCAGCCCAAGACCACCGGCAACCCGGCCCTGGACGCCGTGCTCCGGGAAGGGCAGACGGCGGTGCGGCGGATTCAGGAGCTCAACGACGCCATCCCCGACTACCGGATGTCGGCCAAGCTCAAGCAGATTGAGATTCTCACGGCTTCCATCCTGGACCAGGTGGCCAAGAAGCCGGACAAGCTCCCCGAGGTCCGGCAGTTTATGAACTACTATTTACCTACCACCATCAAGCTGCTGGAGCAGTATGGGAACCTCCAGGACGTGGGGCTCCAGGGCGAGAATATCCAGACCGGCATGGAGCGCATCGAAGGCATGCTGGACAAGGTGATTGTCGCCTTCCAGAAGCAGCTAGACGGGCTCTTCGCCCGGGACCTGGTGGACATCACCGCCGATATCCGGGTGATGGAGCAAATGCTGGCCCAGAACGGGCTGACCAACGACAAAGATTTCTAAGGAGTGACGACCCATGGCAGATACCATTCCCCAGCTGACCCTGACCCCGGATCTTCAGCCTGAGACGCCTGAATCCCAGGCGGTCCAGGCCCCTGCGGCGGAACAGGCCATTCTCAGTCCCGCCGAGCAGCAGGCCGTGGACCAGTTCGCGGCCCAGATTGACCTGCACAACTCTCAGCAGATTCTCACCTACGGCGCGGCCGCCCAGAAGAACATCGCCGACTTCTCCCAGGGGGCGCTGGAGACCGTGCGCACCAAGGACATGGGCCAGGTGGGCGAAATGCTCTCGGAGCTGGTGGCCCAGCTGAGCTCCATCGAGCCCGAGGAGAAGAAAAAGGGGCTGGCCGGCCTGTTCCAGCGGGCAGGAGACTCGATGGAGAAGCTGAAGGTCCAGTACAGCAAGGCCGAGACCAATGTGGACCGCATCACCGAGGCCCTGGAGAAGCACCAGCTCACCCTGATGAAGGACATCGCCGTGCTGGACCAGATGTATGAGAAGAATCTCCAGTATTTCAAGGAGCTGACCATGTATATTCTGGCCGGGCAGCAGAAGGTGAAGGCCGAGCGGGAGGGCGAGCTGGCCCGGCTGCGGTCCGCGGCGGCCCAGAGCGGACGCCCCGAGGACGCCCAGGCCGCCAACGACTACGCGGCCCTGATCGACCGGTTCGAGAAAAAGCTCCACGACCTGGAGCTGACCCGGATCGTCTCGCTGCAGATGGGCCCCCAGATCCGCATGGTCCAAAATAATGATACCCTGATGACCGAGAAGATCCAGACCTCTCTGGTCAATACCATTCCCCTGTGGAAGAGCCAAATGGTACTGAGCCTGGGCATCCACCACGCCCAGCAGGCCATGGAGGCCCAGCGGCAGGTCACCGATATGACCAACCGCCTGCTCAAGACCAACGCGGATATGCTGAAGATGGCCTCGGTGGAGACGGCCAAGGAGTCCGAGCGGGCTGTGGTGGACCTGGAGACCCTCCAGCACACCAACCAGACCCTGATCGAAACCCTGGACGAGGTGCTCCAGATCCAGCAGGAGGGCCGCCAGAAACGCCAGCAGGCCTCGGCGGAGCTCAAGCGCATGGAGGACGAGCTGCGCAACAAGCTGCTGGAGCTGCGGCGGTAAACGCGGATCGTGCCGGTTTCCAGATTTTTCCGGAGGTATTCTATGAAACTGTTTCAAAAGAGATGGTTTGCCGTGGTCGTGGCCGTGCTGCTGATCGCGGCGGCCATCGGCATCAGCCGGGCCCGGCTGGGCGGCGGGGACTATACCCCGGAAAGCGCCTCTACGGCCCAGAAATGGGGCGAGGAACACGCCGACGCCTATGCCGGCTTTGTAGATGACAGCGCCCGGCTCTTCTCGGCCCAAACCCTGGAGGCCATTGCCGCCGAAAACGGCGCGCTGGATTACCGCTATGGTACCATTCTCGGGCTGGCCACCGTCGGCAGTACCGCCGATATAGAGGAGGCGGCCTATGACGCCAGCGCCGATCTGGGCCTGGGAGAGGGCGACTTCCTGCTGCTGCTGGACGCCGGAGCCGAGGACTGGTACCTGGTCTACGGCTCGGACCTCTCCCATTATATCGACAATGAGCTGGAGATCCTGTTCCGGGGCGCCATGGGCGATATGTTCACCGCGCCCGACCGGTCCATTCGGAGTCTCTATGCGGATCTGGCCGACTGGTGTCAGGACAATCTGCCTCTGACGGAGTCTGAAACCGGCGCGCGGGGGTCTCTGCTCTCCACCATCGGCGGCATACTGTTCTTTGTGGTGCTGCTGGTGGTTCTGGTCATTGCCGCCGTTGCGGCCTCGGCCGTGCGGTTTGGACGCCGGGTGGTCTGGGGCTGGCGGCCTCGGTTCTTCTTTGGTCCCGGCCCCTTCTGGCGCGGCCCCATGGGCGGCCCCCCGCCGGGACCCCATCACCGCCCCGGTCCCGGACCCGGTTCCTTCCACAGCGGCGGCCGTCCCGGCGGCTTTGGAGGCTCCAGCCGCGGCGGCTTCGGCGGGTCCGGCCGCGGCGGCGGTTCCCACGGCGGCGGCTTCGGCGGCTCCCACCGGTAGCTCCCGCACCGCCGCGTCGGACGCACCATGGCCGAAGGCACCCCGGCGGAAATCGGAACCCGGTTTCGGGCGGGCATAAAGCCCGCCCCTACGAGAAGACCGGGAGCGGGTCCGTAGGGGCGGCCTGTATGGCCGCCCGGGACGCACTTCCGCGTTGGATGCACCATCGCCGAACGCACTCCGTAGGGGCCGATGCCCACATCGGCCCGCACGGTATCGACATCAAAAGCACCATCGCCGAACGCATCCCACCCTTGCGCCTGAGAGGGCAGGCTCCCTTGTGTAAAGGGAGCTGGCTCGCGAAGCGAGACTGAGGGATTGTCTGCCCTGGTTTCTGCCGGTTCTGATCCCCTCCGGCGTTTCGCGCCACCTCCCCTTGGTCACCAAGGGGAGGCTTTGGGTGGGTGCGGTGGGCGGGCCGATGTGGGCATCGGCCCCTGCGAGGCGGAACCGTCGAACCTCGGCGTAAACCACATGCAGCGGGGCGTGTTGCAAAATGCAACACGCCCCGCTGCGTTTTTCGGGAGAGATCAGCGGCCTCGGGCGGCTGCCTCAGCCCGGGCGATTTCCGTCAGACGGGGAAGCGCATAGGAGAGCAGGGCGCGGAAGGAGGCGCAGAAGTAGTTGTGGACAGCGCCGTCCGCTTCCACCCAGTCGCGCTTGCAGCCGCCGCCGCAGAGCCGTAGATACGAACAGCTTTGGCACTCGAGGGGCCGCTCTTGGCCCCGGGCCAGGAACCGGCGGGCTGCCGGGGCCTGGAGCAGGGCGTCGTAGCCGTCTTCGGTGACGGAGCCCATGCGCCATTGATCCAGCACAAAGAAGTCGCAGGGGTAGACGCTGCCGTCGCCCTCGGCCACGCAGTAGGCCCCGCAATTACCGCAGGTGGCGCAGGTCGAGGCCGGTTCGCCCAGCAGCAGATGGACCAGGTCCTCAAAGTAGCGGATGCTGGTATAGGTCCCGGCCTTCCAATCCCGGTACCAGGCGTCGAAGAGGCCGCAGAGGAATTTGCCATAGGCGTCGGGCGTCAGAGAGAAGGGGAGAGAGCCCCGCTGGGCCTCCAGCGGGTCCAGACAGGCGATATACTGGTGATACCGCACCCCCAGCTTTTGCAGGGCGTGGTAGACCTTCTGGGAGCTTCTGGCGCACTGCCGCGTGACGACGCACAGGGCGTTGACCTCGGCCCCGGCCTTTTGAAGCAGCCGGAGGTTGGCGGTGACGCGGTTCCAAGTGCCGTCGCCCTGGGCGTCCACCCGGTGGGCGTCGTGGAGGGCCTTGTCGCCGTCGATGGAGACGCCTACCAGAAAGCGGTTCTCGGCCAAAAACCGGCACCAATCCTCGTCCAGGGCCAGCCCGTTGGTCTGGATGGCGAAGTGCGCCGGCAGACGCCGGGTATTGACCCGGCGGACCTCTTCGACAAAGTGGCGGAAGTAGGGGAGCCCCCGCACCGTGGGCTCGCCGCCCTGGAAGGCAAAGGAGATGGTGGTATCCCGGGCCGCGCCGTCAAAAGCGCCGGCAATCAGGGCGTCGGCCACAGCTTCGGTCATCCGTCCCATGTGCTGCACGGTCCGGTTCTGGGCTACGTCGTGGTAAAAGCAGTACCGGCAGCGCATATTGCACAGATCCGAGGCCGGCTTGATGAGATAGGATCGAAATTCCATGGATGCCTCCAAGTGTCAGAATATAGAACGGGCAAACGCCGGAGACCCGGGGCCTCTGGTAGATTGCCTCTATTATAATGCGGACGGACCGAAGCCGCAAGCCCGGCCTTGTGGCGCGCCTGCACGCAGAAGAAGCTCCGGGCAAAAAAAACTCCCCTCCGGTGGGGGAGGGGAGAGGATTGACCGTTTGTCAGATAACGTGGCGGGCGCCGATATAGCGGGCGGCGTAGTAGTCGTTGCTGAGGCTGGTGACCTTGACGCCGCCGGAGGCAGCATGGATAAACTCATTGTTGCCCACATAGATGCCCACATGGGAGGCGTCAGCGCCGGTGGTGTATGTATTCTCAAAGAACACCAGGTCGCCCAGCTGGAGGTTGGAGACTTCGTAGCCGCAGGTCAGCTGCTGGGCCGCGGTGCGCTTGATGGAGTAACCCATCTGCTTGAAGACGTACTGGGTAAAGCCGGAGCAGTCGAAGCCGCTGGTGGAGGTGCCGCCCCAGACGTAGGGAGTGCCGAGGAAGTTATAGGCGTAGTTGACGATCTGCTCGCCGATGGTCTGAACGGGCTCCACGGAAGCGCCCTCGCCCACGTAGGTCTGAGAGTTCCAGCGGGGAGGCTCGGTCAGGGCCAGCAGGTCGGAGCGGATATAGCCGGTCTGACCCTCATACTGGACCTTGTACCAGCCGCAGTTGAGGCCGATGATATAGGCGGTTTCGCCGGTGGTCAGGGTAGCCAGCAGCTCGCCGCTGGTGTCGGGGGTGCTGCGGAGATTGACGGAGGCGTCTTCCACCACGCCGTAGCCCAGGTCAATGTTCTCCCGCTCCTTGAAGGTGATGTACTCGGCGGACATATAGCCGATCTGGAGGTTGTAGTCCACCAGATACCAGCCGTCCACCTCCCGGATGATGACGACATTGTCGCCATAGGAGGCGTTGGCCAGGATCTCGGCGTCGGTGCTGGGCTTGGCCCGCAGCCGGAGGCCGTTGGATTCGACGATGCCGATGCCGGTTTTCAGCTCAATGGCGGAAGCGCCCACTGCCAGGGACGCGAGAATGGAAACTGCCAGAACGGCAGTGAGGAGTCTAGTCAACAGACGTTTCATGTTCCTTGTACCTCCGTGTCTTCCCGTGACGAATTATTTTGCGGACAGTGCCCGCTCGAGCCATACACAGCCAACATCCAACGCCGTGTAAAACCCGTCCTTTTCACTCTTTTTGACCACGCGGTCCTTGGTGCGCACATTGGGATCGGTGAGCTGCAGCTGCACCAGCACCCGGGTGGCGAGGTCAAGATCGTGCTCCTTTTTGGTCTCCAGGACCTGGAGCATCACAATGTATTTGTCGGCCATGGAGCCGTAGTAAATGGTGTTATCCTTCCGGACCAGAGGACGGCCCTTATAGGACAGCAGTTCTTTCTGTTCGGCCATGAGAACCTCCTAAGAACAATGTAACCAAATTGTAACACATTGAAATCCAAATGTCAACAGAGGATTTGACATAATCCGTAATTGGAAACAATTTGTTACCTTGGTCCGAGCGCGGGGGATGGATGTTGTGGGTACGGGAAGACAGGGGTACAAGATCCGGCGGCCGAGGCGCCGGAGATAAAAAACAGGCGGCCGCAAAGCCGCCCGAATTATCCGAGAGAATCAGTCAAAGAGATAGTGCCGCACCAGCTCCTGGAGGAGCTCGTCCCGGTCCAGCTTACAGATCAAGCTGCGGGCGTTGTTGTAGTTGGTGATATAGGTAGGGTCCTCCGAGAGCAGATACCCGACGATCTGATTGATGGGGTTATAGCCCTTTTCGCTGAGAGACCGGTATACCGCGGCGAGAATGGCCTTCATCTCCTGGGCGCTGTCATCGGGGACGACGAACTTGATGGTGTTATCCTCCATGGGTATCTGCCTCCTCACGTGTTCCCCAGATGGGGAAGATATTTTAGTCTATCTTACTCCATTTTACCCACCTTGTAAAGGGGCGAAACAGAAAATTTACCGGTGGTTCACAACCAGCGCAGGGGCGGACTCGTGGTTCTTGCCGCGCCCCGCCGAACGCCGTAGGGCGGCATGCCCACATGCCGCCATGACCGGGTCTCGCTGCCCGCAGGCCATGGTGATCCCGGCGGTGCAGCACGGGCGCATATATAATGCGCCCCTACGGCGGAAACCGGCACCGCGTGTGTCTGTAGGGGCGGATTGTATATCCGCCCGGACAGGGTTGCGATGATCGCAAGCTCGGTAATTCCGGGACCTAGGGCAGCACCGCACAATTTGGCAAGAGCATTCGGCCAAAGATTTTGCCTCATACGAAAGTTATAAAAGGGCGGGAATACTGTATGTATTTCCTCCTTTTATAACTGCACGGATGGGGCAAAAGATTGGGCGAAGGCCGCAGACACAATTGTGCGGTGATGCCCTAGTTTGGCGGGGTGTGGGCACCCCGCCCTACGGACCAGGCCCGAACCACGGCGTAGGGGCAGCCTGTATGGCCGCCCGAACAGGCTCCCGATCCCCGCCGCACCCTCGCCGAACCTCGTAGGGCGGCATGCCCACATGCCGCCATGACCGGGCTGCGTTGACCGAATGCCACGGTGATCCCGGCGATGCGGTCCTAGTGCCAGGCCAGGGCGAGAGGCGTTTCCACATTGAGACTGGGATAGTCGGAAACGGCGGCGGCATCACAGAGATATTGGGCGCTGTAGATCTGGCCGGTGGAATCGAAGACAGTCAGATAGAAGCTGGGACCGGCATAGCCGCCGTTGTAGGCCAGCGCCAGCCGTTGGCCGTCAAAGGCTAAGACTTGGGCGCGGCTCCAGTTGAAGACCGTCTGCCCCTGCTCCAGGGGCCAGACCTCGGTCATCCAGGGGTCATAGGACCCGTCCCGCAGGTCCAGGGCCGTGAGATACAGCGCACCTGTCTTCTCCTGGGTGGCCAGCAGCAGGGCCTTGCCGTCGGTCAGTTGGTCCGCTGCCGTATCGCCGGGCAGGGGCAGCCTGCGGAGCGCTTGGCCGGTGTCCGTGTCCACCACGGTGAGGAACAGCTTCCCGTCCTCCCGGGTGATGACCAGCAGCTGCCCAGGAATGGGGCTTTCCCGCAGCTCCACTCGTTCCACCGCCGTGGAGTCCAGGGGATAGAAATTGGTGATTTGCGGAAGGACCCGGCCAATGTTGCCCTCGCCTGCCTCGATGGGGAGGCGGTAGACACCGTAGCCAAGGGGCAGGCCGGAGAGATCCAGGTCCAGGTCATTGACCGGTTGGATGGTCAGATACATGGCGTCATCCAGGACCACCCCGGTATACCCCAAAAAGGTGACCTCCATAGTGGAGGCGCTCATGGTGTTTCCCGTGGCCAGGGACACGGTCAGGGATATTTCCAGGTCCTCGGGCACCGGGATGGACAGGGCATCCTGTAAAGCCTGTTCCACCTGGTCCGTGCAGATGAGATTGCGGTTTACGGCATAGAAGTCCAGTTCCACAGGCAGAATCCGGCAGTAGTCGGCAACCCGGACGGCTTGGGTCACCGTTTCCCCGGGCGTCAAGTCCTGCGCGATGTCCCAGGCCATGCGCTCGATGAGAGACGCCTCGTCCGGCTCGGCTCCGGCTTGTATGGATACTTCAGCACCATGGACGGGCAGCGGACAGGTGACGTGGACCCAGGATTCATTCCAGTAGCTGTATTCCATGGGCTGCTCCAACAGATGGTAGGAGAAATCCGTCTCGGCACCGACGGGATCGGCGGCGTCGAAGCGGGTGGCCCAGAGCAGCCGTTGGTCATAGGCGTACCGGACTTCCACCGAGAGGCCCTCCAATGCCGCTTCATCTCCCTGGACCTCGACGGCTTCATAGCCCACCTGGTCCCGGCCGTCGTAATACCAAATATGGGCCGAAACCATCCCGGCCAGGGCCAGAACCACCAGCAGGGCAAAGAGCGTCATCCGCCATTTCATGACTCCGCCTCCTCTCCGGTCAGGGACGACAGCGCCCGGCTCACCCGGTCCGCGGGCCGGTGGTAGACGCCGCGGACATAGGTCATCAGGTCACTGCCCTGCTCGTCCAGGTCGGCGGTCAGCACGTCGCCCACCAGCCGCCCCTGCCGCAGCAGCACCGCCCGGCTCAGGAAGGGGGCCACCTCCTCCAAAAGGTGGGTGGAGAGCAGCACGGTCTCCGTGGGCTCCAGGATGCCCAGCAGCACCTTATAGAAATCGTCGCGGTTGAAGACGTCGTTCCCGGCGAAGGGCTCGTCCATGAGGATATATTCGGCCCCCTGACACAGGGCAAGAATGACCTCGAACTGGTTCTTCTGGCCGGTGGAGAAGGCCCGCAGAGGCCTGCCCATGGGCAGGTCGAAAAAGTCCGTCAGGGCCACAAAGCGCTTGGCCCGGAAGGCCGGGAATTGGCTCTGATAGAAGTCCCGGTGGTCGGCAGGGGAGAGGGCCGGAAAGAAGGAGTGCTCGCTGGTGGCGAAGCTCAGCCGGGCGATGTTCTTCCGGGTGACGGCCGCGCCGTCCAGGGTGATTTCTCCCTGGTGTCCCAGCAACCCCAGGACGCACTTCATCAGTGTGGTTTTCCCGGCGCCGTTTTCGCCGAAGAGTCCCACAAATTCCCCGGGTCCCAGGGAGAAAGACACATCCTGGAGGGCACGGGTGGTGACATATTTTTTGCTCAGATGACGGAGTTCCAGCATAGAAACGCCTCCTGACTGAAAATAAAAGTGTGGTAGGGACAACCGGATACCTGAGAGGGAAGGCTGACTGAGAGGTGTTACCGCACCGAAGGCTTGCCGCAGGGCGTCGGCCTGTGCATAAGGGCGCTTCCGCGCCGCCGCCCTTTGGGCGGCACACCTCTCCGTCACGCTGCGCGTGCCACCTCCCCTCAAGGGGAGGCTTTGGCCGGTACGGTCGGCGGGGGCTGGAGGATAGTGAAGAGGTGCGCTACAGGGCGGCGGCGGGGGTGCAGCCCCAGTAGATTGCGGCGAACAGGGCGGTGACGAGGCCTGCTGCCGCCAAGGCACTGAGGGACGCCAGCAGGGGCACGGTCAGCACCCGCCGCCAGAGCTCCCGCCGCCGGGGGAGGCGGCGCATGGTATAGATGCTGTGGCTGCCCTGGTAGTGGTACAGATACAGCGCCAGCGCCGCCAGAGGCGTCACAGCCGCCAGCGCCCAGAAGCCGGTGTAGACGCCGGTGAGCAGCTGCGGAAAGGGGAGAATCTTGGCCCCGGAGATCAGACTTCTGACCCCGGTGAGCCGGTTATATTCAAAGAGATCTCCCCGGGCTCTGCTATAAGCGGCGAGAAATTGCAGGCTGGGAAGCCCGGCCAAGCCCAGTCCCCAGGCCCAGACCCGCCAGACCGAGCCGGCGGGAAGGCCCAGCGGCAGCAGGGGGGTGAGATCCGGTTTACGCATCGCCTGCTTCCTCCTCCCGCAGGCTAAAGAAGCTCCACAGCGTCACCATGACCATGACAAATGTGAAAAGGATGCTCACCACCATGCCGCTGGTGGTCTCTCCCATGACAAAGAACAGCAGGCCCAGGATCAGCACCAGTATTCCGCCGCCCGGCAGGCGGCCCCGCCGGTGTTGATAGGAAAAAGCGGTGGCGTTCCAGGCCAGGGCTATGAGCCAGATGGCATTGCAGAGATAGCGCGGCCAGTCATAGAGGGGCAGCAGGCCGTGGAAGAACGGCGTGCTGTAGTTGTCTGAAAACCGCTGGAAGGCCGGAACCTGGGAGGGATACAGCAGGGCGGTCCAATGCTGCTGGAGCAGCACCACGCCCACCTCCGCCGCCCAGAAGAGCAGAAGAAATCCCAGATACACCACAGCCCAGAGTATGGTGACGGTCTGTTCGCTGACCGGCAGACGCCGGAGGGTATAGCTGGTACGGACGCCGGAGAGCGGCCCGCCGTGAAGGGCCAACAGGACCAATACCGCCGTCAGTCCCAGCGCTGCCAGCGGCGCCGTCCAACTTTCCCGCTGGAGATTGTACAGAGAGGAGACCTGCTCCGGGATCAGCCGGAAAACCGCCAGCTGAATTGCCGCCGTGGCCGCAGTCACGGCCAATACCTTCCCCAGCAGCGCCCGTACCGCCAGGGCCATGATCGATGTATATTGCTTCATGCTTCTTCCTCCTCCCAAAGCCGCTCCACCAGGTCCAGGGCCTCCTCCTTGGAGAGACCGGTCTGGCGCATGGCGGTGACCAGCTGCTTGACGTCCTGGGCCAGCAGGGACCGGCGCAGCCGGTCCGCCGCAGCCGCATCGTAGGTGACCAGACTCTTGGCTCCGGCATGGGAGACGATCAGACCCTCGTCCTCCAGCAGCCGGTAGGCCTTCTGAATCGTGTTGGGGTTGACGCCCAGCCGGGCCGACAGGACCCGCCGGGAGGGCATCTCCGCCCCGTCGGCGATGGTCCCCGCCGCAATCCCGCGCTGAATGTACTGCACGATCTGTATGTAGATCGGGATTCCAGACTGCATCTGAAACCCGTCAAAGGTCAGCAACGGCCATCACCTCCTAACTGTATTACAGGACTAGTACGGCTCTGACTGTATTATAGCAGTAATACGGTTCCGCGTCAAGGGGAGACCGCGGCGGGCGTCTTTTCGGCAAAAAATGCGCGGATTGATTGACGGACGGACGCGGGTCTGCTATGCTAGTAAAAAAACAACGCGGCGACGCCGCGTGGGAGGATGTGGCATAGCTTCGATGTTTCGTATGGATTCACCGCTGATGCGGGGCTTGACCCGACTGGCGGATTTGATGCTGTTAAATGTACTGGCGCTGGTGTGTTCAATTCCCATCGTCACCATCGGCGCCTCGTCCAGTGCGCTGTACTATGCGATGGGCCATCTGATTCATGACGAGGGTACCCCGACCCGGGACTTTTTCCGGTCCTTTAAACAGAATTTTGTCCAGGCCACAGGGCTGTGGCTGCTATTTCTGGCGGCCGGTGCAGCGCTGGGTTTTGCGTTCGTCTACTATCTCACCACCCAGATGACCGGAGGCATGGTGCTGCTGATGCTGTCCTCGCTGGTCCTGCTGCTCTGGGGTCTGATGCTCACCTGGGTCTTTCCGCTCCAGGCCAAGTTTACCAACACCTTTTGGAAGACGCTCAACAATGCGCTGCTGCTCAGCGTGGCCTATCTGCCGAGAACCCTTGCGGCCCTGGTGGTCAATTTGATTCCGGTGCTGCTGTATCTGTTTTATCCGCAGCTCTTTATCATGGCGGGAATCCTGTGGTTTGCGCTGTGGTTTTCCGTGGCCACCTGGATCAACCTGAAGCTCCTGCAAAAGCCCATGGACAAGATGATCCAGGCCACCGAGGAAAACGCCGCTGAGTAAAAAACGAGGGCGCGTTGCATATGTGGGTGAGGACTAAATCAAAATGATTATGAATCATAGGAATTATTGGAAACAAAAAAATCCTGATGATTTCCTTAAACTTTTTTGATAGTGTGAAGGCTGTACAAAAGCAGATTGTCAAAATATTAAAACGGAAAGGAACTAAGGCATCACCGCACAATTGTGTCTGCGGCCTTCGCCCAATCTTTTGCCCCATCCGTGCAGTTATAAAAGGGGGAAATACATACAGTATTCCCGCCCTTTTATAACTTTCGTATGAGGCAAAATCT
>DVFN01000058.1 GCA_018713205.1 Candidatus Avoscillospira stercorigallinarum | reverse complement strand
CCACGGCCTTGGCCAGCAGCGTCTTGCCGGTGCCGGGGGAACCCACCAGCAGCGCGCCCTTGGGGAGCTTCGCGCCGATGGCCGCGTACTTCTGGGGATTGTGGAGGAAGTCGATGATCTCCACCAGGGATTCCTTCGCCTCGTCCTGACCGGCCACATCGGCGAAGGTGACGCCGGTCTCCTTCTCCATATAGACCTTGGCCTTGCTCTGGCCGATTCCGCCGATGCCGCCGCCTCCGCCCATGCGCTTGGACATGGAGTTCATAAAGAGGCTGATGACCAGGTAGAAGATACCCAGGGGCAGAATCCAGGTGAGGATGATCGAGAGCAGCGGGCTCATTTCCTCGACGATGGGCACGTCGGTGTCCACGCCGAGGGCGTCCAGTTCGGCGGCCAGGGCGGAATAGTCCCAGTCGGTGGCCCGGCCGGTGTAGTAGATGATCTGCTTGCCCGAGGGCTTCTGGGCCTCTTCCTTGGTCAGAATCAGGAACCGGTCGGTGTCGATGTCCACGGCCTGGACCTGGCCGGACTCGAGAAGCTCAAAAAATTCCGTATTGGTGATCTGCTGCAGGTAGGAATTGGCAATACTGGTATAGACCAGGTTGATAATCACAGTGAACACCAGCGCCACCACCACCATCGTGAGGATGCTTTTGGTGCGCTTACTGTGGTCGGGGTCGTTCTGGGGCTCCCGGCCCGGACGGTTTTGGTCGTTGTTCAAGGCGTACGCCTCCTTCTATGGAAAAGCGCGGCGGACGGCGCAGGCGCCGCGCCGCATCTTACAAATTGTATCCATATTAGCATAAAAATTCCCGGGATACAAGGCGAAAGCCTGGCCTCCCTGTAAATTTTCTATGAATGTTCCACGGGGGAAAAAGCCAAGAATTTTGACGCTGCGGCTTGTATCCTGTCGTCAATCCTGCTATACTATATGTTGATATGCTGGGTGTTTTGTATACAAGGCCTGGTCGATCCAGCCGCCCCTGCCGAGGCGGCGGCCGTTTCCTGCTGCAACGCGAACGCAAATACTTCGTTTATATAATAGGAGAACGCCATGGAAGAAAAGCGCAGCTTCCGGCGCGGCCCCCGGGAACGGGAGGACGCCGCCGATCAGATTGAGGGCCGCAACGCCGTATCGGAGGCGTTAAAAAGCGGCCGCACCCTGGACAAGGTCTTCGTCGCCTCGGGCGATACGGACCGGGCGCTGGCCCGGCTGGCGGCGCTGGCCCGGGAGGCCGGAGCCGCGGTGGTGCAGGTGGACCGGCGCAGGCTGGACCAGATGAGCGCCACCGGCGCGCACCAGGGCATCATCGCCCTGGCCGCCGCCCACGGCTACGCCACCGTGGAGGAGATGCTCCAGCGGGCCGCGGACCGGGGCGAAGCTCCGCTGCTGATTCTCTGCGACGAGCTCACCGATCCCCATAATCTGGGCGCCATTCTCCGGTCCGCCGAGTGCGCCGGCGCCCATGGCGTCATCATTCCCAAGCGCCGCAGCGTGGGCCTGACCGCCGTCGTTGCCAAGACCTCCGCCGGCGCCGTGGAGCATATGCCCGTGGCCCGGGTCGCCAACCTGGTCAGCACCATGGAGGATTTAAAAAAGGCCGGGCTCTGGATCTACGGCACCGACGCCGCCGGGACCACCGACCTGTACCACGCCGATTTCAAGGGCCCCGCCGCCATCGTCATCGGCTCCGAGGGCTACGGCATGAGCCGTCTCGTGGCCGAGCGGTGCGACGTGCTGGTTTCCATTCCCATGAAGGGGAAAATCAACTCCCTCAACGCCTCCTCCGCCGCCGCCGTGCTGCTCTACGAGGCCGTCCGCCAGAGATTGTAGGGGCCGATGCCCGCCTGCCCGCCGGAGCTTGTCGCAGGGGCACATTGCATATGCGCCTTACCCAGCCAACGGGTCGGATGCACCATCGCCGACCCAACAAGGCCGGATGCCAGAGGGAAAGGCTCCCCTTGAGGGGAGCTGGCGCGAAGCGCCTGAGAGGTGTTACCGCACCGAAAGTTTCCCGCAGGGCATCGGCGTGTGCAGAGGGCGCTGACGCGCCGCCGCCCTATGGGCGGCACACCTCTCCGTCACGCTGCGCGTGCCACCTCCCCTCAAGGGGAGGCATTGCCCGGCGCGGTCGGCGGACTGCCTGGGACCCGGGGGCTGGCGGGCCGATGTGGGATCGGCCCCTACGGCGGTGCAGCCATCGGGGCGCCTCGGCCCAATTTCACATTAAGATTGGAGAACCACCCATGGACAAGCACCTGGAGCAGGAGCCGCAACTGAATACTGACGTTCCTGTTTCGGAGGACGAATATTCCCTGGAAGCCATCATGCGGGAATTCGGGTCCTGGACCACGCCGCCGGAGCCGAAGGCCGAGCCAACGCCCCAGCCCGAGCCGGCGCCCGAACCCGAGCCCGAACCGGAGCCCCAGCCGGAGCCGGAGCCCCAGCTGCCCGCCATGATGCGGGTGGCCGCCGAGACGCGGGAAAAGCCCAAATTCAAGATCACCGATCTCTCCGGCGACACGCTGCGCTTTGGCCCGGTCACCGAGGAAGCGCTGGAGGAGGAGCCGCCGGCTTCCACAACGCCGGTGGAGATGCCCGAGGAGCCGCCGGTCCCCGAGGCCGAGCTGCGCCGCGCCCGGAAGCGGGAGGAAAAGCGCCGCCGCCGTCTGGAAAGTCAGGAGCGCCGGGCCCAGCGGGCCGAGGAAAAGGCCCGCCGCCGGGAGGAGCCGGAGATCGTCTACCCCTCCCCGGAGGACGCCTGCGCCGACTATGCCCAGGCCGGGACGCTGCGGATTCGTCTGGCGGTCAACACCTGCCTGACCGTGGCTTCGGCGGTGCTGCTGGGTCTGGCGACCTATCCCCTGGGCGGACTGGATCTGACCGGCAGCGCCCGGGGCCTGTCCGTGGCCATGCTGGCGCTGCTGATTCTCCAGAGCCTGCTGACCGCCGAGATCTTTCTCCGGGGCGTCTACCAGGCGCTGCGGCTGAAATTCGGCCTGCTGTCTCTGCTGACGGTGACGGTCCCGGTGACCGTGGCCGACGCCTTCTTCGCCATTCCCGCCGGACGCATCCCCTTCTGCACGGCTCCGGCGCTGATGCTGCTCTTTGCCCTCTGGTCTGTGACCCTGGAAAAGCAGGCCAAATGGCGCACGCTGAAAACCGTCCTCTCCATGGACGCGCCGGTGGCCGCCGTCAAGGAGGAGAAGGCCTGGCGGGGTCTGGACTGCATCTTCCGCCGGGAGGGCAGTCTCCAGGACTTCACCGCCATGCTGGAAACTCCCGACGCCGCCCAGAAGGCCATGCGGATCTATGCGCCGCTGGCGCTGGGGCTGACGCTGGGACTGGCTGTTTTTGCCGCGGTCCAGAGCGGGGCCAATTTCCTCTGGGCCTGGGCCGCGCTGCTCTCGGCCTCTCTGCCCGCCGGCGCGTTTCTGAGCTGCGCCCGTCCCTTCGCAATTCTGGCCCGCCGGCTCAGCCGGGCCGGGGCTGCCATCTGCGGCTGGCGCGGGGCCAAGCTCCTCAGCGGGGAAAACGGCATCGTCATTCAGGACGCCGACCTCTTCCCCAAGGCCAATATCTCCATGAACGGCATGAAGATGTACTCTGATATGCCCATCCGCCAGGTGGTGGGCTATGCCACGGCGGTGCTCCAGGCCGCCGGCAGCGGTCTCCTGCCCCTCTTTGAGGAGGTCATGCGCAGTGAGAACGGACGCCGCTACACCGCCGATTCCTTCCGCCAGTACGAGGGCGGCGGTCTCGGCGCGGAGATCCGCGGCGATGTGGTGCTGCTGGGCAGTCTGCCCTTTATGCGCCTGATGGGCGTCCATGTGCCCGAGGGCACGCGGGTCCAGTCGGCCGTGTATATCTCCGTCAATCGGGAGCTGGTGGGCGTCTTCGCGCTGACCTACGCCCCTGCCGCCGCCAGCCGGGCCGCCCTCCAGAGCGTGCTGCACAGTCCCGGCCTGACGCCGGTGCTGGCCACCCGGGACTTTATGATTACCCCCGCCCTGGTGAAAAAGCGCTACAAAATCTCCACCGACCGGCTGGAATTCCCGGTGGTCGCCGAACGGGCCCGGCTCTCCGGCGACGAGGCCGGCGAACAGGGCCGCCAAGGCGCGCTGATGGCCCGGGGCAGCTTCGTCAGCTTCGCCGCCGCCGTCACCGGCTGCCGCCAGCTCCGGCGGACGGTCCATGGAGCCGTGGTCCTCTCCCTGCTGGCCGGATTCCTGGGCATGGCGCTGCTGTGTGTCCTCACCTATCTGGACGCCCCGGCCTCGGCGTCGGCCATGAACCTCCTGCTCTACCAGCTTCTGTGGCAGATCCCCACGTTGATGATGACCGGATTCCTCGGGAAAAGCTGACAAATCCCCGCGCCCCTACAGCCGCTTGCCTGTAGGGGCCGTTTTTGTGTCCGCCCGAAAATACCCCGCCCTACGGACCGGGTCGATGGTACGTCGTAGGGGCGGCCTTTATGGCCGCCCGAGCAGGCCCCCGCTTCCCGCCACACCTCATAGGGCGGCATGCCCACATGCCGCCATGACCGGGCCGCGATAACCGGGGGCCTGTTGGTTGCAGAGGTGCGGTCCGGGCGGCTGCT
Source organism: Candidatus Avoscillospira stercorigallinarum (assembly GCA_018713205.1). Taxonomy (GTDB): domain Bacteria; phylum Bacillota; class Clostridia; order Oscillospirales; family Oscillospiraceae; genus Avoscillospira; species Avoscillospira stercorigallinarum. The sequence goes on along the minus strand of DVFN01000058.1, from coordinate 4,509 downwards.
AGCCGCCCGGACGAGAGGATCCGGTCGATGGTATGTCGTAGGGGCGGCCTTTATGGCCGCCCGCGCAAGCCCCCGATTCCCACTGTACCCCCGCCGAACGTCGCAGGGCGGCATGCCCACATGCCGCCACGACCGGGCCGCGTTGATTGCAGTCTTGGCGGTCCCGGAGGCGGCAGGCGCGCTTTTTTCGACAGTCTGAATAAATTTTAGTGTCCGGATTCTCCAATTACCACAAAAATTTGTGTATTCCGCTGGCTCAGGCAGAATGTAATTGCATTCGATTTGGGAATGAAGTATAATCTATTCTGTTAGGCGGTAAAAGTATTTGCCGCAGACAGGGCCGAATTCCCCCGACTACCGGCCCTCAGAAAGGAGAATCATTCGTTATGAGCTACACTGCCAAGGACATTCGCACGATTTGCCTGCTGGGACATGGTGGAGACGGAAAGACCATCCTGGCTGAGGATATGCTGTTTTTGACCAACGGTTCCGACCGTCTTGGCTCCATCGCCGACGGCAACACCGTTTCTGACTTTGATCCCGAGGAAATTAAGCGGAAATATTCTATTTCCACCTCTGTTATCCCGGTGAATTTCGACGGCTGCAAGATCAATATTCTGGACAACCCCGGCTTCTTCGACTTCGCCGGCGAGATCGTCCAGTCCCTGCGTGTGGCTGACGCCGGCCTCATCGTGCTCTCCGCCAAGGGCGGCATCGCCGTCGGCACCGAGAAGGCCTGGAAGTCCCTGAAGGACGCCAACCTGCCCACCATGTTCTATATCTCCAAGATGGACGAGGATCACGCCAATTACTATAAGGTCGTCGATGAGATGCGCGAGACCTTCGGCCACACCGTCGTGCCGCTGATCTTCCCCATGATGAAGGGCGACAAGTGCGTCGGCCTGGTGGATCTGCTGAGCCGCACGGCCCGCGACACCGAGGGCAACTCCACCGCCCTGACCCCCGAGGCCGAGGCCCGCTGCGACGAGTACCTGGCCGAGCTCTCCGAGCAGGTCGCCGAGACCAGCGAGGAGCTGATGGAGAAGTTCTTCATGGAAGAGCCCTTCACCGAGGCCGAGCTAATCCAGGGCGTCAAGGACGGCATGCGCCAGCGGTCCATCACCCCCGTGTTCTGCGGCAGCGCCCTGGCCGGCTACGGCAGCAAGCGCGTCATGGAATACCTGGTCAAGTTCTGCCCCAACCCCCTGGAGGGCCATCCCATGGAGACCGCCGACGGCGGCGAGCTGCTGCTGGACCCCAAGGGCAGCCCCGCGGCCTTCGTCTTTAAGACCATTTCCGATCAGTTCGGCAAGAACTCCTACTTCAAGGTCATCTCCGGCGACATCACCGAGGGCATGAGCGTGGTCAACGCCCGCACCGGCGCCACCGAGAAGCTCAGCAACATCTTCTTCGCCAAGGGCAAGACCCTGACCAAGGCCAGCAAGATCTGCTGCGGCGATATCGGCGTGGCCACCAAGCTGGGCTCCGTCAAGACCGGCGATACCCTGGGCCTGGCCGGTAAGGTCACCGCCCTCAAGCCCATGGAATACGCCGAGCCCTGCTACACCATGGCCATCTACGCCAAGGTCAAGGGACAGGAGGACAAGATCGCTTCCGGCCTCACCAAGCTCAACGAGGAGGACCTGTCCTTCCACTACGGCACCAACACCGAAACCAAGGAAATGATTATCTCCGGCGTGGGCGACATCCATCTGGGCGTCATCTGCTCCAAGCTCCTGAGCAAGTTCAAGGTCGAGGCCGAGCTGCGGCCCGCCAAGATCGCCTACCGTGAGACCATCAAGAAGAAGGTCGAGGTCCACGGCCGTCACAAGAAGCAGTCCGGCGGCCACGGCCAGTTCGGCGACGTCTACATCCGCTTCGAGCCCCAGACCGAGACCGAGGATCTGGTCTTCGCCGATGAGACCGTCGGCGGCTGCGTGCCGAAGAACTTCATCCCCTCCGTCGAGAAGGGCCTGCGCAACTGCATCGGCAAGGGCGTTCTGGCCGGCTATCCCCTGGTGTTCTTGAAGGCCACGCTGTACTTCGGCTCCTACCACCCGGTGGACTCCTCCGATATGGCTTTCCAGACCGCCGCCGGCGTCGCCTATAAGGAAGGTATCCCCACCGCCGCCCCCACCCTGCTGGAGCCCATCGGCGAGCTGAAGGTCTATATCCCCGACGCCAACCTGGGCGACATCATCGGCGACCTCAACAAGCGCCGGGGCCGCGTCATGGGCATGACCCCCATCGGCGACGGCCAGCAGGTCGTGGACGCCGAAGTGCCCATGGGCGAGATGTCCTCCTACGCCATCGACCTCCGGTCCATGACCCAGGGCCGCGGCTCCTACAGCCTCAAGTTCGTCCGCTACGAGGAAGTGCCGCAGATGAACCAGGCCAAGATCATCGAAGAGGCCAAGAAGGCCAACGAAGAATAATCCCATATTCCAGACCGCCCCTGCTCCGGCAGGGGCGGTTTTTTGGAAACCAGGCGCAAAGATTGGGTGGTCTCAACATCGAGGTCGCCTGGACCGGTTTCCGGCTTCCGCCGGGATGCGTTCGGCGAGGGTGCATCCGACACGCCGGTGCCCACGGGCGGCCATGAAGGCCGCCCCTACGGCGCACCATCGAACCGGTCCGTAGGGCGGGGTGCCCACACCCCGCCGAACCAGGCCGCTGGGCCCCCAGGTCTGCGGGAATCGCGGCCGGGCCATGGCGGCATGCGGGCGTGCCGCCCTACAGCCTTCGCCGGAGGTGCGCCGGAAATTGCGGCCCTGCCCGGGCGGATATACAATCCGCCCCTAAAGACCCGCCTTCGGCCTTCTCGTAGGGGCGGGCTTTATGCCCGCCCGGACCGGCCTCTGGTTTCCTTGTAACAGGCGCAAAAATTCCCCGGCAGCGGCGGCTGCCGGGGAAAAATGGTTTTTTAATCCTTGGCAAATTCCTTGATGGAGGTGGCCAGGCCGGCCAGGCCCTGGATCTCCGAGGGAATGATGATCTTGGTTGCCTTGCCGTCGGCCACCTTCTGCATGGCCTCCAGGGCCTTGAGCTTGATGACCTGGTCGTTGGGGCAGGCCTCGTTCAGGATCTTGACCGAGTCGGCCAATGCCTTCTGGACGGCCAGGATGGCCTCGGCCTCGCCCTGGGCCCGGAGGATGGCGGCCTGCTTCTCGGCGTCAGCCCGGAGAATGGCGGATTCCTTCTCGCCCTCGGCCACCAGAATGGCGGAGTGCTTGGTGCCCTCGGCCTGGAGAATGGCCTGCCGGCGGTCGCGCTCGGCCTTCATCTGCTTCTCCATGGAGCTCTGGATATCGGCGGGCGGCAGGATGTTCTTCAGCTCCACGCGGTTGACCTTGATGCCCCAGGGGTCGGTGACCTCGTCGAGGATGGCGCGCATCTTGGTATTGATGACGTCGCGGCTGGTCAGGGTCTGATCCAGCTCCAGGTCGCCGATGATATTCCGGAGGGTGGTGGCGGTCAGGGTCTCCATGGCGACCATGGGGTACTCGACGCCGTAGGTATAGAGCTTGGGGTCGGTGATCTGGAAGTAGACCACGGTGTCGATCTGCATGGTGACGTTGTCCTTGGTGATGACGGGCTGGGGGGGATAGTCCAGGACCTGCTCCTTGAGGCTGACCTTCTTGGCCACCTTTTCAATGAAGGGGATCTTGAAGTGGATGCCGACCTCCCAGACGGCGGAGAAGGCGCCCATGCGCTCGATGACATAGGCCTTGGACTGCTGGACAATGTGGATGTTGCGGATAATCAGGATCAAAATCAGCACCACAACAACGATCATGGCAATAATGGGACCCATACTCTAATTCTCCTTTCTCCATGCCGGTCAGACGCCGGCGGCAGTGCGGGCGGGCTCCACGTAGAGCTTGACGCCCTCGAGTTTCACAACGCGGATCAGCGTTCCGGCGGGAAGGACCTCGCCGGTGAGGGAACGGGCCGTCCAGACCTTTCCGTCCAGCTTGACGGCGCCGGTTTCCCGGAGATTATCCACGGTTTCGGTGACATAGGCTTCCTTGCCCAGGGCCATATCGGCATTGGTGGCGATGCGGCGGGGGGTGACGAACCTCCGGGCGAAGGGCCGCAGCAGCGCCAGCAGAATGCCGGACACCACCAGGAATACCACCAGCTGGACCCAGATGTTGCCGCCCAGCAGTTCTGTAATCAATGCCGCCAGAGAGCCGCCCACAAACCACAGCGAGACCAGATTGGCCGTCGCCGCTTCGGCAATGGCGAATATCACCATGGCAGCTGCCCAGACAATCCATCCGTATTGCGCCATGATCCGCCCCTCCTTTCCATTTTGGTTGGGTCCATTATACTCGATTTGTCCGGTCTTGTCATCGGGTTTTTTTGTATCATTTCTGTAAAGGCATCACCGCACAATTGTGTCTGCGGCCTTCGCCCAATCTTTTGCCCCATCCGTGCAGTTATAAAAGGGGGAAATACATACAGTATTCCCGCCCTTTTATAACTTTCGTATGAGGCAAAATCTTT
>DVFN01000057.1 GCA_018713205.1 Candidatus Avoscillospira stercorigallinarum | reverse complement strand
TGACAGAGCAGCGGGGGAAGTGTGAAGGGGGCAAAAAGCCCCCTTCGCGTTCAATCGACACGTATTTTTAAACTTTTTAGAAAGTTTAAAAATACGCACAGCGTGGCGAAAAGACTTTTTCGACACGCTGTCGGGAGCGCCGTCCGGCGCTCCCGTTTTGTTTGAAGCAGGTATATTGCAAGCCCAGTAGGGACGCGCATGGCGCGTCCCTAAGCCGCCGCATGCAAGGCACCCCGCCGCAGCCAGGCTGCCGGAACCACCAGGGCCCGGAACAGAACGCACCCGGTTCCGGGCGGCCATGAAGGCCGCCCCTACGGACCCGCCCCCCGGCCTCGTCGTAGGGGCGGGCTTTATGCCCGCCCGGAAATTGGTTCCGATTCCCGTCAAGGTTCGATATCGCAACCCGGTCATGGCGGCATGTGGGCATGCCGCCCTACGAGGTTCGGCGGGAGTCTGGCGAAAATCGCAAACCTGCTCGGGCGGATATGAAATCCGCCCCTACTGCCCCGCCTTCAGCCTTCTCGTAGGGGCGGGCTTTATGCCCGCCCGGGACCGGGTCACGATTCCCGCCGTAGGGGGCCGCTCAGCCCAGGACGCGGCGCAGGTCGGCGATCAGGGCCTGGGTCTGGGCCTCGGTGGTGGCCCAGCTGGTGCAGATGCGGACGGCGGTATGGGTGTCGTCCATCTTCTCGGTGTGGTTGAAGACGTACTCCCGCTCCAGCGCCGTCAAGGCCTCGTTGGGCAGGATCGGGAAGAGTTGGTTGGTCCAGGAATCGCTCCAGAAGGGGATGCCCAGCGCCTCCAGCGCGGCGCGAATCTCCATGGCCCGGTCCACGGCCTGCTGGGAGATCTGAAAATACCGGCCGTCCTCCAGCAGCACGTCGAACTGGAGGCCCAGCAGCCAGCCCTTGGCCAGCATGCCGCCCCGCTGCTTGATGTGATAGCGGAAGTCCCGGGCAATCTCGGGATTGGCGATAACCACGGCCTCGCCGAAGAGGGCGCCGACCTTGGTGCCGCCCAGGTAGAAGACGTCGGTCAGCCGGGCCAGATCCTGCAAGCTGACGTCGTTCTTCGGGGAGGCCAAGGCGTAGCCCAGCCGTGCGCCGTCCAGGAAGAGGTAGAGATGCCACTTGTCGCAGACGGCGCGAATGGCTTCCAGCTCGGAAAGGCTGTAAATGGTGCCGTTCTCCGCCGGGTGAGACAGGTACACCATGGCGGGCTGGGTCTGGTGCTCGAAGGAAGGATCGGACCAGTGGGCGGCACAGACGGCCTCGATCTGCGCCGCGGTCAGCCGGCCGGTCTGGCTGGGCAGGGCGATGACCTTGTGGCCCGCGGCCTCAATGGCGCCGGTCTCATGGCAGGCGATGTGGCCCTGAGCGGCGGCGATGACGCCCTGATGGTGCCGCAGGGCGGCGGCGATAACGGTGGTATTGGCCTGGGTGCCGCCCACCAGGAAGTGGACGTCCACATCCTCCCGGCCGCAGAGGGCCTTGACCCTGGCCCGGGCCCGGTTGGTGACGGTATCCTCGGAGTAGCCCTGGAGCTGGGTATGGTTTTCCCGGCTGATGGCCTCGAGGATCTCGGGGATACAGCCCTCGGTATAGTCGCATTCAAAGCGAAGCATGGCGATGGCCTCCTAAACATGATACTATCCAGGGATTATAGCACCATTTCCCCCAAAAAGAAAGAGCCCGCAGAAAACCTTTGCTATTTGAGTGCTTTCGTGCTATGATGAACTAAAATCTTCACACAGGTGGGATCACTATGCTCAGCAGCAATCTGACCGTGGGCGAAAACGGCCATCTTTTTTTTCGGGGCCATGACACCGTAGCCCTGGCCGCCGAATACGGCACGCCCCTCTATCTCCTGGACGAGGTGCGCATCCGGGAGAATATGCGCATGTACCGCCGGGCCTTTCAGGAGAGCTTCGGCCCCGGGTCCGCGCCCCTCTATGCCAGCAAGGCCAACTGCTTCAAGCGGATCTATGAAATCGCCAGGGAGGAGGGCATGGGCATCGACGTGGTGTCCTCCGGCGAGATCTACACGGCGATGCAGGCGGGCTTTCCTCTGGAAAATGCCTGGTTCCACTCCAACAACAAGACCGACTGGGACATCGCCTTCGCCATGGACCAGGGCGTCGGCCACTTTGTGGTGGACAACCGGGAGGAGCTGGACGCCATCGCCCGGATCGCCGGAGAAAAGGGCAAAACGCAGAAAATCCTGCTGCGGCTGACGCCGGGCATCGACCCCCACACCTACGAGGCCGTGGCCACCGGCAAGGTGGACAGCAAGTTCGGCACGGCCATTGAGACCGGCCAGGCCAAGGAAATGGTGGCCTATACTCTGTCCCTGCCGACCATCGAGCTGGAGGGCTTCCACTGCCACGTGGGCAGTCAGGTCTTCGGCGAGGACGTCTACGAGCGCACTTCCGACATTATGCTGGAATTTATCCGGGAATGCCGGGACCGGTTCCATGTGCCGCTGCCGGTGCTGGACCTGGGCGGCGGCTACGGCGTCCGCTACGTGGACCGTGACGGCGAGGTGGACATTCCGGCGGCCATCAGCCGGGTGGCGCGGCATATGCAGCAGGCCTGCGCCCGGCTGGATATGGCCATGCCCCAGGTCCATATGGAGCCGGGCCGGAGCATCGTGGCCGACGCGGGCCTGACCCTCTACACCGTGGGCACGGTGAAGAAGATCACCGGCTATAAAAACTACGTCTCCGTGGACGGCGGCATGACCGACAACCCCCGCTATGCCCTCTACGGCTCAGCCTATACGGTGCTGCTGGCCGACCGGCCCGAGGCAAAACCGGATCTCCGGTGCGACGTGGTGGGCCGCTGCTGCGAGAGCGGCGACATCGTCCAGCCCGACGTAGACCTGCCGGAGCCCCGCCGGGGCGAGATTCTGGCGGTCTGCACCACCGGCGCTTACAATTACTCCATGGCCTCCAACTACAACCGCCTCCCCCGCCCCGCCACGGTGATGCTCACCGAGGACCGCGCTTATGTGGCCGTCCGCCGGGAAAGCCTGGAGGATCTGGTCCGCAACGATATATAATGGATAAAAAGCTCCCTCCGCTCACGAAGAACGGAGGGAATTTTGCTGCGACGCGCACTGTAGGGGCGGCCTGTATGGCCGCCCGGGAACCTGGTGGGTTTTTGTCGAAGCCCCGGTGGTTGCGTCAGCCTGGATGCGGCGGGGTGTAGGCACCCCGCCCTACGGTGTGATCGGCGGCGTGTGCGGCCAATACGGCTTACTCGATGACGTAGACTGTCACGGCGCGGCGGCCGAATTGGATGCACTCGTCATAATAATTGTAGTACAGGTCCACGGCGTAGCCTTTGATGGCGCTGCCGGTATCCTCGGCCACGCAGTAGCCATAGACGTACTGGCCGTCCTCGGAGACGATATAGAGCTTAGAGCCCAGGGGAATAATACTCGGGTCCACGGCGATGGCGCCCACCCGGGCCGGGGTGCCGGAATAGGTCATGCCCGGCGTCGTGATGCCGCTGGGACTCTGGCAGGTGTAGGCCGTGGCCGAGCAGCTGAGGCTGTAGGCGTAGGGCTGGTTCGTGCCGGGGATATACTGGACGCCGTCCTCCAGAGCCGCGTCCTCACTGAGGGCCGGAGCCGCCCAGTCAGGCACGGGCGCGGGCTGGAAATAGTTCTCCCGCTCCTGCTCCTTCAGCGACCGGTCTACGCCCCGGAGCACCACCCGGTACTTGGCATCCTCCACAATCTGCTGGGAGAGCACCGTCCGGCTGACCTCCACGCCGTCCTCGTAGACGACCTCGGCGGTAAACCGGCAGAGGCCGTCTGCGCCCTCGTTGAGAACCCGTTCCTCGCCGGGCGTCATGGAGCTGTCCTCATAGGTGACGGTCTCCCGGGGCAGCGTCTCTTCATAGGTGATCGTTTCGATCTCCCGGTGGACAATGCGGATATTCATGCCGTCAAAGGTCTCGGCGGCGGGCGAACAGGAGAGCTCGTCATGCTCCCCCAGGGTAATGCCCAGGGAGGCCAGCACATCGGCCACGGAGCCGCCGTAAGAGCCCACCACGGTCATCTCCTCGCCCTGGCGGACATAGATCATCTGAACGCGGTTGATATGGATTTGCGAGACGCCGTCGGCCCGTTGGGTGGTAAAGGTGTCATCCTCTCCCAGCTCCAGGCCGGCCTGCTCGATGACCACATGGGGGTCGCTGCTGGAGGACATACAGACGATGACCTGGTCGCCGTCGGTGATGACATACTTGGTCTGGGCAAAGGCCGGCAGGGAAAAACACAGCGCGGCCAGCGCAACCGTCAGCGCCAAGAAGAGCCAGCGCAGCATACCGCTGCGATGCTGCTCCAGCGGTGTAGGCGTGCGGACAGGCAGCATAGAAATACCTCCTTTCCAAGAGGGGTAACGGTCGATTGGTTTCAATCTGTTACAATTTGATTGCAAGCAAAATTGTATGTTCCTACTACTATGGATTATAACAAATAATTCCGGAAAGTCAAGCATTATACGCTCTCTAAGGTAATTCGACAACTTTTTTCAAGTTTACAAATAATCCGCCCGGCAAGAATATACACCATATCTTCCGAAAAATGAAAAGTCGCCGCCACAACATCTAGGCAAAGGTTACAGAATGGTTCACATAATATTACAATTCTGAAATTTATTTGACAACCTCAGAAAAACGTGGTATATTGGCATCGAAACAGGCTGAGAAGAGGACAACAGGCCGGATTTTACCGTACAGAGAGGGACGCTCACAGCTGGAAGGCGTCCTGCGGGACCCCCGGACCTTACCACCTCGGAGCCGCGGTTCGAAATAAGAACCGCCGGGTTCTCCCGTTACAGAGGCATCGAGCGGCGGCCGCAGGCCGCAAGCAGGGTGGAACCGTGGAATAGAATGACTCTATCCCACCCCTGAGAACCAGGGGTGGGGTATTTTTATCGCCCGCCCCAAATTTAACAGGAGGCAAAGATCATGAGCGAAGAAAATCTGTACACCTTTGAAAACGAAGCCTATCGCAAGACCTACTGGCACACCTGCTCCCATGTGCTGGCCCAGGCCGTCAAGCGGCTCTGGCCCGACACCAAGCTGGCCATCGGCCCGGCCATCGACAACGGCTTCTACTACGACCTGGACAGCGCCGAGGCCTTCACCCAGGAGGACCTGGAGAAGATCGAGGCCGAGATGCGCAAGATCTGCAAGGAGAAGCTGAAGCTGGAGCGGTTCGAGCTGCCCCGGGAGGAGGCCATCCGCTATATGGAGGAGCAGGGGGAGCCCTACAAGGTGGAGCTGATTCAGGACCTGCCCGAGGATGCCCACATTTCCTTCTACCGGCAGGGCGAGTTCACCGACCTGTGCGCCGGTCCCCATCTGGACTCCACCGGCCGCATTAAGGGCAACGCCATCAAGCTGACCCAGTGCTGCGGCGCCTACTGGCGGGGCGACAGCAGCCGGAAGATGCTCCAGCGGATCTACGGCGTGGCCTTCCCGAAGAAGGATGAGCTGGACGCCTATCTGCAGCAGCAGGCCGAGGCCCTCAAGCGGGACCACAACAAGCTGGGCCGGGAGCTGGAGTACTTCACCACCGTGGATGTCATCGGCCAGGGCCTGCCGGTGATGCTGCCCAAGGGCGCAAGAGTCATCCAGCTGCTCCAGCGCTGGATTGAGGACGAGGAGCAGCGCCGCGGCTATCTGCTGACCAAGACGCCTCTGATGGCCAAGCGGGACCTCTATAAGATCTCCGGCCACTGGGACCACTATCTGGACGGCATGTTCGTCCTGGGCGACCCCTACGACGAGACCAAGGAGTGCTTCGCCCTGCGGCCCATGACCTGCCCCTTCCAGTACCAGGTCTTCCTGAACCGGGCCCGGAGCTACCGCGACCTGCCCATGCGCCTGGGCGAGACCTCGACCCTCTTCCGCAATGAGGACTCCGGCGAGATGCACGGGCTGATCCGCGTGCGGCAGTTCACCATCTCCGAGGGCCATCTGATCCTCCGCCCCGAGCAGCTGGAGGACGAATTCCGCGGCTGCTTCGAGCTGGCCAGCTACTGCCTGGAGACCCTGGGCCTCAAGGAGGACTGCTCCTTCCGCTTCTCCCAGTGGGACCCCAACAACACCGCCAAGTATGAGGGCACGGCCGAGCAGTGGGATCACGCCCAGGGCGTCATGAAGACCATCCTGGACGACCTCGGCATCGACTATAAGGTGGGCATCGACGAGGCCGCCTTCTACGGCCCCAAGCTGGATATCCAGATCAAGAACGTCTTCGGCAAGGAAGACACGCTGATTACCATTCAGATCGACATGCTGCTGGCCCAGAAGTTCGGCATGGAGTACGTGGACGCCGACGGCCAGAAGAAGACGCCCTATATCATCCATCGGACCTCCATGGGCTGCTATGAGCGGACTCTGGCCCTGCTGATTGAGAAGTATGCCGGCGCGCTGCCCACCTGGATGGCCCCGGAGCAGGTGCGGATTCTGACCATCACCGACCGGGCCAACGACTACGCCTACGACCTCAAGGCGAAGCTCTTCGCCCTGGGCTGCCGCGTGGAGGTGGATGACCGCAACGAGAAGATCGGCAAGAAGATCCGCGAGGCCCAGATGGAGAAGGTCCCCTATATGCTGGTGGTCGGCGACCGGGACGTGGAGAACGGCACCGTCTCCGTCCGGCACCGGGCCGAGGGCGACCTGGGTGCCATGTCCTACGACCAGTTCGCCGCGATGTTCACCGACGTGGTGGCCAACAAGCTGAAGAAGTAAGCCGGAAGCCCGGCCCCGATTTGCGCCGTGCCGCCTCTGGTCTTCTCGTAGGGGCGGCCTATATGGCCGCCCGAAACCAGGTTCCGATTCCCGGCAGGGTGCGATGGGTCCTCTGCCGTAGGGGCGCGCATTGCGCGTCCGCTTGCCTACCGTGTGCAAGGCAGTCCGCCAACCACGACGGGCGTAGGGCGGCATGCCCACATGCCGCCGGGACCGGGTATATCGACTGTTAGTCTTGCGTAAATCGTACCCGGGTACGGACGCGCCATGCGCGCCCCTACGGTGTGAGCGTTCGGCGTGGGTGCATCCGACGCGGAAGTGCGGCACGGGCGGCCATACAGGCCGCCCCTACGGACCCGCTCCCGGTTTTCAAAAAATGTCCCTTGGACGCGGAACCCTTTTCCCCGGTTCCGCGTCTTTTGATTCGACAGGCTTCCGCATGAAACGCTGGTTGAAATTTGGCAGGGCTTACCCCCGCTGCGGCCTTGACTTATGCCGGGGGGTCCGATATAATAACGTCAGTTTCGACGAATTATGTCAATTCATTTGGGGGCGGAAATATGAAAAAAATGGCTGCGCGTGCGGCGGCGCTGATCCTTGCCGCGTCGATGATTCTTCCGGTTTCTGCGAAGCAGGCCGGGAAAACAGGTTGGAAAAATCCCTATTCTGATGTGACCGCAACGCAATGGAGCTACAGCTACATCGCCCGGCTGGGCGAGGCGGGCATTCTCCCCGAGGCCAGCGCCTTCCGGCCCACGGCCCAGGAGACCCGGCTGGAGCTGGTGGCCGGACTCTATGCCATGCATCTGGCGCTGGGCGGCAAGGCCGCCAGCTCCGACGCGCCCTTCACCGACGTGCCCAAGGACCATGCCGATTACGCGGCCGTCTGCTGGGCCTATGAGAGCGGCGTGGTCAACGGCGTCAGCGCCACGTCCTTCAACCCCAACGGCTCCATCTCCCGGCAGGACGCCTGCACCATGCTGATCCGCTTTGCCCGGGTGGAAAAGCTGCAGCTGACCGCCGTGGCCGATGCAAGCCAGTTCCTGGACTCCCTCAACATTCGCCAGTACGCCCGCAGCGCCGTCACCGCCTGCCAGATGAGCGGTCTCGTCAACGGCTACAGCAACGGCTGCTTCCGGCCCGCCGGATACATCACCCGGCAGGAGTGCGCGGCAGTCCTCTGCCGCCTGCTGGACGCCGCGGAAACGACGCCTGCCGCCGGTTCCCTGACCGTCAATCTGGCCGACGGCGCCTACGACAGCCTCTACAATTCCTACGAGGCCCCGCCCAGCGGCCTGGTGGAGAAGTCCGACGCCGTGGATCTCAGCTATTTTGACGACGCCGTGTTCATCGGCGACTCGGTGTCCCTGATGCTGCAATACTACTGCGCGGCCACCAAGGCGCTGGGCAACGCCCAATTCCTCTGCGCCGGCAGCCTCAGCGCCACCAACGCCCTCTGGAACGTCAGCAGCGCCTCCGTGCATCCCTCCTATCAGGGCAAGAAGATGCTGGTGGAGGACGGCGTGGCAGCCTGCGGCGCCAAAAAGGTCTATATTATGCTGGGTGTGAATAATATCGGCTACGGCGTGGACTATGCCGCCAAGGATATGGTCACCCTCATCGACCGGATTTTGGCCAAATGCCCCGATGTGACCATTCTGGTGGAATCTGTAACCCCCATGGCCTCCAGCAGTACCATCGTCACCGATTCCCTCAACAACAGCAAGATCCAGCAGTACAACGATAAAATGCAGTCCATTTGCGAAGAGCGGGGCTGGTATTTTATCAATGTGGCCGAGAGCGTCAAGGATCAAAACGGTTATCTCGCCAGCGCCTATTGCAGCGACAACAACTCCATGGGCATTCATTTCACCAACGCCGCCTGTCAGGTCTGGGTGGACTATCTGAAGACGCACGCCCCCGCCGCGCTGAAGTGATCGGCCCAACCCTGTAGGGACGCGAATCGTACGTCCGCCTACTGCCTTGCACGCGGAGCCTGGCGGGCCGATGTGGGCATCGGCCCCTACGAAAAGGTTGTGCACAGGATCGTAGGGGCGGCTATTAGCCGCCCGTGCCAGCCCCCGCGTCTGATATATCCCCACAGGCCGTACAGAGTCCGAAAAGGCTGCCCTTGCGGGCCTCTGTGCAGCCCTGAAATCCACTATCCCACAGAAAGGTATGACTTAATGATGAAAAAACTCACCGCGTGGCTGCTGCTGGCCGCGCTCCTGCTCACCCTGACGGCCTGTGCCTCCACCAAGGCCCCGGCCGATACCCAGACGAACGAAGACACCTCCCAGGAAACCAATGTCACCACACCTGAGACCGACGAGACCGACGAGACCGAGACCCCCGACGTCCAGCCCGAGGACGAGGACGAGTCCGATGAGACTGCGGACCCGGCCGATGAGACCGAGGACGCGCAGCCGGAGGACAATCCCGACGCCCTGCCCGAGGAGAACACGCCCTCTGACGAGACGCCGGAGACGCAGCCTGATCCCCAGCCGGAGCAGCCCACCGCCGTCTCGGTGGATCTGGCCGCGGTCCGCACCGACATCCAGACCCAGCTGGGCATCACCGACGCCCTGCCTCTGGAGACCGACGCCCTGCTGAACCTCTACGGCATCGACAGCAGCTGGGTGGCCCAGTCGGCCAGCTTCGTCACCATGGCGGGCACCTTCCCCGACGAGGTGATCCTGGTGGAGGCCGTGGACGAGACCGCCGCCGCCAGCATCCAGGAAAAGCTCCAGAACCGGCTCAACGAGGTGCTGGTCCAGTCCGAGTCCTATGATCCCGACAACTACAAGGCCGCCCAGAGCTGTTCCGTCCGGGTCAACGGCTGCTATGTAGCCCTGATCCTCTCCCCCAAGCAGGCGGATATGGCCGCCATCTACGAGGGCTACGTCAGTTAATCCAACTATCCCAGGGCCGGGGCGGCGCTACCGCACCCGGCCCTTTTTCGGAGGGTCCCCATGGTATTTTCCAGCATTCCCTTTCTCTTCGTCTTCCTGCCGGTAACGCTGCTGGGCTATTTTCTGATTCCCAGCCGGTATCTCGGCCTGCGCAACAGCTTCCTGCTGTTGATGAATCTGATCTTCTACGCCTACGGCGAACCGGTCTATGTGCTGCTGATGCTGGCCTCCGTGGCCGTCAACTATGCCTCCGGCCTGCTCTTGCAGCAGGCCCGGACCCGCCGGGGCCGGAAGGCTCTGCTGGCCGCCGCCGTGGTGCTGAACCTGGGGGCCCTGGCCTTCTTTAAGTACACCGGCCTGGTGCTGGACACCCTGCGGCTGATCCCGGCCCTCTCCTGGCTGCCCGCGGTGTCCATCCCCCTGCCCATCGGCATCAGCTTCTACACCTTCCAGGCCATGAGCTACGTCATCGACGTCTACCGGGAGGACTGCCCGGCCACCCGGCGCTTTGTGGACTTTGCCGCCTATATCTCCCTGTTCCCCCAGCTGATTGCCGGCCCCATCGTCCGCTACAGCGACGTGGCCCAGCAGCTCCGCGTGCGGAGCTGCACCGTGGACCGCTTTTCCTGGGGCGTCAAGCAGTTCTCCATCGGTCTGGCCAAAAAGGTCCTGCTGGCCAACCAGTTCGCCCTGCTGTGGAACCAGGCCTCTGCCGACCCCGCGGCCGCCGGTACCCTGGCCGCCTGGTGCGGCATTCTGGCCTACGCCCTGCAGATCTACTTCGACTTCGGCGGCTACTCCGATATGGCCCGGGGCCTGGGGGCCATGCTGGGCTTTGACTTTATGGTCAATTTCAATTACCCCTATATCTCCCGGAGCATCACCGAGTTCTGGCGGCGCTGGCATATCTCCCTCAGCTCCTGGTTCCGGGACTACGTCTATATTCCCCTGGGCGGCAGCCGCTGCTCCAAGGTCAAGCTGGCCCGGAACCTGATGATCGTCTGGATGCTCACCGGCATCTGGCACGGGGCCGGGTGGACCTTCCTCCTCTGGGGCCTCTATTACGGTCTCCTGCTGCTGCTGGAGAAGCTGCTGCTGCGGCCGGTGCTCCAAAAGCTGCCCGCGCCCATCCAGTGGCTCTACACCATGGTCCTGGTGCTGATCGGCTGGGTCTTCTTCGCCTCGGCGGACTTTGCGGCGGCCTGGGCCTATCTGACCGTCCTCTTCACCCCGGTGGCCGGGACGGCCCACATCTGGCTCCCGGGCTGGCTGCCTCTGGGGCTCATCGGCGCCGTGGCCGCCACGCCCCTGGGGGCCAAGCTCTGGGGCCGGTGGAAATCCGTCAACGCCCCCGAAGCCGCCGCCGCGGTCCTCTGCGCCCTGGCCCTGGTCCTCTCCACGGCCAGCCTGGTCAGCGGCAGCTACAATCCCTTTATCTACTTTAACTTCTAGGAGGTGCGCCGATGAAACGATGGGTCCGATGGCTCTGCCCGGCTGTTTTTGCCGCGGCCATTTTCGCGGGCGCGGCGCTGCTCCTGCTGCTGCCCAAGCGGGATCTCTCCGAGCGTGAAAAGCGCTACCTGGCCGAGTTCCCGGCGCTCAGCTGGTCGGCCCTGGAGGAGGGGACCTTCCAGTCCCAGTGGGAGACCTGGCTCAGCGATCATTTCCCGGGCCGGGACGCCTTTGTGGGCATCAACGCCTACGAGATGCTGCTGACCGGCCGGAACGCCCTCCAGGACATCTATTTCGCCAAGGAGGACTACCTCATCAACGCCCCCACGGCCCTGAACCTGGAGCTCTTCACCACCACCCTCCAGCGGTTTGACAATTTTGCCAAGAACACCGGCCTGCCTGCCTCTCTGGTCATGGTGCCCGCCACTGGCTCCATGAAGGAGTCGCTGCTGCCCCTGGGCCACGGCGCTTATCCCGATGACACGCTCTTTGCCGTGGCAGGGGAGACCGTCTCGTCCATGACGGTCTATGATCTGCGGCCCCAGCTGGCCCAGGCCGACAGGACGCGGCAGGTCTTCTACCGCACCGACCACCACCTGACCGCCTACGGGGCGTATACGCTTTATGCAGCCTGGCGCGAGACCCAGGGCCGGACGGTCCGTCCCGCCGAAGACTACACCGTGACGGCCTATCCGGGCTTCTGCGGCACCACCTGGTCGGGCAGCGGCTACTTCCTGACGCCGCCGGATACCGTGGAGCTCTGGGACAGCGGCCTGACGCCCACGGTGACCATCACCGACGGCGGCAAGGACCCGGTGGTCTCCGACAGCTTCTTCTTCCCCAGTCACCTGAAGGAGCTGGACATGTACCCGGTGTATCTGGACGGCAACCACACGCTGACGAAGATCGAGAACCCCGACGCCCCTGACGGGACGCTGCTGGTCATCAAGGACTCCTATGCCCACGCCGTAGCGCCGTTTCTGTCCGAGCACTACCGGACCGTGTACCTGCTGGATCTGCGGTACTACCGGGGCAACGTGACGCAGCTGGTGCAGGACTACGGCGTGGAGGAGCTGCTGTTCCTCTACGGCACCTCCACCCTGCTGACCGACACCAATTCCGCCTGGCTGTTCTGACCCGCGCCCAAGGCGCGTTCCCTTGAATCGCCCCACCCAGCGCCCGACGCCTGAGAGGGAAGGCTCCCCTTGAGGGGAGGCTTTGGCGGGTGCGGCCGACGCATCGGCCCCTACGAGAAGGCCGCGAGCGGGTTCGTAGGGGCGGATTTTATATCCGCCCAAACCGCACCGCCGGTTTGCCGCCGGCCTGTGGAAAATCACAGCCGCCTCTACGAGGAACTCGGAAACAGCTCCGTAGAGGCGGCTTCCCGATTCCGCCGCTCCGTGCATCTCTGCTTATAAAAAACTTAAACCGCCTGCCTCTGGTATCTTAAAGGCGGCTCTGGTACAATAACCCCAGGAGGGAGAAGCTATGTATCGAATTCTGATCTGCGACGACGACCGCGACATTGTGGCGGCGCTGAAAATTTACCTCTCCGGCGGAGAGTACCAGCTCTACGCGGCCTACACCGGAAAGGAAGCCCTGGACATCGTGCAGCGGGAGGACATCCAGCTGATTCTCATGGACATCATGATGCCGGAGCTGGACGGCATTGCGGCCACGGCCAAGATCCGGGAGGTCAGCAACGTGCCCATTATCCTGCTGACGGCCAAGAGCGAGACCAGCGACAAGATTCTCGGCCTGAACATCGGGGCCGACGACTATATCACCAAGCCCTTTGACCCCATGGAGGTTTTGGCCCGGGTCCGGTCCCAGCTGCGGCGGTACACCAGTCTCGGCAGCGCCAACGCCTCCCAGGACGTCATCACCATCGGCGCGGTGTCGTTGGACGACCCGGCCAAGACCGTCACCGTGGACGGAGAGCCGGTTTCTCTGACGCCCAGCGAGTACGGCATTCTGCGGCTTTTGATGCAGCATCCGGGACAGGTCTTCTCCTCGGCCAAGATCTATGAGTCGGTCTGGAACGAGACCGGGGCCGGGTCCGAGAGCGCCGTGGCCGTCCATATCCGCCATCTGCGGGAGAAAATCGAGATCAACCCCTCGGAGCCCCGGTATATCAAGGTCGTCTGGGGCCAAGGGTACAAATTCGCCCCCACGGGCCGGGGCGAGTAGGAGGCCGTGCCATGAAATATCGCTTCAGCGCTTTGCCCTGGAAGCTGCTGGCGCTCCTGCTGGTGCTGCTGAGTCTGACCTTCGGCTTCCTGGGCGGCTATACCACGGCCTGGTGTCTGGCCGGGGGCTACTATGTCCAGGACGCCGTCTACCAGACCTCCACCAGCTGCTACTATCTGGCCCAGAGTGAGGCCGATACCGTCTTCGCCCGGTTCCGGACCGATCCCGGCTACGACCGGTGGAACATCCTGCTGGAGGACAACAGCTTCCGGTTTGTGCTCCTGGAGGAGGAGAGCGGCGTGGTCCGCGCCGCCTATGTGGAGGGTCTGGACCTGGACCCCAGCCAGAGCTTCGCCGAAAACAAATACCTCTACCGGGAGGATTTCCCCATGTCCCTGGGGGACCCGGATTCGCCCTTTGAGGGCCTCTACGTCACCGACCGCTACTTCAACGGCCCCTCGGTGGAGGACCCGGAGACCGAAATCTCCTACCAGGTACTCTGCCTGCTGCCCGCCGCCTTGACCGACACCCCCAACGATCCCTTTGCCCAGGGACAGCGGCAGTTCGACCTGCTCCACGACCTGCGGATCAAGGGGCCGGTGCTGCTGGGCATCTGCGCGGCAGTGCTGACGGCGGCGGTGGCCTTCCTGCTGTTCCAGGCCGGACGGCGGCCGGGCCGGGAGGGCGTCACCCTCCGATGGTTCGACCGAATCCCCCTGGACGTCATGGCCGTGGGCGCGTTTCTGGCGGTGATGCTGCTCTCCAACCTGGTGTCTGAGTTCTTTTACGTCATCTCCTACAACTACACCTACAACAACAATTTCGAAACCGGCCTCTCCCTGGCCGGAACCACGCTGATCTTTGTCTGTGCCTCGCTGCTGATTCTGGCCTTCTTCTGCACCTTGGCCACCCGGGTCAAGGCGGGAAACTGGTGGAAAACCTTCCTGCTGGTGCGGCTGGCCCTGTGGCTGCTGCGGCAGCTGGGGCAGTTCCTCCGTTGGGCCCTTCGGGGCATTCGTGCCATCGCGCTGGTCCCCCGGGCCGCACTGGCCGTGACGGCGGCGCTGTTTGTGGAGTTTGTTCTGATGCTCTTGTTCATTGAATCCCCTGACAGATTTTTGTATTTCTTTTTACTGGCGGTCTACAACCTGCTGCTGCTTCTGGTGACCATTCTGGGGGCCAAGCAGCTGGTGACGCTGCGGAAGGCAGGCGAACAGCTGGCCGCCGGAGACCTCAATTATCAGCTCAACACCGATAAGCTCTACTGGGATTTCAAGCGCCACGGGGAAAACCTCAACGCCATCGCCGAGGGTATGAACCGGGCCGTGGACCAGCGAATGAAGTCCGAGCGGCTGAAAACCGAACTGATTACCAATGTCTCCCACGACATCAAGACGCCGCTGACCTCCATCGTCAACTATGTGGACCTGCTGCAAAAGCCCCACAGCGACGAGGAGGGCGCCCAGTATCTCGAGGTACTGGACCGCCAGGCCAAGCGGCTCAAGAAGCTGACCGAGGACCTGGTGGAAGCCTCCAAGGCCTCCACCGGCAATCTGCCGGTGGCGCTGGTGCCCACCAGCGTTTCGGAGCTGGTGAACCAGGCCGTGGAGGAGTACCGCTCCCGGCTGGAGGCCGGAAAGCTGGAGGTGGTGGTGTCCCTGCAGCCGGACCTCAACGTTCTGGCCGACGGCAAGCTCCTCTGGCGGGTGCTGGACAATCTGCTGGGCAACGTGGTCAAGTACGCCCTGGCCGGGACCCGGGTCTATGTGACGGCCGTGCTTTGGGAGCCCGACGTGGTCATCGCCGTCAAGAACATCTCCCGGGAGCCCCTGAACGTCAGCGCCGACGAGCTGATGGAGCGCTTTGTCCGGGGCGACACCGCCCGACACAGCGAGGGCAGCGGCCTGGGCCTCAACATCGCCCAGAGCCTGACCCAGCTCCAGCACGGCCGGTTCCAGCTGACCGTGGACGGCGACCTCTTCAAAGCCGAGGTCTTCCTCCCCCAAGCCAAGCCCGCCGCCGCAATCACCGGGCCCTAGCCCGATTTAGCCCGGGCCGGAGGCCTGTCGGGTCCCGTTTCACCTCTTCCCTATTCCCTCTTCCCTATTCCCTCAAAAAAGCCATCCGGCCCTTGCGGACCGGATGGCATTTTTTATTCGGTTGGCTCCGTGACCAGGGCCTCTACGGCGCGATAGAGGCTGTCGTCCTCGGTCCGCCAGAAGACGTGGGGCGTCTGGGCGGCGTTGAGGTAGAGCACCGTGCCGTTTTCAAAGACTACCATCTCGCAGACGGCCTCGCCCCGGTTGACGTCGATGGAGTACCGGGGCCCCGTCTGGTCCACCTTGGTAGAGGCATAGAACAGACTGGTCTCCCGCAGGACCTCCACCAACGGCTCCACATCCAGCGCCATCAGCCGGGCGCTGGTATCGTCCAGATAATAGACCTGGACCACGTACTCCCAGTCGTCCAGGGCGCACAGAGAGCTGACCCGCACCGGGGCCTTGCGCCATTGGCGGAAGCCCAGAGCTCCGGCCACAACCAGAAGCACCACCGCCGCCAACAAAATCCATACGCGCTTGTTTCGCCGCATCGCGCACCCCTCCTCCGTATTTATAGAGCTAGCATACAGGACGGAGCCGCCGGGGTCAATCGCCGTTTTTTACAAAACACGGATGCATTTTTGTAGAATCTCTCTATTTCGCCGGCAGCGTCTCTCCGTCCCGGCGGATCTGGCGGATATTTTTCTCGGCCTTGCTCCGGGGCAGCAGCACTTCATGGCCGCAGCCGGTACATTTGAGCCGGAAGTCCATGCCGGTCCGCAGCACCAGCCATTCCCGGCTGCCGCAGGGGTGGGGCTTCTTCATCACCAAAATATCCTGGAGCCGCACGTCCATTGCCATCAGTTGTCCCCTCCTTGAATGGCCTCCCAGTACTTCCGGGCGGCCTGTTCCGTCTTGTTGTCGCCGTAGTGGTAGTAGGTCCGTCCCACCAGCTCGTCGGGCAGGTACTGCTGCCGGACCCAGTGGTTCGGGAAGTCGTGGGGGTAGCGGTAGCCCTGGTCCCGCTCGAAGCCCGTGCCGTCGGCGTGGACGTTCTGGAGCTCCCGGGGAAGATTGCCGGTGATGCCCGCCCGGACGTCCCGCATGGCCGCGTCGATGGCCAGCACCACGGAGTTGGACTTGGGGGCCGTGGCCAGCAAAATACAGGCTTGGGCCAGCGGCAGCCGCGCCTCGGGCATGCCCAGCTGCAAGGCATTGTCCACGCAGGCCTTGACGATGGACACCGCCTGGGGATAGGCCATGCCGATATCCTCGCTGGCCGAGCAGAGAATCCGGCGGCAGGCTCCGGCCAGATCCCCGGCCTCCAGGAGCCGGGCCAGATAGTGGAGGGCCGCGTCGGGGTCCGAGCCCCGGAGGGACTTCATCAGGGCCGACAGGACGTCGAAGTGCTGGTCGCCCTCCCGGTCATAGCGCATGGAGGACTTCTGGCTGACGGCCTTGGCGTCCTCCAGTCCCAGGGTCAGCACGCCGTCCTTGGCCTTGCCCGCCGAGAACAGCAGCTCCACGGCGTTGAGGGCCTTCCGCAGATCCCCGCCGCAGCCCTGTGCCATCTGCTGGACGGCGCCTTCCTCGGTCTCCACGGTCAGGCCGGACTTCCCGGCCAGATATCGGATGGCCCGCTCGATGGCCTGGGCCGCGTCCTCGGGGCCGATGGGCTTGAACTCAAAGACCGTGGACCGGGAGAGAATGGCGTTGTAGATATAGAAATAGGGGTTCTCCGTGGTGGAGGCGATCAGGGTGATCGAGCCGGATTCGATATGCTCCAGCAGGGTCTGCTGCTGCTTCTTGGTGAAGTACTGGATCTCGTCCAGGTACAGGAGAATCCCGTTGGGGGCCAGAAAGGTGTCCAGCTGGGCGACAATTTCCCGGATGTCCGCCGAAGTGGCCGTGGTGGCGTTGAGGCGGCAGAGCTTCCGCTGGGTCTTCTTGGCGATGATATTGGCCACGGTGGTCTTGCCCACCCCCGAGGGGCCGTAGAAAATCATATTGGGCACCGAGCCGCTCTCGATGATCCGCCGCAGCAGCCCGCCGGGCCCGAGAATATGCCGCTGGCCGTAGACCTCGTCCAGCTCCGTGGGCCGAAGCTCGTCGGCCAAAGGCTGATACATACTAACCGCCTCCTTGAACATGTAAAAACCGCTTCTCGTAGCGGCCGATGCCCACATCGGCCCGCTCAGGATCGACATCAACGGTATGCCCGGCAAACGGAACCTGGTCCCGGGCGGGCATAAAGCCCGCCCCTACGAGGGCGCCTGAGACGGGTCCGTAGGGGCGGATTTTATATCCGCCCGAACTGCACCGCCGCGTCGGATGCACCCTCGCCCAACGCACACACCGTAGGGGCGCGCATCGCGCGTCCGTAACAGGGTACGATTTTTACAGGACTGGCGGTCGATACACCCGGTTCCGGCGGCATGTGGGCACGCCGCCCTACGCCCGCAGCGGTCGGCGGACTGCCTTGCTCACGGCGGCCGGCGGGCGGCTGATAGCCGCCCCTACGGGGTGGAGCCATCGTGCTCTGACGCGAATCGGGACCCGGTTCGGACAATACAGCAAAACCGGCAAGCAGGCGCTTGCCGGTTCTTGGTGACCCGTACGGGAATCGAACCCATGTTACCGCCGTGAAAGGGCGGTGTCTTAACCGCTTGACCAACGGGCCGAAATGGTAGCGGCAATCTGACTCGAACAGATGACACTCCGGGTATGAACCGAATGCTCTACCAACTGAGCTATGCCGCCATGTGATTCCCTCTCAATGGGCAAGCATTATTATAGGCCATCTCATTCCATTTGTCAAGATATTTTTTCCGGATGTCCAAAAGAATCTCGTGAAAACCAGGCGCATGGCCCGCGGTTCCGGCGGGCATACTGTAGCCGAGGTGGTTGTATGTTCCTCTATCGGGAATGTTTGCTGTTTCTCTTGGGCGGCGGAACCTACGTGGGGCTGGAGTGGCTCTGGCGGGGGTTCAGCCATCCCTCCATGTTTCTGCTGGGCGGGCTCTGCTTCCGGCTGATCGGGCTGCTGCGGCGTCATCTCCCGCCCCCGGGGACGGTCTTGGCCGGGGCGGCGGCCATCACGGTTCTGGAGCTGCTCTGCGGCCTGCTGGTCAACCGCGCCCTGGGCTGGGCCGTCTGGGACTACTCGGCCCAGCCGGGCAATCTCTGGGGGCAGATCTGCCCCCTCTATACCCTGCTGTGGATTCCGCTCTCGGCGCTGGCCGCCGCCGCCGACTGGTTCTTCACGGCGTGTCTGCTGCCGGTACCCCGGTCACAGCCTCGCCCAGAAGGCCCGTAATCCGCACCGGTATCACGGCGTTTCGCGGCAGCTCCCCCGCCACGCGGACCTGGACATAGTTGGGTGCGTGACCCACAGCCCACTCCCCCTGCATCTCCTCGAAGAGCACCGGGTAGGTCTTCCCCACCATGGCCCGGGCGTATGCCTCCTCCAGCTCCCGCGCCACGGCCTGGGCCCGGGCGGACCGCTCTTCCTTGACGGCGTTGCCCCACTGGCCGGGCATCTTGGCCGCCGGGGTGCCCGCCCGCCGGGAGTAGGGAAACACATGGACCTTGGCAAGGCCGCAGGTCCGCAGAAAGGCCAGACTCTCGGCGAATTCCCCCTCGGTCTCCCCCGGGAAGGCCACGATCAAGTCGGTGGTCACGGCGCAGCCGGGGAAATACTGCGTCAGGAGCCGGACGCTCTCCAGATACCGGGCTGTGTCGTACCGCCGGTGCATCCGCCGGAGCACCGTGTCGCTGCCGCTTTGGAGGCTCAGATGGAACTGGGGGCAGAGGTTCTCAAAGCCGGAGAGCGTTTGGCAGAATGCCTCCGTGACGGTCCGGGGCTCCAGGGACCCCAGCCGGATGCGGCACTGGGGCACCGCCGCGCAGAGCGCAGCCACCAGGTCCGAAAGCGGCGGCTTTCCCGGCAGATCCCGGCCCCAGGAGGAGATTTCAATGCCGGTGACCACCAGCTCCCGATACCCGGCCCGGGCACAGTCTCTGGCCTGGGCCACGGCGGTCTCCAGCTCCAGCGAGCGGACCGGACCCCGGGCATAGGGGATGATGCAGTACGTGCAGAAGTTACTGCATCCGTCCTGGACCTTGAGCATGGCCCGGGTGCGTTCGGCCATGCCGCCCGCCGGCAGGACCTCAAAGGTGTGGCGATGGAGGGCGTCGTCCACCTCGCACCAGCGCGTCCGCTCGCGGACGGCCCGCTCCACCTGGCGCAGAAATTCGATCCGCCCGCCGGTCCCGGCCACCACATCGGCCTCCAGAGCCTCCACGGCCTCGGGGTCCACCTGGGCGTAGCAGCCGCAGACGGCCACCACCGCCGCCGGATTCTGCCGCCGGAGCCGCCGGATCAGATTGCGGGACTTCTTGTCCGACACCGCCGTCACCGTACAGGTGTTGACGATATAGGCGTCGCAGGCCGTCTCGGCCTGGGCCTCGGTGTGGCCCCAGGCGGTCAGCAGCTGCTCCATGGCCTGTGTCTCGTACTGGTTGACCTTGCAGCCCAAGGTCACAATGGAAAAAGTCATAAGAGCATCACCAAAATATTAAGAAAGTATGAAAAATATTTGTACAATCTCCTGATAGCCAGGAAGGGAAAAGTCCTGTATAATGGATTTAAGTTTTTACCCTCCGGGGCATAAAACGATTATACAGGAAAAACCGCCGTTTGTACAGGCAAAGGAGGTCCCGCCATGTGTGAATGTACCGTCTCCTTCTCCACGCCCATCGAGATCCGCGATTTTGTTACCCTGGCAACCCGGCAGACCTTCCCCATTCACGTGGAGCACGGTGGATTGCAGACCTCCGCGACTTCGATTATGAGCCTCTTCTGCATGGGCCTCAACCGGCCCCTCCGGGTGCTCAGCGCCGCCTCTGAGGACGACGCCGCCCATTTCCTCGCCGCCCTGGCCCCCTACCGGACCGCGGTGTAACCCATCGGACATACGGACCCCCTTCCGCGCATACCTTGTACCAGGTATCACGGGAGGGGGATTTTTTATGAAGCGAAAGTTGCTGGCGCTGGCCCTGGCGGCGGCGCTGGCTGTGGGAGGCGCCCCGGTGGTTCATGGGGTATCCCTGGAGGTGGCGGCGCCCTCGGCGGTGCTGATGGAGGCGGCCACAGGCACAGTGCTCTACGAGAAGGACGCCCACACCCCGCTGCCGCCGGCCAGCGTCACCAAAATCATGACGCTGCTGCTGGTGATGGAGGCCCTGGACGCCGGGCGCATCGGCTGGGATGACACCGTCACGGCCTCGGAGGCCGCCGCGGCCAAGGGCGGCAGTCAGGTCTATCTGGAGGCAGGAGAGCAGATGAGTCTCCAGGAGATGCTCAAATCCGTGGTGGTGGTCTCGGCCAACGACTGCGCCACGGCGCTGGCCGAGCACGTGGCCGGATCAGAGGCGGCCTTTGTGGAGCTGATGAACCGCCGAGCCCAGGAGCTGGAGATGGAAAATACCCACTTCGTCAACTGCACCGGCCTGGACGACGAGCCAGACGCCGAAACCCATCTGACCACGGCCTATGACATCGCTCTGATGTCCCGAGCGCTGCTCAAGCACGATGAGATCCGCGATTATACCACCATCTGGATGGATTCCGTCCGCAACGGGGAATTCGGTCTGGCCAACACCAACAAGCTGGTCCGGTTCTACCAGGGGACCACGGGCCTCAAGACCGGCTACACCTCGGCGGCGGGCCACTGTCTCTCGGCCTCGGCGGAGCGGGACGGCGTGGAGTTCATCGCCGTGGTGCTCCACTGTGCCACCTCCGGCGAGCGGTTCCAGGCGGCCAAGCAGCTTTTGGACTACGGCTTCGCCAACTACACCCTGGCCCAGCCGGACCCGGAGACGGAGATCCCGCCGGTGCCGGTGGTGCTGGGTACCGCCGAGACCATCGTGCCGGTGCCGGACAACGACGATCCGGTGCTGATTGAGAAGGGGCAGGCAGCGGGGATCACCACCCGGGTGGAGGTGGCCGACCAGGTCCGGGCCCCGGTGGAGGCCGGGCAGCGGCTGGGCACCCTGACGCTCCAGTCCGACGGCGCGCCGCTGGCGGCCATTCCCCTGGTCGCCCCCGAAGCCGTCCCCCGCCGCACCTGGTGGGACGTAACCCGGTCCCTGTTCGGCCAACTGTTCCTGGGCGCATAGCCGCGCCGGATGCACCATCGCCGGCGCACACGCACCGGGGCATGGCGAATATATAGTTTGCCCCCACAGGTGCAGGGGAAGCGGCGTTCGCACGTAGGGGCGCATTGTATATGCGCCCTGCCCAGTCACCGCAACCACCGAGGTCCAAACATATCGCACCTGGTCCGGGCGGATATATAATCCGCCCCTACAGTGAAGACAGTGGCCGGTGCGGTCGGCGAGGTGCGTTGCACACAGGGCCCGGCGGGCGACTAGGAGTCGCCCCTACGTCCCTAACGCCCGCAGGCATTTCACGTCCCGACAGGGACATTTCACATGGCAAAGCCATATTGCACCGCCAAAGGCGATTTCACCGCCCTTCGCGGACATCAAAAACCCCGGTGGATTGCTCCACCGGGGTCATAGTATAGCTTACATATCCAGGGGCTCGAGGCCGAGGACGGGGTGGCCGACCTCGGAGAGGAAGGTCATCAGCTCTTCGGGGTCGCCGTTGGGGCAATTGGTCTCATCGGCGATCATATCGGCGAAGTTGTCGATGTCAAAGAGCTCCTTGGCGGTCTCGTTCAGCTTGTCGCGGATCTGATCCTTCAGGTCCTTGGGCAGCCACACCAGACGGACGACGCCGCCTTCGGCCTTCAGGAACTTCTTGGAGGCGATGTAGTGCTTGCCGTGGCCCATAAAGCCGGGGGTCTGCACGCCGCCGCCGGTCATGGAGGCCATTTCGGAGAAGGTCATGCCCAGGGGGGTCATGCCGGCGAACTCACGGCAGGTGATGACCACGCCCATGGAGCAGGGCTCGATGCCGCAGATGCACTCGAAGCAGCCGCAGGAGGTCATGGGGTCCTCCAGCAGGGAGTACAGGGTGACGTGCTCCAGCGCGCCGTGGGAGTACTCGGCGACGGCCTCGTCCACGTCCTCATAGCGGCCGGTGCGCTCGTCGATGCAGCGCTCCTTGGTGACCACCTGGCAGGGACCCTGAGGATCCAGCTCGTTGGTCGCCTTGGCGTCCAGCCAGGACACGGCGCCGCAGAGGCCCAGACGCTCGGGGGTGACGATGCAGACGTGGCTGGGGGAGAAGGCCTGGCACATGATGCAGGAGTAGAACACCGGCACGGACTCGTCGGTCATGGTCTTCAGGCGCTCGTCACGGACATTGAAGACCTCGTTGGCCTCCTTGCGGAGCTCGGCGTTGGGCTCGTCGCCAACGACGATGCGGACCTGGCACTTGTCCACGACGGTATCGAACTCGGACTTGATCTTGGCATACAGGACCTCGCCGATGTGCTTGAACCGGAAGCCGGCCTCGAAGTCAGCCTTGGAGACACGGATACGGATCATGTCACGCTGGCCGGTGTGCATCAGGCCCTCGACGCAGTTGAGGAACTGGTGGATCTTCCGCTCGAACACGGGCTCGAAGTCGGGCTGCATGGTCTTGCCGGCCACCTCGACGGTGTAGGACAAGGAGATCTTGGCGCCGACCTCGAACTCGTCCATCTCGGGGCCCACGACCTCGATCTTGTGGTCCTCGATCTCGGAGGCGTCCTTGGTGCGGACCAGCTCGAAGCAGTCCTTGCGGGAGCCGTCGATTTCGATCTGCATATCGCCGCGGCGGATGATCTCGCCCTCGAAGGCGGAGGAGTAGGCCACGGGAATGTCGATCTTGGTGATCTTCAGCTTGATGCCGCGGGCCTCCAGGGAGGTGTCGATCCAGTCCTGGGTGTTGTCATAGATGATGAGGCTCTTCGGCACGGCCCACATATCGTCGTGGTCGTTGGTGATGACGGGGAAGCCCATCTTGATGGCGCCGGCGCCGCAGGCCACGGTGATATCGTTGACGGGCTTGTAGGCGTTGACGAAAGCGTTGATGCGGTCGAAGGTGTACTTATGGAAGCCGTCCCAATCGCCGGGCTGGATGTTGCCGAAGATCATGGCGGCGCGGACGACCAGAGAGATGACATGGCCGACGGCCCAGATATCCTCGCCCACGGGAACCACACGGACGGGGAAGCCCATGGACACGCCCTTCTCCACGGCCTGCTCGATGATGCCGCCGATCAGGAAGACGAAAATGCCGCGGGACTGATAGCCCTTGATGGTCTCTACAGCCTCCTCCGCGGAGGGAGCGGGGCCGATCATGACGACGAAGCCGGGGATATCGCCGGTGACCAGGGGCACGCCCAGTTCACGGACTTCGGCGTCGGCGAAGTGGCCGTGGTACGCGGTGCCCTCATAGGGGGTGGCGGAGCGGGCATACTTGCAGGCCTCGATCATCTCGGCGGCGATGGCGGTGCCGACGCCGGAGGAGAAGATGGAGTTGGTCCGGGGCTCCCGGAGCATCATGGCCTTGACGTCGGCGAGGGCAGCCTGGAGCTCGCCGACGGTGGTGACCTTCTTGCCGATATAGGCATAGATACAGGCCAGATAGTAAGCGGTGCTGGGCATGGCGAGGGGAGCGTCAGCGCCCAGCTCGGCCACAAGCTGGTTGACGTCGGCCTCGGCCTTGGCGAACATCTCGTCAGAGCCGCGGAATACGCGTTCAAATAATGCCATTCTATGTTCATTCCTTTCGAAGTTTCACTTATTCTTGCGAATCGATCACAGCCTTGATGGCGCGGATTTCCTCCACGGCCTTGGGGCTGAGATCGTAGGGAGAGAGGCCC
This sequence comes from Candidatus Avoscillospira stercorigallinarum, assembly GCA_018713205.1. GTDB lineage: Bacteria > Bacillota > Clostridia > Oscillospirales > Oscillospiraceae > Avoscillospira > Avoscillospira stercorigallinarum. Next base: position 5,422 of record DVFN01000057.1, on the reverse strand, counting down.
TTGCGGTCGGCGTCGATGACCTCGGCGTTGTAGTGGATCATGCCGAGCAGATCCTCGGGGGGGATATGGGTGCGGACGAATTCCTCGTCGGACGCGTCGCGGACCTTATTGGCCACCACCCGAACCTTGGTGACGCCGATATCCTTCGCCAGCTCCTTGATGCGGCCATAGGTCTGGACCGACCGTGCGCCGGGCTCGATGACCACGATAAACTGGTCCATCATGCTGGCGGTGCCGCGGCCCAGGTGCTCGAGACCGGCCTCCATATCCATGATGACCACGTCGTCCTTGCGGAAGACCAGGCTGGACAGGATGGCCTTGAGCATCACGTGCTCGGGGCAGACGCAGCCGCTGCCGCCGGTGTCCACGGTGCCCATGACCAGGAGCTTGACGCCGTTGATATCCTTGCTCAGCTTGTCCGGCAGGTCGGAGACCTGGGGGTTGAGCTTATAGAAGGTGTTGCTGGCATTGGCGGCGGTGCGCTCCTTGGCCAGCTCCTTCATTTTGGAGACCGGCACAATGGCGTTGACCTCCTCCTCGGTGAGGCCCAGGGCCAACCCCAGGTTGGCGTCGGGGTCCACGTCGGCGGCCAGGACCGGACGGCCCTCGTCGGCATAGAGCCGGGCCAGGGTGGAGGCCAGGGTGGTTTTCCCCACGCCGCCCTTGCCGGTAAATGCGATTTTCATACTGCAAAGACCTCGGATATTGTCAGATTAGATGCCCAGAGCAGCGCGCTTCTGCTCGATGCGCTCGATCATCATATCGCCCATCTTCTCGATGTCCAGCTCCACGGTGTAGTTGGCCTCGACCCACTGCTTGATGCCGGTCTCGCCCTGGAGGAGCTCGGTGACTTCCTCGGAGCCCTTGGAGTAGGGATCAACGCCCAGGAAGGTGTCGATACCGGTGGAGACGACGTAGTTGCCGATGGAGACGGCCTTCTCGCTCATCCACTCGGGGGCGCAGCCGCACAGCGGGATCTGGGAAATGTTGCAGCCCCAATCCTTGGCCAGGTCGGCAGCCAGGACCATCATACGGGAGATATCGACGCAGGAGCCCATGTGCAGCACCGGGGGAATGCCCACCAGCTCGCAGACGCGCTTCAGGCCCTCGCCGCAGAACTCCTTGGCCTCCATGTCCATCAGGCCGGCCTTGGCGGCAGCCTGGGCGGAACAGCCGGAGACGACGACGATGATATCGTTCTTGAGGAGCTTCTTCATCAGCTCAATGTGAGCGGTGTCGGGGCGGACCTTGGGGTTGTTGCAGCCGACCATGGCTACAGCGCCGCGGAGCACGCCGGCCTTCACAACGTCGGCCAGGGGCTTCAGGGTGCCCAGCTCGTCCACATGGGAGTTGGTGACGCCGTCCAGGCACTTCTTGATGGCCTCCACGGAGTAGCCCACCCGCGCCTTGGCCTTGAGCTGAGGAATGTTGACGAGATCCTGGTTGCGGTTCTGGAAGTTCTCCACCGCCATCTTCACAATGGCCTTGGCGTTCTCCGCCGCGGTCTCCTCGTGGAACTCGATGTACTCCGAGTCAGGCATCCGGGCGATGGGAGAGGTGGTGACGAACTTGGTGTGGAAGCACTTGGAGAGGGGACCCAGGGCGGGGAAGATACACTGCACGTCCACCACGATGGCTTCGCAGGCGCCGGTGAGGACCACGTTCTCCTGCTGGAGGAAGTTGCCGGCCATGGGGATGCCGTGGCGCATGGCGACTTCGTTGGCGGTGCAGCACACGCCGCAGACGTTGATGCCCTTGGCGCCGTAGCTCTTGGCCAGGGCGATCATCTCGGGATCCTGGGCGTAGAACACGACCATCTCAGAGAGGGAGGGGTCGTGGCCGTGGACGACGATGTTGACCATGTCCTTTTCCATGACGCCGATGTTGGCCTCGGTGTCCACGGGCTTGGGGGTGCCGAAGAGGACGTCGGAGAGCTCGGTACCCATCATGGAGCCGCCCCAGCCGTCGGACAGGCCGGCGCGCAGGGACTGGCGGATGAGCGCCTCGGGGAGGGAGGAGCAGCCCATATGGGTCATATGCATAGACTGAGAGACCTCGCGGTCGATGGCGCGGGGGGTGATGCCGGCCTTGTCCCAGAGCTCCTGGGTGTGCTCGGGGGCGCGCTTGGTGAAGCGCTGGACGCCGAAGGGCTTGCCGTACTCCATCAGGCCGGTGAGGGCGACCTCGTGGGCCAGATCATAGATGTCCTTGCCCTCGGTCTCGATATCCCACTCCTTGGCGATGCGCTTCAGCTTCTCGGGGTCCTTGACCTGATAGGAGCCGCCCTCTTTGGCCAGGTACAGGGTGTGGGCAATGGAACGGCCGTGGTCCGAGTGGGTGGCGGAGCCACCGGCGGTGAACCGCAGGTAGTTCCGGGCGACGATGCCATGGACGTCGCAGCCGCAGATACCCCGGGGGGCCTTCTTGGTGATGCGGCAGGGACCCATGGAGCAGATACGGCAGCAGGTGCCCGCTTCGCCGAATCCGCAGTGGGGGGTCTGGTTCTTGACGCGCTGCTGCCAGGAATCCGCGCCGACCTTGGCGCCGGTCTCCAACAGGCTGGCAGTCGCTTCTTCCATCTGATCGACTGTGATTAGGCGATCCCAATCCTTCCAATCCTTCAATGTAGTGTCCTCCTACTTTCATAATAGTAGCGCTTTTCCTGCGGCGGCCAGGGCGGACTGCCCGTCGCATGCAGAATGGCCAGAGAGTCAAATTGACTTCTGGACAATCCATTTCACTGGCCTTATTTTAACAAGTTCTACAAGGGAAGTCAACGGAATCATACAAACTTTTAGGAATTGGTTAGAATGTACAAAGCCCCGAAACACCGGGGTTTCCGATGTTTCGGGGCAAATATTTCCTGTTATCCCCCGCCGGGGGTCAGGGTGGAAAATCCGCCGGAGAAAGTGCTCCAACCGGTCCCTACAAACTGTATGGCACGGGAGAGAAACGGCCCGGGCGGGGATCGGCCCCGCCCCTGCGGCAGATTTGCAGGCGGGTTACGGTTCGCGCATATGGACGTTGAGGTGGGGATAGGTCATCTCGATGCCGCGCTGGTCGAAGGCGGCGCGAACCCGCTCCAGGATGTCGAAGTAGGCGTCCCAGTAGTCGGCGGTAGACGTCCAGACCCGGAGGGTATAGCTGATGGCGCTGTCGCCGTAGTTGCTGAGCCGGGCAAACACCGGCTCGCCGGGCAGCACCTGGGGCACGGCGGCCGCTTCCCGCAGTGCCTCCAGCACCAGCTCGGTGGGCGCGTCGTAGGAGGCGGTAACCGTCAGATCCAGCCGCCGCTTCTCCTCGGTGGAGTAGTTGGTAATCACCGAGGCGGTCACCGTGCGGTTGGGGATCATAATGACCTGATTTTCCGGGGTGACCAGCTTGGTATAGCCAATGCGGATCTCCTGGACCGTACCGCTGTAGGACCCGGCGGTGACATAGTCGCCGACAACAAAGGGCTTCGTCAGCAGAATATTGATGCCGCTGGCCAGGTTGGAGAGGGAATCCTGGAGGGCCAGAGACACGGCCAAACCGGCGACGCCCAGCACCGCCAGCAGGGACGACACATCCACGCCCAGGCTGCCCGCCACCACCATCACCGTGATAAACAGCAGCAGGATCTTGGTAAAGGACCGGGTGATGCCGTGGAGGCTCCGGTCGATCTTGCTTCTGGCCAGAAGCTTGTCCTGACCCTTGAGGAAAAACTTCGTCACCAGCAGACACACCGCCAGCAGCGCCACGGCGGTGAGGATCTTGGCCAGGCTGATGGAGTCGAGGAATTTCTGCAAGGCGCTGAGATTTTTCTCCACCTCAGCGGTATCGGGAATCAGCGTCGTGGTGAGCATAGGCGTTCTCCTTTCAAGCAATTACTGCGGAGCAGACCGTAGGGGCCGATGCCCACATCGGCCCGCACGCTCCCGCGTGTACCGCACCCTGCCGAGCGATCCCAGCCGCCGATTTGAATGTAGGGGCGGATTGTATATCCGCCCCGGGCAGCCGCAAGTCTCAGTCAGCCTGCGCCAAAACGCAGAACCGGTCCGGGCGCATATACAATGCGCCCCTACAGTGCGAATCAGCCGCCGCTGTGTCTGTAGGGGCGGAACTTTGAGTCCGATCTTACGCCTCCGGCTCCTCCGGCGTCGCTTCTTCCTCGCCCGCCGGGAGCTGCTGCTTGTCGGCGTTGACGTAGGCCATCAGCTCGTCGCCGGTGATGGTCTCCTTTTGCAGGAGGAAGAGGGCAATCTCGTCCAGCAGGCCCCGGTTTTCCCGGAGGACCTGGCAGGCCTTGTCATAGCACTTGGCCAAGAGCTCCTTGATTTCCTCGTCGGCCTGGGCGGCGGTGACGTCGGCGCAGTTCATCATGGTGCTGCCGTCGAGATAGGGATTGGAGACGGTGGACAGGGCCATCAGGCCGAACCGCTCGCTCATGCCGTACTGGGTAATCATCCGCCGGGCCAGTTCCGTGGCCCGCTCGATGTCGTTGGCCGCGCCGGTGGTCATGGAGCCGAAGACCACCTGCTCGGCGGCCCGGCCGCCCAGGAGGGTTTCCAGCTCGGTGATCAGCTCCTCCTTGGAGCTGAGGAACTTCTCCTCCTCGGGCATCTGGAGGGTATAGCCCAGCGCGCCGGAGGTGTGGGGCACGATGGTAATTTTGGACACGGGCTGGGTATGCTTCTGGAGGGCGGCGATCAGGGCGTGGCCCACCTCGTGGTAGGAGACCATGCGCTTCTCCATATCGGTGAGGACGGTGCCCTTTTTCTCGGTACCGGCGATGACCACCTCGAAGGAGATCAGCAGATCCTCCTGGTTGACGGCCTTGCGGCCCATGCGCACGGCCCGGAGAGCGGCCTCGTTGACCAGGTTGGCCAGATCCGCGCCCACAGCACCGGCCGTGGCCTGGGCGATTTTGTTGAGATCCACGTCCTCAGCCAGCTTGATATTCTTGGTGTGGACCCGAAGGGTCTGATACCGGCCGGCCAAATTGGGCCGGTCCACGGTGATGCGGCGGTCGAAGCGGCCGGGCCGCAGCAATGCCTTGTCGAGAATCTCAGGCCGGTTGGTGGCGGCCAGAATGACGACGCCCTTGCTGGAGTCGAAGCCGTCCAGCTCGGCCAGCAGCTGGTTGAGGGTCTGCTCCCGCTCGTCGTTGCCGCCGAAGCGGGAATCTCTCGTCCGGCCGATGGCGTCGATCTCGTCGATGAACACGATGGCCGGCGCCACCTTGGCGGCCTGCTGGATAAATCAATGTTTTTTTGCCACCTAAATGCGTACATACCAGGGTGAAAGTTTAAGGGCCGGTGCTGGGGTAAACGGCCAGGAACGAATATTGACAGTGTAAATAGAAAGTTATACAATGGATATAATAAGAGTGAAAGGAGTTGCTACCTATGGCAAATACAAATATTAACATTCGTATGGATGC
>DVFN01000056.1 GCA_018713205.1 Candidatus Avoscillospira stercorigallinarum | reverse complement strand
AGGTCGATGGTGCGTCGTAGGGGCGGCCTTCATGGCCGCCCGGACAGGTATCCGGTTCCCACCGCGCCCCGTCGAACGCCGTAGGGGCGGCTATTAGCCGCCCGAACATGCCCGCGATTCCCGCCGGACTTTCGAGAATCAAAAAATCGCACCGGGTCAGTCCCGGTGCGTTGTTGATTCTTCGAGAAATTGCCGGAAGGCCGTGGGCAGGGCGCAGCCGCCGGACCGCTGGGCCTGATCGGCCCAGGTGAAATCGCCGCCCGCTTCACAGAGGAGGTAATAGCCCCGCATCTCCCACTCCACATGGGTGAAGATATGGCGCTTCTCCGCCTGTCGTTGGAGTTCCGTCACCCGGATTCCCCAGGCCGCCGCCTGGTCCAGGGCCTCGGCGGGCTCCAGCAGCCCCGGCACGTGGGGCAGCTCCCACAGGCCCGCCAGCAGGCCGGTATTGGGCCGCTTCCGCAGCGCCAGGCCCTGGGGCGCTTCCAGCACAAACACCGTCATGGCCTCCTGCCGCCGGGGCTTTTTGGCCGTCCGCACGGGCACGGTCAGCTCCGCCCCGGCCCCATGGGCCTCGCAGAGGTCCGACAGCGGGCAGGCCTCGCACCGGGGCGCGCCGCCGGGCAGGCAGACCGTGGCCCCCAGCTCCATCAGCGCCTGGGTGAAGTCGCCGCAGCGGCCCCGGGGGTAGATCTCCGCCAGGGCGGCGGTCAGCTCCCGCTTCACCGCGGGCCGGTCCACGGGCCGGTCGTCCAGGGCCAGCCGGGCCGCCACCCGGAGCACGTTGCCGTCCACCGCCGGGGTGGGCAGCTCGAAGGAAATGGACCCGATCGCCCCGGCGGTGTAGTCGCCGACCCCCGGCAGGGCCCGAATTCCGGCGTAGTCCCGGGGGAAGACGCCGCTCAGGTCCTGGACAATCACCTGGGCCGCCTTCTGGAGGTTCCGGACCCGGCTATAGTAGCCCAGCCCCTCCCAGAGCTTGTGACAGAGCTCGGGGTCGGCTTCGGCCAGGGCCTCCACCGTGGGCAGGGCCGCAAGAAACCGGGCGTAGTAGCCCTTGACGGCCTCCACCCGGGTCTGCTGGAGCATAATCTCCGAGAGCCACACATGGTAGGGCTCCCGGTCCCGCCGCCAGGGCAGGTCCCGGCGGTTTTGTTCGTACCAGGGCAGCAGTCGCCCCGGCAGTGCGGAAAAATCAAAGGTCATGGGTTCTCCTGTTGTCAGCGGCGTCGATTCCGGCTATAATCAGAGAAAAAAGCCGGGAGGAACCGCCATGGGAAATCTATCGGATAAGACGCTTTTTTTACTGGACATGGACGGCACCATCTATCTGGACGACCAGGTCTTCGACGGGACCATGGAATTTCTGCAATACGTGAAGGAACGGGGGGGCAAGTACCTGTTTCTGACCAACAACTCCTCCCGGGGCGTCGGAGCCTATTTGGAGAAGATGGAGCGGCTGGGCATCCCGGCGGCGCGGGAGGACTTTCTCACCTCGGTGGATGTGACGATCCGGTATCTCCAAAAGCACCACGCCGGGGCGCTGTGCTACGTCTCGGGCACCCGGACCTTCCGGCAGCAGCTGGAGGAGGCCGGCATCCGGGTCACGGACCAGCTGGAGGACGGCATCGGCGTGCTGGTGGCGGGGTTTGACACGGAGCTGACCTTTCAGAAGCTGGAGGACAGCTGCATTCTCTTAAATCGAGGCGTTCCCTTCGTCGCCACCAACCCCGACTGGGTCTGTCCCACCTGGTACGGCTATGTGCCCGACTGCGGCAGCGTCTGCGAGATGCTCTACCGGGCCACGGGCCGGCGTCCCCAGTTCCTGGGCAAACCGGAGCCGGAGATGGCCCTGCTGGCCATGGAGCAGGGGGGCTTCTCCCGGGAGGAAACCGTCATTCTGGGCGACCGGCTCTACACCGACATCGCCTGCGGCGTCAACGCGGGCATCGACGCCTGCTTCGTCCTCTCCGGCGAGGGCACCCTGGAGGACCTGAAGACCAGCCCGGTCCAGCCGACGCATATTTATGAAAACATCCGCGCCGTCCTGGAGGCTATGCGTTCGTAGGGGCCGATGCCTGTGGGAAAGGCTCCCCTTGAGGGGATCTGTCATGGCGCAGCCATGACTGAGAGGTGTTACCGCACCGAAGGTTTGCCGCAGAGTTTCGGCGTGTGCAGAGGGGCGCTTTCGCGCCGCCGCCGCTTTCGCGCCGCCGCCGCTGCGCGGCGGCACACCTCTCCGTCACGCTTCGCGTGCCACCTCTCCTCAAGGAGAGGCTTTCCCCGGTGCGTTCGGTATCTTGCACCCAGAACCCAGCAGGCCGATGTGGGCATCGGCCCCTACGGGGGCAAAATATTGGGGCTTACCGCTTCTCGGCCACCTCGCCCTGGCGCTTGTAGATGCTGTTTGCGGGGACCGTGCCGCGGACCGAGGACAGGGGGTAGATATGGCTGCCCTTTCCGACCACGGTGCCGGGGTTGAGGACCGAGCCGCAGCCCACCTCCACCTCGTCGCCCAGCATGGCGCCGACCTTCTTCCGGCCGGTCTCCACCTCGGTCTCGCCGTCCCGGACCACCACCGGCAGCTTGTCGCTCTTGACGTTGGAGGTGATGGAGCCCGCGCCCATATGGGCCTTATAGCCCAGGATGGAGTCGCCTACATAGTTATAGTGGGGCACCTGGACCTTGTCGAAGAGAATCACGTTTTTGAGCTCCGTGGAGTTGCCCACCACAGCCCCCGCCCCCACCAATGCGTTGCCGCGAATAAAGGCGCAGTGGCGCACCTCGGTCTCGGGCCCGATGATGCACGGGCCGGTGATGCTGGCCGTGGGAGCCACCTTGGCGCTGCGGGCAATCCAAACCGTCGGGGCGGGGTTGTCATACTCCTCCTTGGGCAGCGTCGGCCCCAGGGAGAGAATAAAGTCGCCGATTCCGGCCAGCGCCTCCCAGGGATACCGGCAGGGCGAAAGCAGCGGCGCGGCGGCGGTATGGGTGAGGTCGTAGAGATCTGCTACAGTGTACATGGCAATTCTCCTTATTCACTAGGATGAAGCTATTATACTCCGTTTGTATATCCCGCGCAAGTCCGCCGCGGCCCGGCGTCCGTGCCGCATGGCCGTTTCTCTTTTTTCGTTGTCAAACGCTGTATTTTCCTGTATACTACATATGATTACCCACGAAAGGAGCACTTCTCTTGCGTATTCGACTGTTGGCGCTGATTCTGGCGCTTTTCTTACTGATTCCGGGGTGCGCGGCCCGGTCCGGTGCGGGCGGGGTGGCGGCGACCACGGCTCCGGTGGCGGCGTTTGCCGAGGCTCTGCTCTCCGGCACGGACATTCCCGTGACCCGGCTGATTACCGACTCGGTCTCCTGCCTCCATGACTACTCCCTCTCGGTGCGGCAGATGGAGGCCGCCGCCCAGTGCGACGTGCTGGCGATCTCCGGCGCGGGGCTGGAGGACTTTATGGACGACGTCATCGCCCAGGCCCCCCAGGTCATCGACTGCGCCCAGGGCGTGGCGCTGCTGGGTGACGACCCCCATATCTGGCTGGACCCCAGCCGGGCCGCGGCCATGGCGGCCAATCTGGCCGCCGGACTCTCCGACGTCTATCCCGACCAGGCCGGCGCCATTGCGGACAATCTCACGGACTTGACGCAGAAGCTGACGGACCTCCGGGCCGCGGGCGAAGCGGCGCTGGCGGACCTCTCCACCCGGGAGCTCATTACCTTCCACGACGGCTTCGCCTATCTGGCCGACGCCTTTGACCTGACCATCCTGGCGGCCATCGAGGAGGAGGCAGGGGCGGAGGCCTCGGCGGCGGATCTGACCGAGATCATCGCCCTGGTTCAGGCCCATCAGTTGCCCGCCGTGTTCACCGAAGCCAACGGCTCCGACGCCGCCGCCTCGGTCATCGAGGCCGAGACCGGCGTCCCCCATTTCGCGCTGGACCTGGGCTTCGGTGACCGGGACTATTTTGAGGCCATGGACTACAACTTTACCACACTGAAAGAGGCGCTGCAATGAATCACGACTCCGCCGGCAGCTGCCACGGCGCTTGCTGTCTGAAAATCCAGGATCTCTCGGTGACCTTCGGCACCGACGCCGTCCTGGAGCACGTCAATCTCCATATGCACTGCGGCCAGATCGTGGCCCTGATCGGTCCCAACGGCGCGGGCAAGTCCACGCTGATCCGGGCCATCCTGGGCGAGCGGGCCTATACGGGGCAGATCACCTTCTCCCCGGCTGGCCGGGGGCCGGAAAAGCTCCGCATCGGCTATGTACCCCAGAGTCCGGGCTTTGACCCCGGCGACGCCGTCAGCGTGCTGGACCTCTTCGGCTGCTGTCTGCGAAGCCGCCCGGCCTTCCTGCCGGCAGGGAAGAAATTCCGCGCCCGGGTGCTGGAATGCCTCTCCCGGGTCCACGGCGAGGGGCTCCTGGACAAGCGCATCGGCGCGCTCTCCGGCGGCGAGGTCCAGCGGGTGCTGCTGGCCCTGGCCCTGGAGCCCATGCCCCATATCCTCATTCTGGACGAGCCCCTCTCCGGCGTGGACGTGGAGGGCATGAGCCTGCTGATGGACATGCTGGACGAAATCCGCAAGACCTACGACCTGTCGATTTTGATGACCACCCACGACTTCTCCATGCTGGAGAAATACTGCGACCAGGTGGTGCTGATTCAGCACCAGGTTCTGGCCCAGGGGTCGCCCCGGGAGGTCCTCTCGTCCCCGGCCTTCGACCAGGTCTTCCACATGGGAGGCGGCTGCCGATGAATCTCTGGTATTCCCTGCTGGACTGGCTGCCGCTGCCGTGGCTGACCCTGGACTTTATGAAAAATGCCCTGCTGGCCGTCCTGATTATGGGGCCGCTGTTCGGGCTCCTGTCCACCATGGTGGTCACGGGCCGGATGAGCTTCTTCTCCGACGCCCTGGGCCACTCGGGCTTCACCGGCATCGCCATCGGCGTCCTCTGCGGCGCGGCCTCGCCCACCTGGTTCGCCGTGGCCCTGGCTGTGGCCTTCGCCCTGCTCTTCTCCTACGTGAAAAGCCGCACCAACCAGGCCGCCGAAACCGTCATCAGCGTCTTCTCCTCCACCGCCGTGGCCCTGGGTATCTTCATCGCCACCATGAACGGCAGCTCCTTCACCAAATTCAACAAGTATCTGATCGGCGACATTCTCTCGGTGACGCCGGGGGAAATCGGCCTGCTGGCGGCGGTGCTGCTGGCGGTGATCGTGCTGTGGATCTTTGCCTCCAACCGGCTGGTGCTCACCGCGGTCCATCCCCAGCTGGCCTCCTCCCGGGGCATCCCGGTCCGGGGCTATGAGACGCTGTTCACCGTCTCCATCGCCGTGGTGGTCACCCTGGCCATGAGCTGGGTGGGCCTGATGGTCATCAATTCCCTGCTGGTCCTCCCCGCCGCCGCCGCCCGGAATGTGGCCCGGAATCTCCGGGAATACCACCTCTTTTCCGTGGTGCTGGCCTTGATCGCCGGAGTGGCCGGTCTCGTCACCAGCTATTACTTGGGCTCCTCCACCGGCGCGGTCATCAGCCTCTATCTGGCCGTGTTCTTTGCCGTGACCTTCCTCTTCCGCAAACGCCGGGCGTAAGCTCTTCATAGGGGCCGCTGGCCCCCGGCAACCGCACCCATCCCCGTCTATGGCCGTAGGGGCGGATTGCATATCCGCCCAGAACCCGGCCGTGATTTCTGCCGCACCGGCAGACAACGGGCCTGGGCGCGGGCGGCCATAAAGGCCGCCCCTACGACCCCGCCTGTCATATTTTCGTAGGGGCGGGGTTTATCCCCGCCCAAAGCCGGGCCGCCATGTGCGCCCCTACGATGTGCGGTCTTCTCGCCGGGTGTAAAAATCCCGGCCTTGACAAATCCGGCGTTTTCCGCTATGATGGCTAGGTAAGGGCTTTCGCGACTGACGGATTTGGTGAGATAACACCAGGAAACGGAAGCTGATATGTGCCGACCGTCTGGGCAGTTCTGTGTATACAGGACTGCCCTTTTTATTTCGGTAAATTTATACGAGGTGAAGGATATGGACATCTACCAGAAGCTGGACGCCGCTGCCTACCTCAGCGGCAACGAGTACCCCGGCCGGGGCGTGCTGCTGGGCATGAGCCCCAGCGGAAAGGCTGTGCTGGCCTACTTTATCATGGGCCGCAGTGACAACAGCCGCAACCGGGTCTTCCGCGCCCAGGGCGACGACCTGATGATTTTCCCCTTTGACGAATCCAAGGTCGAGGACCCGTCCCTGATTATCTACGCGCCCGTGCGCACCGAGGGTCTCCAGACCATCGTCACCAACGGCGACCAGACCGACACCATCCTCACCCATCTGCGGGCCGGCGGCTCCTTCCAGACGGCCCTGAACACCCGCTGCTTTGAGCCCGACGCCCCCAACCTGACCCCCCGGATCAGCGGTATTCTCCACATGGGCTCCAAGGACTTCACCTATGAGCTCAGCATCCTCAAGAGCGCCGACGCCGAAGGCACCAGCTGCAACCGCTACTGCTACGCCTACCCGGCGCTGCCCGGCCTGGGCCATCTGATCCACACCTACGAGCACAACGGCAACCCCATCCCCACCTTCCAGGGCGAGCCCCGGCGGATCGACGTCCCCGAGGATCTGGACGCCTTTACCGAGACCCTCTGGAACAACCTCAACGAGAACAACCGCATCTCCCTCTATGTCCGCTACACCGACCCGGTCGCCGGCCAGTATGAGGACCGTCTCGTCAACAAGTTTGGAAAGGATTGAGTATCATGCAGGAATTTGAACTGAAGTACGGCTGCAACCCCAACCAGAAGCCCGCCAAGATCTATATGGCCGACGGCTCCGAACTGCCTCTGACCATCCTCAACGGCCGCCCCGGCTATATCAACTTCCTGGACGCTCTGAACAGCTATCAGCTGGTCAAGGAGCTCAAGGCCGCCACCGGCATGGCGTGCGCCACATCCTTCAAGCACGTGAGCCCCACCTCCGCCGCTCTGGGCCGGCCTCTGTCCCCGGCGCTGAAGAAGGCCTGCTTTGTGGACGACGTAGAGGGCCTGGACGAGTCCCCCCTGGCCTGCGCCTATGCCCGGGCCCGCGGCACCGACCGCATGAGCTCCTTCGGCGACTGGATCGCCCTGAGCGACGTCTGTGACGCCACCACCGCCCAGCTCATCAAGCGGGAGGTCTCCGACGGCGTCATCGCCCCCGGCTATACCGACGAGGCCCTGGAGATTCTCAAGACCAAGCGCAAGGGCGGCTACAACATCGTCGCCATCGACCCCGACTACGTCCCCGATCCCCAGGAGATCAAGCAGGTCTACGGCGTCACCTTCGAGCAGGGCCGCAACAACTTCAAGATCGACGAGGCCCTGCTGGAGAACCGGGTCACCGAGAACAAGACCCTGTCCCGCGAGGACCAGCTGAACCTGCTGGTGGCCCTGATTACCCTGAAATACACCCAGTCCAACTCCGTCTGCTACGCCGTAGACGGCCAGGCCATCGGCGTCGGCGCAGGCCAGCAGAGCCGCATCCACTGCACCCGGCTGGCCGGCAGCAAGGCCGACCTCTGGCATCTGCGGCAGCACGAGAAGGTGCTGAACCTGCCCTTCCGGCCCGAGCTGGGCCGTCCCGAGCGGGACAACGTCATCGACGTCTATCTCAACGAGGACTATATGGACGTGCTGGCCGACGGCGCTTGGCAGCAGTACTTCACCGAGCAGCCCGCCCCCTTCGCCCGGGCCGAGCAGCGGGCGTACCTGGCCAGCCTGAAGGGCGTGGCTCTGGGCTCCGACGCCTTCTTCCCCTTCCCGGATAACATCGAGCGGGCGGCCAAGAGCGGCGTCAGCGTCATCGCCCAGCCCGGCGGCTCCGTCCGCGACGACCTGGTCATCGACTGCTGCAACAAGTACGGCATGACCATGGCCTTCACCGGCATGCGCCTGTTCCACCACTGAGTTTCAATTCCGCCCGGGTCCAAAGCCTCTCCTTGAGGAGAGGCCCGCAAGGGAGCGCCGCCAGCGGCGGAAGAAGCGACCGCAGCGGTTGGGCAGCCACTTGCCTTGGCGGACCGCAACGCGGGCCGGGAAGGCTTAGTGGCAACCCGGGGGCACGCGAAGCGT
>DVFN01000055.1 GCA_018713205.1 Candidatus Avoscillospira stercorigallinarum | reverse complement strand
ACGCTTCGCGTGCCCCCGGGTTGCCACTAAGCCTTCCCGGCCCGCGTTGCGGTCCGCCAAGGCAAGTGGCTGCCCAACCGCTGCGGTCGCTTCTTCCGCCGCTGGCGGCGCTCCCTTGCGGGCCTCTCCTCGAGGGGAGGCTTAAGGGTGCGTCGCCTGAGAGGACAAAGGCTCCCCTGTGTAAGGGGAGCTGTCAGCCGTAGGCTGACTGAGGGGTTGTAAGCCGTCGATGATCGGAAGCTCTGATCCCCTCCGTCAGGCCTTCGGCCTGCCACCTCCCCTTGGGCACCAAGGGGAGGCTTGGGAGTGCGTCGCATAAGAGAAAGGCTCCCTTCGAGGGGAGCTGGCAGTTCTTCGCAAAACGAAATCAGGCCCCGTTGGGGGCCTGATTTCGTTTTAACCCTGGCGCTCTGCTTTGGTCTCGCAGTAGCGGCAGCGGTAGACGCCCTTCTCCCGGTCGGTGAGGACGAAGACCTGGGGCAGCTCCTGCTCGGTGGTGGAGATGCACCGGGGGTTCTTGCAGCGAATGACGTTGACCAATCTCTCCGGCAGGACGATGGCCTTTTTCTCCACCAGCCTGCCGTCGCGGATCACGTTGACCGTGGCGTTGGGGTCCACATAGCCGATGACATCGGTGTTGAGATCGATGGCCGCGTCCACCTTGATGATGTCCTTCTTGCCCATCTTGTTGCTGTGGACGTTCTTGATAATCGCCACGGAGCAGTCCAGCCGGTCCAGATGCAGCAGCTTATAGAGCATCATACCCCGGCCCGCGGCGATATGGTCGATGACAATGCCGTTGATAATGGAGTCAATATTCATCTCAGTCCACCTCCAGAAGTTTCAGAATCAGGGCTTCCCGCATAAACTTGCCGTAGAGCGCCTGCTTGAAGTAGCAGGCTCTGGGGTCCTGGTCCACGGCCACGCTGATCTCGTTGACCCGGGGCAGCGGATGCATGATAATCAGGTCCTGCTTGGCGGTTTTCAGCTTCTCCGGGGTGAGGATATAGCTGTCCTTGAGGCGCAGATAGTCCTCCTCGTTGAAGAACCGCTCCTTCTGGACGCGGGTCATATACAGCACGTCCAGCTGGGGCATAACGGCCTCCAGATCGGTGGTCTGGACGTATTCATGGCCGCTGGGCTTGATATGCTGGGTCTTGACGTAGCTGGGGAGCTTCAGCTCCTCGGGGGAGATCAGCACGAACTTGACGCCGGGGTAGCGGCACATGGCGGCGATCAGGGAGTGGACCGTCCGGCCGAACTTCAGGTCGCCGCAGAGGCCGATGGTCAGATCGGTGAACCGGCCCTTCTCACAGTGGATGGTGAGCAGGTCGGCCAGGGTCTGGGTGGGGTGGTTGTGGCCGCCGTCACCGGCGTTGATGACCGGGATCGTGGCGTTGAGGGAGGCCACCAGCGGCGCGCCCTCCTTGGGATGCCGCATGGCCAGAATATCGGCGTAGCAGCTGATCATCCGGGCGGTGTCGGCGACGCTCTCGCCCTTGGCGGCGGAGGAGCTGGCGGCGCTGGCCACGCTGAGCACGTTGCCGCCCAGCTCATACATGGCGGCCTCGAAGCTCAGACGGGTCCGGGTCGAGGGCTCGTAGAACATGGTGGCCAGCTTCTTGCCCGCGCACTTGTGGGCGTACTTCTCCGGGTTGGCCATGATGTCCTGGGCCTTGGCCACCAGTTCATCCAGCTCCTCCACGGAAAGATCCAGAATATCGATGATGCTTCTCATTGGTTACCTCCGATCCAGCTTTCATCCGAGGGATTGTTGCGGAATTTGATGAGTTTTTCGATGTCGGCCGGCTGAATATAGCCCTCCTGGGCCGCGACTTCGGCGATATGGTCGAAATTGGTCAGGCTGGTGTTCTCCACCTGGGCCTCCTTGAGCCGGTCCAGGCCCTTCTGCATGCCGTAGGTGAAGATGCTCACGATGCCCAGGACCTGGGCCCCGGCCTCCCGGAGGATATTCACCACTTCGATGCAGCTGCCGCCGGTGGAGATCAGATCCTCCACGACGACGACCTTCTGGCCGGGCTCGAGACGGCCCTCGATCTGGTTCTGACGGCCGTGGTCCTTCTTGCCGGACCGGACGTAGCCCATGGGCAGGCCCAGGATATGGGCGGTGATGGCCGCGTGGGCGATGCCGGCGGTGGAGGTGCCCATCAGGACCTGGACGTCGGGGTACTTCTCGCGGATGACGTCAGCCAGGGCGTTCTCCACATCGTTGCGGACCTCCGGGGCCGTCAGGGTCAGCCGGTTGTCGCAATAGACGGGACTCTTGATGCCGCTGGCCCAGGTAAAGGGCTCCCAGGGCCGGAAAAAGACGGCCTTGATCTTCAAAAGATCCTTGGCAATGACGGTTTGGACGTGTTCCATCGTATATCCTCCTTTGCGGCAAAGCCGCAACTTATTCACTCTTCACTATTCACGTTTCACTGCACGCTGGCGGGCGGCTGATAGCCGCCCCTACGGCACGACCGGAAGCATTTTTATAAACCCGCCAGCAGGTAAAGTGAAAACCTGATACTGCTTCATGGATTCGCTTTCAGAAATTCGGAAAACACCTCGGCAGCCGGAGTGACGCGGCCGGACTGCCAATCGGCATAGCCCGCATCCAGGGTTTCCCGAAGCTGCTGGAGCGTCATGCGGTCTGCGTTCACGGCGTCCGGTGCGGCGGGCAGCACCGGCAGGCATTCAGTCCACAAACTCCGCCAGGCAGCGCTCGTAGGCGGCCACGGGGTCGGCGGCGGCGGTGATGGGGCGGCCCACGACGATATAGTCGGAGCCGATGGCCTTGGCCTGGGCCGGGGTCATGACCCGGACCTGGTCGCCCTTGTCGCCGTCGGCGAAGCGGACGCCGGGGGTGACGGTCAGGAACTGCTTGCCGCAGACGCCGTGGACCGCCTCGGCCTCCAGGGGCGAGCAAACCACGCCGTCCAGGCCCGAGAGGGCCGCGTTCTTGGCGTAGTGCATGACCACCTGATCCATGGGCTTCTCAATCAGCAGGTCCTGCTCCATGGCCTCGGGGCTGGTGGAGGTCAGCTGGGTCACGGCAATCAGCAGGGGCCGGGTGCCGTCGGGCCGGGTCAGGCCCTCCAGAGCCGCCTCCATCATGGTCCGGGTTCCGGCGGCGTGGAGGTTGGTCATGTCCACATCCAGCTTGGAGAGCACCGCCATGGCCTTCTTCACGGTGTTGGGAATGTCGTGGAGCTTCAGGTCCAGGAAGATCTTATGGCCCCGGGCCTTCAGGTCCCGGACGATCTGGGGACCCTCGGCGTAGTAGAGCTCCATGCCGATCTTGATAAAGGGCTTCTTGCCGGTGAACTGGTCCAGGAACGCCAGGGTCGCTTCCCGGCTGGCAAAGTCACAGGCAATGATGACGTCTTTTCCCATGTTGTACCTCCTATTTATCTGTGGCCCGCGCCGATGATCTCGGACAGGCTCTCAATGCCGTACTGCTCCATGACCTGGGGCAGCGCTTCTACAATCTTCTTGCTGGCCCAGGGGTCCACCAGGTTGGCCGCGCCCACCTCCACGGCAGTGGCGCCGGCCAGCATCATCTCCAGCACGTCCTCGGCGCTGGAGACGCCGCCCATGCCCACAATGGGGATTTTTACGGCGTCGTAGACCTGGTAGACCATCCGCACGGCCACCGGGAACACCGAGGGGCCGGAGTAGCCGCCGGTGACGTTGGCCAGCAGGGGCTTTCTCGTCCGCAGGTTCATCCGCATGCCCAGCAGGGTGTTAATCAGGCTGATGCCGTCGGCTCCGGCGTCCTCGCAGGCCTTGGCGATGGCGGCGATGTCGGTGACGTTGGGCGAAAGCTTCAAAATCACCGGCTTTTTCGTCACAGCCCGGACGGCCTTGGTCACTTCCGCCGCGGCGTCGGGGCAGGTGCCGAAGCTCATGCCGCCGCCGTGGACGTTGGGGCAGGAGATATTCACCTCAAACCAGCCGATCTGCTCCACGGCATCCAGCTTCTCCACCACCTGGACGTACTCGTCCACGGAGAAGCCCGAGACGTTGGCCATGACGGGCTTATGGAAGATTTTTTGCAGCGCCGGCAGCTCCTCGGCCAGCACATGGTCCACGCCGGGGTTCTGGAGGCCCACGGCGTTGAGCATACCCGCGGGGCACTCGGCGATCCGGGGCGTGGGGTTGCCGAACCGGGGATGCAGGGTGGTGCCCTTGAAGGAGAAGGAGCCGAGACAGTTGATGTCGTAGAGCTGGGCGAACTCCTGGCCGAAGCCGAAGGTGCCGCTGGCGGGGATGACGGGGTTATCCAGCGTCACGCCGCAGAGGGTTACTTGGGTGTTTACCACAGGATCACCTCCCGTTCAAAGACCGGGCCGTCCTTACAGACCCGCCGGGGGCCGACCTTCGTCTCGATGGAGCAGCCCATGCACGCGCCGAAGCCGCAGCCCATGCGCTCCTCAAAGCTGTACTGGCCCGAGGTGGCGGCGGTCTTCTCCACGGCCCGGAACATGGGCCCGGGGCCGCAGGTGTAGAAGTAGGTGTAGGTCAGGTCTTTCATCACATCGGTGACGAAGCCCTTGACGCCGCAGGAGCCGTCCACCGTGGTGATGTGGACCGGCACGCCCAGGGCGCGGAATTCCTGTTCATAGAAGATCTCGGCGCTGGTGTTGAAGCCCAGGATCACCGTGGGGCGCTTTCCATCCTGCAGCAGGGCCTTGCAGAGGCCGTAGAGGGGCGGGATGCCCACGCCGCCGCCGATTAAGAGCGGCGCGTCGCCGGATTTCGTGAGATCGTAGCCGTTGCCCAGGCCCACCAGGGTATCCAGGCTGTGGCCGGGGCGGATGCGGGTCATGGCGTCGGTGCCCTTGCCCACGACCTTGTAGACCAGGGTCAGGCTTGCCTCGTCCCAGTCGCAGAGGGAGATGGGGCGGCGGAGGTAGAGGCCCGGCAGCTTGAGGTTTACAAACTGACCGGGGGCGGTGACGGCGGCGGGATCGGCCGAGAGGCGCATCCGCCACACCGCGTCGGTGAGGGCCGCGTTTTCCAGGACGCGGCAGAGCTGCTGCTGCATCTTAACTCCTTTCTGCCTGCCAGACGGCCTTGCCGCCGCAGACGGTGAGCAGATTTCTTCCCTGGACCTCCATGCCCGCGAAGGGCGTGGCCCGGCCCAGGCTCAGGAAGGTCTCGGGGTCGATGACGTACCGGTCCTCCAGGTCCCAGACCGAGAAGTCCTCGCCCAGGGGCAGGCCGAACCGGGTCCGGGGGTTGACGGTCAGGGCGTTGACCACGGTCTCCAGGGGCACGAGACCGGGCTTGACCAGGTAGGTATAGACCACCGGGA
This sequence comes from Candidatus Avoscillospira stercorigallinarum, assembly GCA_018713205.1. Lineage (GTDB taxonomy): Bacteria > Bacillota > Clostridia > Oscillospirales > Oscillospiraceae > Avoscillospira > Avoscillospira stercorigallinarum. Next base: position 38,123 of record DVFN01000055.1, on the reverse strand, counting down.
AGGCCGTCTCGATGCCGACGACGCCCATGGCCGACTTGGCAAGGCCCCGGGCCTTTTCCTCGGCGCTGTGGGGGGCGTGGTCCGTGGCGATCATATCGATGGTGCCGTCCCGCAGGCCCTCCACCAGGGCCTCCCGGTCGCTGCGGTCCCGGAGGGGCGGGTTCATTTTAAAGCGGCCGTCCTCCCGGAGGCAGCTGTCGTCCAGCACCAGGTAGTGGGGGCCGGTCTCGCAGGTGACGTCCACGCCGGACTTTTTGGCCTGGCGGATCAGCTCCACGCTCTCCTTGGTGGAGATGTGGCAGACGTGATACTTGCAGCCGGTCTTGGCGGCCAGCTCCAGATCCCGGGCGATGGGGCCCCATTCGCTCTCGGAGCAGATGCCCTTGTGGCCGTGGGTCCGGGCGTATTGGCCGTCGTGGATATAGCCGCCGTGGAGCAGGGAATTGTCCTCGCAGTGGGCGGCGATGACCTTGCCCAGTGCCTTGGCCTCCACCATGGCGTCCTCCATCATGGCCCGGGCCTGAACGCCCCGGCCGTCGTCGGAGAAGCCGCAGACCCGGGGGGCCAGGGCGGCCAGATCGGCCAGAGCCTCCCCCTGCTCGCCCACGGTAATGGCGCCGTAGGGATAGACATGGATCACGGCCCCGGCGGCGATGGCGGCCTCCTGGACTTCCAGGTGTTCGCCGCTGTCCGGCACCGGGTTCAGGTTGGGCATGGCGCAGACGGCGGTATAGCCGCCGTGGGCCGCGGCCCGGGTTCCCGAGGCGATGGTCTCCTTATAAGAAAAACCCGGTTCACGCAGATGCACATGGACATCCGCGAAACCGGGAAACACAGTATAGTCGCGATTCTGGGGAAGAAGAGAAAGAAACTCCTCCAGTCGGGGGAAGTCTTTCCGGGCCTGTTCAGAATGGATATTCCACATGCTGGGGCTCCCTTCCGGCCATAAGGGCCTTAAATTCTTCGCAATCCGACATATTATACCGAGGCGGCCTGGGTTTGTCAAGCCCTTGTTTGGGGCGTCAGGATCATCTGCTCATAGCCCAGGGGCGCGTAGCCCATCCGGCTGTAGAGGTTCCGGGCGCCCTGGTTGCAGGGCGTCACCTCCAGGCGGAAGGCGGCGGCGTTGGGGAAGAGGTCCGGCAGCGCCCGCAGAAAGGCGGAGCCGAGGCCATGGCCCTGGAAGGCCGGGGCGATGTAGAGCTCATCCAGCCAGACCACCAGCCCGCCGGCCTCCTGGGACCAGGTCTTCATCAGCAGGGCGTAGCCGGCGGCCTGCCCGGCGTGGAGGAAGAGGTAGCCCGCCAGGAAGGGCGAGCCATGGGCGATGGCGTCGAAGGTCGCTTCGGCATGGGACAGGGGAATGGGGTGGTCCACAGCGTCAGAGCCGTAAAAGGCCTGGACCAGGGCCAGGTAATCCGCCCGATGGGCGGGGGTCAGGGGTTGAAACATGGGGTTCCTCCGGGGTAAAAAGATGCAAAATAAACCTCCTCGGGCCGGTCAGGCCAACCCGAAGAGGTGCAGGGGCTCAGCCCTCATTCAGATCGGCATAGTCCGACAGCTCGTCGTCATAGTCATCGGCCTCACGCTTCCGGCAGGGGCACAGGGCCAGCAGCTTGTCCCAGAAGACGAGAATCAGCACCAGGGCGCTGATGACGGCAGCCACCGCGCCGATGAGGATGGTCAGCTTGGTACGGTTGGTCATTTCCACACACCTCCTGTAGATATCCGTACGACTATGGTACCCTATAATTGGAGATTTGACAAGAATAATCGGAAAATTTTTTGTAAAAAAGGTTCCGGCGCGGCTACAGGCAGCCCATACGGTACAGAATTTCCCGCAGGGTCATCTTGTTGCCCATCAGCTGGCGGTAGGTGACGGTTTTCTCCTTGCCCTGGGCGGCCAGGGCTTCCATGGAGGCGACGGTCTGGTCATATTCGGCCTGGAGCTTGGCAATCCGATCCTCCAGCCGCCCCAGCCGCTCCAGCGCGGCGTCAGCATCGGCCCGATACCCCTCCGGCGTGGGCTCCGTGAGACGTTGATACATGGAATTTCTCCTTTCAAAGGCCGGGCGGGGATAAACCCCGCCCCTACGGCAAACCCGAAGGCGGGCCCGTAGGGGCGGCTATCAGCCGCCCGGACCGCACCGGCAATTTGCCGCAGGTTCGCATAGAATCGCACCTGCCCCACGGGCGGCCATATAGGCCGCCCCTACGGCAAAACCGGAGGCGGGCCCGTAGGGGCGGGCTTCATGCCCGCCCGGACCGCACCCTCGGAACCGCCAGGGCCTGCGGTCAACGCGGCCCGGTCCCGGCGGCATGTGGGCATGCCGCCCTACGGCGTTCGGCGAGGATACGGCGGGAATCGGGGGCCTGGTCGGGCGGCTGATAGCCGCCCCTACGCTGTGCGTTGGGCCCCGTCCGTAGGGCGGACTGCCTTGCACACGGAGGCTGGCGGGCCGATGTGGGCATCGGCCCCTACGGAACGCCGCCTGTTACAGGGTCTTGGCGATTTCTCTGGCGGCGGCGATGATCTGGTCGATCTCCTCCGCGGTGTGGGCGGCGGAGAGGAACATGGCCTCGAACTGGCTGGGGGCGGCATAGATGCCGTGGTCCAGCAGGCCGCGGTACCAGCGGGCGAATCGCTGGAGGTCACAGGACCGGGCCTGGTCGTAGCCGGTGACGGGCTTGCCGGTGAAGAACACGGTCAGCACCGAGCCCACGCGGTTGACCCGGGCGGGAATCCGGGCGCTGAGGAAGGCGTCCTCCAGGCCGGTCTGGAGCCGCTGGCCCAGGCGCTCCAGCTTGGTATAGACGTCGGGGTTCTGGTCGAGAATCCGCAGCTGGGTCAGGCCCGCGGCCATGGCCACCGGGTTGCCCGACAGGGTACCGGCCTGATAGACCGGGCCCAGGGGGGCCACCTGCTCCATCAGCTTTCGGCTGCCGGCGTAGGCTCCCACGGGCATACCGCCGCCGATGATCTTGCCGTAGGTCACCAGGTCGGCCCGGACGCCGTAGTAGCTCTGAGCGCCGCCGGCGGCCAGCCGGAAGCCGGTGATGACCTCGTCAAAGATCAAGAGCGCCCCGAAGGCGTCGCAGAGGCCCCGCAGCGCCTCCAGGAAGCCGGGCTGGGGCGGTACCACGCCCATATTGGCGGCCACGGGCTCGACGATAACCGCGGCCACCTGGCCGTGGTTGGCCTCCAGCAGGGTGCGGACGCTGGCGGCGTCGTTATAAGTGGCGGTCAAGGTATCGGCGGCCATCTCCTGGGGCACGCCGGCGGAATCGGGCGCGCCGCCGGTCAATGCGCCGGACCCGGCCTTGACCAGCATGGAATCGGAATGGCCGTGGTAGCACCCGGCGAATTTGATGATCTTGCTGCGGCCCGTGGCCCCCCGGGCCAGCCGCAGGGCCGACATGACGGCCTCGGTGCCGGAGTTGACCATCCGCACCATCTCCATGCCGGACATCCGGCAGACCAGCTGGGCCATCTCCACCTCGATTTCGGTGGGCGCGCCGAAGCTCAGGCCGTTTTTCGCGGCCTCTACCACGGCCTCCTCCACCGCCGGATGGGCGTGGCCCAGAATCAGCGGACCCCAGGAGCAGATCAGATCGATGTAGTCATGGCCGTCCACGTCGGTGACGCGGCTGCCCTTCCCGGCCTGGAGAAACCGGGGATACGTCCCCACGGCGCGGCAGGCCCGGACCGGGGAGTTGACGCCGCCGGGCAGCACCTGCTGGGCCGCGGTGAAGAGAGTTTCCGACTTGGTCATCAGCCCAGATCCCCCTTCCCCATGGCCTCGGCCAGCTCCTTGGCGAAGTAGGTAATCAGAATCCCGGCTCCGGCCCGGAAGATGGACAGGGCGCTCTCGCACATGACCCGGTACTCGTCGATGAGTCCGGCGGCTCCGGCGGCCTTGATCATGGCATATTCGCCGCTGACCTGGTAGGCGCACAGGGGCAGGTCAAAGGTGTCGGACACCTCGCGGATGATGTCGAGATAGCTGAGGGCGGGCTTGACCATCAGGATATCGGCCCCCTCCTCCACATCCAGGGCGCACTCGCGGATGGCCTCCCGGCGGTTGTGGGGGTCCATCTGATAGCCCCGGCGGTCGCCGAAGGCGGGGGCGGACCCGGCGGCGTCCCGGAAGGGGCCGTAGAAGGCCGAGGCGTACTTGGCGGAATAGGCCATAATCGGCACGGTCTCATAGCCGTTTTCGTCGAGAATCCGGCGGATGGCGGCCACGCGGCCGTCCATCATATCCGAGGGGGCCACCATATCGGCTCCGGCCTGGACGTGGGAGAGGGCCGTCTTGGAGAGGACCTCCAGGGTCTTGTCGTTGTCCACGGTGTGGCCGCAGAGAATGCCGCAGTGGCCGTGGTCGGTGTACTCGCACATGCAGACGTCGGTGATGACATAGCAGTCGGGGTACTTGGCCTTGATGGCCCGGATGCCCTGCTGGACCACGCCGTCGGGGTTCCAGGCCTCGGAGCCGCAGGCGTCCTTATGGGCCGGGATGCCGAAGAGCAGCACCTTGTTGACGCCCACGGCGCGGCAGGCCTCGACGGCCTCACAGACCCGGTCCGGGGAATAGCGCCACTGGCCGTCCAGAGACGGGATGGGCTCCACGAGGTTCTCCCCCTCGACGATAAAGAGGGGGTAAATCAGGCTCTCGGGAGAGACGCGGGTCTCCCGCACCATCCGGCGCAGCGTATCCGAAGACCGCAGCCGCCGGGGACGAATGGAAAGTTCCATGGTAAAACACTTCCTTTGAAGATGTTAAATCGTTCCTTCCGGGCGGGGATCAACCCCGCCCCTACGAAAACATTGCAGGCGGGTCCGTAGGGGCGGATTGTATATCCGCCCGAACCCGGTGCGTTACGTTCCGGGCCCCGGCCGTTCCGGCAGCCTGGACAGGGCGCATATATAATGCGCCCCTACGGCGAATCCGGAGGCGGGCCCGCCAGGGCCGCACCTATTCCCCTGCTCCCGTTTCCCGAATCAGCTCCACCAGGGATTCCATGGTGGCCTCTCGGGCCACGCGGACGGTCAGGCCGTGGGTTCGGGCCTCCCGGGCGGTCTGTTCGCCGATGCACAGGCCCAGCACATGAGAAAGGTCCGCGCCGGGAAGGCTCTGGACGAAGCCCCGGACCGTGGAGGCGCTGGTGAAGGTCACCCAGGTCTCCCCCTCCAGCAGCGGCAGGACCGCCCCGGCGTCGGGGCTCTCATATACCGTATCATAGCACGGAATGTCGTCAAAGGGTATCCCCCGGGCGGAAAAAAGTTCCGGCAGTGCCTGGCTGCCCCGGCTGGCCCGGCAGAGGAGCACCGGCCCCTCCACGGCCTCCAGCGCCTTGGCCAGATGGTCCGAGTCGTAGACCTCCGGCACCAGGTCGGCCCGGAGCCCGCAGCGGCCCAGGGCTCCAGCCGTCTTGGGGCCGATGGCCGCCAGCTTCACACCCGCCAGGGCCCGGGCGTCCAGGCCCCGCTTCCAAAGCCGCTCCATAAAGATCTCCGGCCCGGCGGGGCTGGTGAACACCAGCCAGCGATAGTGCCCCAGCTGCTCCATGGCCGCGTCCAGCGCCGGGTTCTCGGCCCGCTCCACGGTCTCGATACAGGGATACTCCACCACCTCGGCCCCCAGGGCCCGGAGCTTCTTCGAGAGGGTCCCGGCCCGGTCCTTCGGGCGCGTCACCACCACGGTGCGGCCCTTGAGGGGCAGCGCGTCAAACCAGTCGAACTGGTCCGAGAGCTGGCAGACCTTTCCCACCACGATGATGGCCGGACTCTCAATCCGCGCCGCCCGGGCCGCCTGGGGCAGTTCTCCCAGGGTGGAGACCAGCTTCCGCTGCCTCGGCGTCATGCCCCGCTCCACCACGGCGGCGGGCATGGCCGGGTCCATCCCGGCCTTCAAAAGCCCCTCGCAGATCATCGGCAGGGCCGTGACGCCCATCAGGAACACCAATGTGCCCTGGGTGCGGCAGAGGGCCCCGAAGTCGATTTTCAATTCCGCCCCGGCCTTGGCGTGGCCGGTGATGATGTGCAGCGACGAGCAGAAGTCCCGGTGGGTCACCGGAATGCCGGCGTAGGCCGGGACCGACAGGGCCGAGGTGACGCCGGGCACCACCTCAAAGGGAATGCCGTGGGCCTTCAAAAGCTCCAGCTCCTCGCCGCCCCGTCCGAAGAGGAAGGGGTCGCCGCCCTTGAGCCGGACCACGCGATAGCCCGCCTGAGCCTCCCGGAGCAAAATCTCGTTGATTTCGTGCTGGGGCACCTTGTGATGGCTGGCCTCCTTGCCCACGTCGATGGTCCGGGCACCGGCGGGAATCAGAGCCAGAATGGCCGGACTGACCAGCCGGTCGTAGACCACCACCTGGGCCTGCCGGATGGCCCAGCGGCCCTTGCGGGTCAGCAGGCCCGGGTCGCCGGGACCCGCGCCCACCAGAATGACATTGCCGATCATGGTTCCAGTCCTCCCATCTCCCGGGCCAAGGCCGCGCCCAATGCTTCCGCCTGAGCCTTGGGGCCGGTCCGGGTCTCTTTTTTGACCACGGTCTCGTCGGAGCTGACGTAGAGCCCCGTCAACGTCAGGGTGTCGCCGTCCACGGTGGCATAGGCCGCCACCGGCGAGGTGCAGCCGCCGCCCAGGGCCCGGACGAAGGCCCGCTCCGCCAGGGCGCAGCAGGTTCCGGCCTCGTCCCGGACCGCGTCCAGCACCGCCGTATCCATGCCCCGCCGGGTCTGGACCGCCAGAATCCCCTGCCCCGCCGCGGGCAGCAGCTCCGTGGGCTCGAAGTACCGGGCGATCCGCCCCTCCAGGCCCAGCCGCTTGAGACCCGCCGCCGCCAGCACCAGCGCGCCGAACTGGCCGGAATCCAGCTTTTTCAGCCGGGTCTGGACATTGCCCCGGACCGGCTGCACTATGAGCTCCGGGTAGAGGGCCTTCAGCTGGAGCTGCCGCCGCTTGGAGGCGCAGCCCACGGGCTTGGAGCGGTCCCACTGGGTCACGCCCGCGGGCAGCACCAGGCAGTCCCGGGGGTCGGCCCGGTCCGAGAATGCCGCCAGAGGCAGGTCCTCGGGCGTCTCCATGGGCATATCCTTCAGGGAGTGGACCGTGAAGTCGGCCCGGCCGTCCCGCAGAGCCTGGTCCAGCTCCCGGACGAAGAGGCCCTTGCCGCCGATCTGCTCCAGGGTGCGGTCGAGAATTTTATCGCCGGTGGTCTTCATGGTCACCAGCTCCAGCGTCACGTCGGGATGGGCCGCGGCGATGGCGTCCATGACCAGCTGGCTCTGGATTACCGCCAGACGGCTCTCCCGGCTGCCGATTTTGATATTCATGGCAGTTCCTCCAATACCTTGCGGATGGCCTTGGCCGCCCGCGCTGTCCGGTGGTGGTCCTTCCCCTCGGAGACGACCCCGGCCACCAGTCCGTCCCCGACGCAGATGGCGGGGAAATAGAAGCTGCATTCGGCCTCGCAGTCGGCCACGGACACGGGGATGCCCAGGGCCTTGGCGTCCTCGCCGACCCGGCGGTTCACCGACCGGTCGTTGGTAGCGGCGATGGCCAGGGCCGCGCCCTCCAAATCTCCTTCACAGTAGGGCCGGGCCAGCCAAGTGAGATCGTCGGCCCGGCAGGAGAGGGTCGGAGCGATGACCGTGATCTCGCAGCCGAATTGCCGCAGCACGCCGATGCGCCGGGCCGCGATGGCCCCGCCGCCCACCAGCACCACCTTTTTCCCGCTGAGGTCCAGGAAGATGGGAAAGCGCAGCGGCCGCTCCGCCGCCGTCTGCCGCCGGAGCCACTGGTGAAACCGCTCCAGCTCCTCCCAGGCGATTTTCTCCAGGGCGGATTTCTCCTCGGGGCTGCCGGGCCCCGCCGCGCCCAGGGCGTCGGTGTCGTAGCAGGTCAGGAGGGCGGCGCAGGCGGGTTCGATATCCCGGGGCACGGCCAGATCCACGGCGATGCTCGGACGGCGGACCACGGTCTCCAGCTGCTGCTTGGTCAGGGTGTAGTGGGGGCTGGTGGTGGCGGAGATCACCGCGTCCATGCCCTCCAGGGCGGCGATGCGGTCCTCATAGGGCACGGTGCCGCACCCGGCGGGGACCACGGTCTCGCCGTGGCGGTAGGTCCGCAGGGTGACGGACACCTGGGCCCCGGCGGCCCGCAGGGTCTCGGCGGCCAGCCGTCCCATCTGGCCGTTGCCGATGACTAAGACGCGCTTGCCATCCAGGGTCCCCAGCTCCCGCCGGAGCACGTCGCGGCACTGGCCGCCCAGGGACGGCGCGTCCCGGGTGACGGACACCTGGGTCTTGGCCCGCTTCCCGGCGGTGACCGCGTGGCGGAACAGGGCCGCCAGCACCGGATCGGCGGTCCGGGCCTCCAGGGCCGCGTCCAGGGCCGTGCGGACCTGGGTGATGATCTGATCCTCGCCGAGGATCTGGGAGTGGAGGCCGCAGGCCACCTCGGTCAGATGCCGGGCGGCGTCCAGGCCGGTGCGGGTCTCGAAATAGGGCCGCAGCTGCTCCTCGCTGACCCCGGCCACCCGGCACAGGAGCCGCCAAGGGGTCTCGCTGTCGCCGGTCAGATAGAGCTCCGTCCGGTTGCAGGTGGAGAGCAGCACGCAGCCGGTGACGCCGGGCTGGTCCCGCAGATGGTCCAACGCCCGCCGGAGCCCCTCGCCGGAGAAGGCCAGCTGCTCCCGGAGGGCCAGGGGCGTCCGGTGGCAGTCCAGGCCGGACATGGTCAGGCTCATTTCCACCCCTCCTTGGCGATGACCAGGGAGAAGTAGCCGCTGGCCTCCTGGAGGTCGGCGAAGCGGGGGTAGACGCGCTCGTTCTCCATGGAGCAGTTCTCCACCATGGCCGCGTGGTCCAGCAGGCCCCGATCCCGGAGCTGGCTTTGGAGCTCCAGAATGGACTTGCCCGCCTTCATAAAGACCTTGTTGGCCTTGACGTCCAGCAGCCCCTCGGCCCCGTGGGAGGCCGGGACGATCAGCAGCGGCTCGGACCCCTGACAGAGAGACAGGTTCAGCCGTGCCGCGGCGGCGCAGAAGCTGGGCACGCCGGGCACCACCTCCACGTCGTAGCCCCGGGCCAGCACCTTTTCGTGGATGTACATATAGGTGGAGTAGACCGTCGGGTCGCCCAGGGTCAGGAAGGCCACCTGCTTGCCCTGGTCCAGCAGGGCGCAGATCCGGTCGGCGGCGGCGGTATAGGCCGCGTCCACCACGGCCTTGTCCCGGACCATGGGGGTGGTGACGGTCTCCACGGTCTTGTTCTGGAGGTAGGCCGAGGCGATATGGAGGGCCGTCTTATCGGCCTTCACCGAGTCGGGCACCAGGACCACGTCTGCCTCCCGCAGTACCCGCACCGCCTTGAGGGTCAGGAGCTCCGGGTCGCCGGGGCCGACGCCCACGCCGTAGAGCTTGCCGCCCCGGCGCAGCCGCTCCATGGCCTCGGCGCAGTGGGCCACGAAGAGCTTCTGAATGGCGGGACACTCGCCCAGGCCCTGCAAAATGCAGGCTACTTCGTAGCCCTTGCCCTCCAGCACTTCCTTCCAGGAGTCCTCGCCGCCGGCCATGTCGTTGCGGGCGTGGTCCCCGGCCACCAGCATAAAGGGGGCCAGGGTCAGGCGGCGAATCTCGGGCTGCCGCTGTAGCTGCTCCGCCACGGAATCCAGGGTCGGATAGCCCTCCACCGTGGCGATGTAGATTCGGGGGCACCGGCTCTGGAGCACGTGCTCCATCTGGGCATAGGCGGAATTGGCGAAATGGGCCGTGCCGTGGCCCATCAGGACCAGCGCCTCCCCGTCGGCGGGCAGGGGCAGCCACGAGAGCAGGGCGTCGGCCACGGCCTCGTAGTCGGATTGGGCGTGGAGCAGCGGCGCGCCCACGGCAATCTCCATGGTCAGCTTGTAGGGCTCCAGCTGGGCCAGCATCTTCTCATATTCCTCGCCGTGCATCACATGGGTGGACTGGACCGCCACCTGGGTATAGCCCTCCCGCTCCAGCCGGGCCATGGCCTGGGCCACGTTGTCGATCTCCACGCCGTCCCGCTGCCGGAGCTTTTTGAGGATCATGCCGCTGGTGAAGGCCCGGTAGACCGGCCAGCCGGGGTAGGCTTCGGCCAGGGCGGCCTCGGTGGCGGCGATGGTCTTCTCCAGGGTGTCGGGATAGGTGGTGCCGAAGGATACGGCCAAAATCGCTTGCTTCATGGCGGTCACTCTCTTTCGTTCTTCGATGCGGTGTACAGCAGGGCGTTGACGATGGCTGCGGCCAGATTGCTGCCGCCCTTGCGGCCCCGGGCCACGATGTAGGGGCAGTCCATGGTGCAGATCAGCTCCTTGGCCTCCACCACGTTGACGAAGCCCACGGGCACGCCGATAATCAGGGCCGGTTCCGGCAGCTGCCCCTCCCGCCACAGCTCATAGAGCCGGACCAGGGCCGTGGGGGCGTTGCCGATGGCGTAAATCAGGTGCTTCCCCAGGGCGGCGGCGTGCTCCATGCTGACCGTGGCCCGGGTGACGCCCCGGTCCTTGGCGGCCTGGGCCACCTCCGGGTCCGCGATAAAATTATACGCCTCGCCCCCCAGCTTATGAAGGACCCGCTTGTTGATGCCCGAGAGGGCCATGGTGGTATCGGTGACCACGCTGGCCCCGTGCAGCAATGCCTCCACGCCCTTTCGGACCGCGCCGGGGGAGAAGGTCAGCGTCTCGGCATAGTCAAAATCGGCGGTGGTGTGGATGGCCCGGAGAATCACCGCCTCGTTTTCCGGGTCCAGGGGCGTCTTCAGCTCCGAGCGGATGATCTCCATGCTGCGGGCTTCAATGTCGGCGGGGGCCACCCGCGCCAGTTCGATTTTCATATGCCTTCCTCCAAAATCCGATAAATCTGGTCCATATCCAGGGCCTTTCGCACGCCGTCGGCCAGGATGTCGTACTGCCGGGCTTTATAGGTCTCCCAGTCCTCCACGTCGGCGGTCCCCTCCAGGCCCTTGGCCTTCAAGAGGCAGTCCACAAAGGCCCGGGCGAATGCGCCCTTGTCGAAGATGCCGTGGACGTAGCTGCCCCAGACGCTGCCCGCGGCCATGCCGTCGGGGCTGGACGCGCCGTCCCGGGTCAGGGACGCAAAGCCGATGTCGCCGGTGGTGCGGCCCATGTGAATCTCATAGCCCTCGAAGGCCGCGCCGTTGAGCCCGGCAAAGATCCCCTGGGCCCCCTGCACCACGCCGGTGACCCGGGTCCGGGACTTCTCGCCGTAGAAGAGGGTCTCGCCGTGCAGCAGGCCCATGCCGCGAATTTCGCCGCCTGCCTCTGCCCCCTCGGGGTCGGAGATCAAATCCGTCAGCATCTGGTAGCCGCCGCAGATGCCCACCAAGGCCCCGCCGCGGCTGACGTGCTTCAAAATCGCCGCCTCCAGGCCGCTCTGCCGGAGCCACCGGAGGTCGTCCATGGTGTTCTTGGTGCCGGGGAGAATCACCGCATCGGGGCTGCCCAGCTCCGCCGGGGACGCGATATACCGCAGGGACACCGCGTCCAGCCGCTCCAGGGCGTTGAAGTCGGTGAAGTTGGAGATCCGGGGCAGCCGCACCACGGCGATATCCAGCGGGGCCTTTTTGCCGCCGCGGCCGAAGCGGGCGGTGAGAGAATCCTCGTCGTCCAGGTCCACGGTCATATGGGGCACCACCCCCACCACCGGGATGCCGGTCAGATCCTCCAGCATCTTCACGCCGGGGTCCAGAATGGTCTTGTCGCCCCGGAAGTTGTTGATAATCAGGCCCTTGACCATGGCCCGCTCGTCGGGGTCCAGCAGGGCCACGGTGCCGTAGAGGCTGGCGAAGACGCCGCCCCGGTCGATGTCGGCGCAGAGCAGCACCGGGGCCTTGGCCAGCTTGGCCATGCCCATATTGACGATGTCGTCGGACTTCAAATTGATCTCCGCCGGACTGCCCGCGCCCTCCAGCACCAGGATTTCGTGGTCGGCGGAAAGGCTGTTGTAGGCGGCCAGAATGTCGGGGATCAGGGTCTTCTTCATGGCGAAGTAGTCCCGGGCCGACATGGTCCCCCGGACCTCGCCGCCCACGATGACCTGGGAGCCGGTGTCGTTGGTGGGCTTCAAGAGAATGGGGTTCATCTTCACGCTGGGGGCGATGCCCGCGGCCTCGGCCTGCATCACCTGGGCGCGGCCCATCTCCAGGCCCTCGCCGGTGATAAAGGAGTTGAGGGCCATATTCTGGGACTTGAAGGGGGCCACGGTGTGGCCGTCCTGGCGGAAGATGCGGCAGAGGGCCGCGGCCAGAAAGCTCTTGCCCGCGTTGGACGTGGTACCCTGGACCATAATGGGTTTTGCCATGATTACGCCTCCCCGGCGGCCAGCACCGCCGCCAATGTGTCGAGTAAGATTTGATTTTCCCCGGGCGTCCGCACCGCCGTCCGGTACCAGTCGGGCCCCAGCCCCCGGTAGTTGGCGCAGCTGCGCAGCAGAATGCCCCGGCCCAGCATCCGGGCCTTCAGATCGGTGACCCCGGGCAGCCGGAACAGGAGATAGTTGGCCTCGCCGGAGACCACTTGGCAGCCCAGGGCCGTCAGGCCCCGTTGGAGCGAGGGCCGCGCCGTCTCCAGCAGGGCTCTCCCCTGCTCCGGCCACTGGGGCAGATCACAGCAGGCCAGCCCCGCCGCCTGGGCGGGACCGGAGACGTTCCAGCAGGGCCCCCAGGTCTCCAGCCGGGCAATCAAGTCCGGGTCGGCCAGACAGTAGCCCAGCCGCAGAGCCGGGACCGCGTAGCTCTTGGTGAAGGCCCGGAGCAGAATCAGCTTCGGATGCTCCGGCAGCAGCGGGGCCATGCCGGGCCCGCTCCGCGCCAGCGGCAGGAAGCATTCGTCTACAATGAGGTACGCGCCCACGGCCTCGCATTTCTCCAAAATCCGCGCCAGCAGGTCCGGCTCGATGCACCGGCCCGTGGGGTTGTTGGGGGTGCAGAGGAAGAGAAGCTCCACGGCCTCGGTGAGGTCCGCGAGAATGCGGTCCGTGACGTCGAAGTGTTCTCCCTCCCGCAGGGTGTGAAACCGGCAGGCGCAGCCCACCCGGGTCAGGGCGGTCTCGTACTCCGAGAAGGCCGGGGCCGTCAGCAGGGCGGTCCGGGGGTGCAGGGCCAGGGCCAGACGGAAGATCACCTCCGCCGCGCCGCTGCCGCAGAAGACCCGGTCCGGGTCAGTCCCGTCCATAGCCGCGATGGCCGCCCGGAGCTCGGTGCAGGCCGGGTCCGGGTAGCAGCCGGTGTCCGACAGGGCGGCCCGGGCCGCCTCCACCGCCGCCGGGGGCGTCCCCAGGGGGTTGCAGTTGACCGAAAAGTCCAGGATTTCCCCGGCATATTGTGTTTTTGCCCAGTTCAAATCGCCGCCGTGGGAATTTACCATCCAAAAAGCCTCCCAAACGCCGCCAGAGGCAGCACATCAAAAATCAGCAGGGCCAGCAGGGCCGTGGTGAGAGCCAGCCGGTTGGCCGCGGCCACGTCGCCCCGGGTCACGGCCCGGAGATCGTCGCCGATGGCGGGCTTGACCACGGGCTTGCCGAAGTAGTCGTGGGTGCCGCCCAGCTGGAGCCCCAGCGCCCCGGCGCAGGCCGCCTCGGTGTGGGCCGAGTTGGGCGAGGCGTGGTTCTTCCGGTCCCGGAAGAAAATGCGGAAGGCGTTCTTCCCGTCGAAGCCCAGACAGGCCGCCGCGGCCATGAGAACGCCCGAAATCCGCGCCGGAAGGAAGTTGAGCACGTCGTCCAGCTTGGCCGCCGCCCGGCCGAAGTAGAGGTACCGGTCATTTTTGTAGCCCACCATGGAGTCCATGGTGTTGACGGCCTTGTAGCAGATGCCGCCCACCGGGCCCAGGACCGCGGCGAACAGGAGCGGCGCCAGAATGCCGTCGGAGGCGTTCTCGGCCACGGTCTCCACGGCGGCCTTTAAGACCTCCGCCTCGCTGAGATGCTCGGTGTCCCTGCCCACGATCATGGACACGGCCCGGCGGCCGTCGTCCAGGGTCCCGGTCTCCAGGGCCTTGACCACCTTCATGCTCTCGGTCCGCAGAGACTTGGCGGCGAGGATCAGCCAGCAGAGAATCACCTCGCCCGCAAAGCCCGCCATGGGATGGAGGCGGTGAAGCCCCCAGAGAACCCCGCCGCTGACCAGGCCGGTGATGCCCACCACCAGAATCACCAGGGCGACGCCCGCCCGGACCTGTCCCCGGTCCGAATCCGGGAAGGCCCGCCGCAGAGGCGGCTCCAGCTTGACGATGAGCCAGCCGATGGCCTGGACCGGATGATAGAGCCACCGGGGGTCCCCCAGCAGCAAATCGATGCAAAAGCCCAACAGCAGGGCGGTGAGATGATTCATGGCAATGTGCCTCCAAGGTTTTTGTGGGAAAAGTCTCCCCTTGAGGGGAGTGCGCTGCGCGTGTAGGGGCGGATTGTATATCCGCCCAGACCGGCTTCCGATCCCCACCAGGGGCCGGTAGTTCCGGCGGCTGGGCATGGGCGCATATACAATGCGCCCCTACGGCTCAAGGGGAGCCTTTGTCTCAGGCGTCCGGCCCTGTGCGGTGTGGCCCGCCTGTCAGCCTATTTAAGGCGCATGGGGATACCGCAGAAGACCCGGTCCACCCGGGCGGCTTCGGCGGCCAGGTCGCAGAGGAGGCGTCCGGTGCGTTCCCGCCAGGCGCGGTCCTCGTAGTCCATGGGCACCACGCCGCAGCCCAGCTCGTCGCAGATCACGATGCAGTCGGGGATCTCCGCCGCCGTCAGCGTCGGGTCCTCCCGGGTCAGGGCCTGCAAGCCGTATAAAATGGGCTTGTCCGTGGGCAGCGACCGGGCCACGTCGGCCTCGGTATAGCCCAGAGACAAGGCGTATCGGAGCTTCCCCTGATGGGCTCCGCCGATAATCAAATGCACGGTGTTTCCTCCTTTTGCCGAAGCCGCCCTAATCCTCTCGTAGGGGCGGGGTTTATCCCCGCCCGGGCAGGGCTGCGGCTGGGCGATGGCTGTTCCAATCTAGCCGCCTGGGCACGGGAGGGCATAAAGCCCTCCCCTACGCGATCCCCACGGTTTTCTCACTGTGGCAGGCTTACAGCGGCAGGCGCTGCACCAGCACCACCGCCGCCAGGGCGGCCAGCTCCATGACCTGGACGAACCACCCGGCCAGGTCGCCGGTGATGCCGCCGAACTCCCGATGACTCATAAATCGGTAATAGAGAACGCTCAAAAGCGCCGCCGCCAGCACCGCGATGCCCTCCCAGCCCGGGAGACAGCCCAATGCCAGCGCCGCGGTGAAGAGCCAGACCAGCAGCGTCACCCGGTTGGCCCGCAGGGCCGAGGCCTGGGAGAAGGACGCCAGCATTCCCGAGCCCCGGGCGTTCTTCCAGTGGATGGCCGCCAGGCCCGACAGGGTCCGGGACAGGACCGGTACCAGGATCAGCGCCGGATGGGGCGTCACCGCGCTCCACAGCGCCGTGTACAGCAGCAGATAGCAGCCCATGGCGATGACCGCGAAGGCCCCCACGTGGGAGTCCTTGAGAATCTCCAGCTTCCGCGCCCGGCTCTGGTGGGAGCTCCGGGCGTCGGCCACGTCCAGAAAGCCGTCCAGATGGATGCCCCCGGTGACCAGCAGCGGCAGCAGCGCCGCCACGGCGGCAAAGAGCAGGCCGCCGATCTCCAGCCAACCGGCCAGCTTCCACCACAAGAGCTCCGCGCCGCCCACCACCAGCCCCACCCAGGGGAAGAAGCAGAAGGCATAGGCCATGGAGTCGTTGTCCCAGTCGGTCCTGGGGGTCGGGAGGGCCGAATACATGGCCGTCGCCAAGGTGAAGGATTTCCAAAGCTTGCCCATACGCTACTCCTTTATCACAATCGGAATGCCGCAGCAGACCTCCACCACCCGGTCGGCCAATGCCGCCAGCCGCCGGTTCACCCCGGCCAGCACCTGGAGATACCGCTCGGTCTCGGCGGGATAGGTCATGCCGTCGGTGAACAGGTCGCCGCTGACCAGGACCGCGTCGGCGGCCCTCTGACAAAAGGCCGCAACGCCCGCCACGATCCGGTCCTCGGCCCCGTCGAAGCCCAGGGGGCCGAAGCACTCGTTGGCCGTCAGGGTGGTGACGCACTCCAAGAGGGCCGCGCAGCCCGCCGGGATGGTCCCGTAGTCCGCCGCCCGGGGCAGCTCCCAGGTCTCGAAGCCCTTCCCGGCCCGCAGCTGCCGGTGGCGCTCGATGCGCCGCCGGGCCTCCTCGCCAAAGGGCTCCATGGCCGCCGCGTAGACCCGGGGCCGGGCCGGAGACTCGAGCACCAGACCCTCGGCGTAGGCCGATTTCCCCGAGGCCGAGCCGCCGGTGACCAGGGTGACCATCAGAAGTCCTCCGCCTGGGGCGTATAGGCCTCGATCTGCAAATCGTCGAAGGTGTCGCCGTGGTAGACCACCATGGCCATATCCAGCATGGGCATCACGGCCACGGCCCCGGTGCCCTCGCCCAGCCGCATGCCGGCCTGGACCAGGGGCTTGACGCCCAGGGCGTTGAGCACCGGCCAACCGGCGGGCTCCGCCGACAGATGGCTGGCCAGCAGGTAATCCCCGGCCGCCGGGCAGAGCTTCACGGCCAGCAGCGCCGCCGCACAGGAGATCAGGCCGTCCAGCAGCACCGGAATCCGGCACAGGGCCGCGCCCAGCGCCAGACCGCAGAGTCCCGCCAGATCGAAGCCGCCCACCTTGGAGAGGATGTCGATGGCGTCCTCGGGGTCGGGCTGGTGCAGCGCCAGGGCGGTCTCGATGGCCTTGACCTTCCGCTTCAGGCCCTCGTCGGAGAGGCCCGCGCCCCGGCCGGTCATCTCCCGGGGGGTGGAGCCCAGCAGCACCGTCAGCACCGCCGCCGAGGTGGTGGTGTTGCCGATGCCCATTTCGCCCATGGCCAGCAGGTTGACGCCCTGGCCGTGGAGCTCCCGGGCAATTTCCACGCCGGTGAGCACGGCCTGCTCCGCCTCGGCCCGGGTCATGGCCAATTCCTTGACAAAGTTCCCGGTGCCGCCCCGGCGGACGCACCTCTGGGCGATGCCGGGGTGATCCACGGCGTAGGCCATGCCAATATCCACGGGGTAGACCTGGGCCCCGGCCACCTGGGCCATCCGGCAGACGCTGGAGGTCCGGCGGGCCATATTCCCGGCCACGACGGCGGTGACCTCCTGGCCGGACTGGGTGACGCCCTCGGCTACCACGCCGTTGTCGGCGCAGAAGGGCACCACGGCCTTGTTGGCGATGGAGAAATCCGCCGTGCCGAACATCCCGGCCATGCGGACCACCATATCCTCCAAAAGGCCCAGGGAGCCCAGGGGCTTGCCCACGTTGCTCCACTGTATTTCAGCCTGCTTCCGGGCCGCGGGGTCCGCGGGGCGGATGGCGGCGACAACTTCCTGCAAGGTCATTTCTGCTGCATCTCCTTTTGCGCCTCCCGCCAGCGCCGGGCCGCGGCCAGAAACCGGACCGCCGCCTGGGGCTTGGAGGCAAAATGAAAGTGGGGAAATCCGGCATAGAGGCTGGGCGTCGCCACGCCGGTCTCCCAGTGGCGCTGAGACAGAGGCTTTTGGGCCTCGAAGCTGTGGCCCGGGTCGGTGGAGTCCCAATAGTGGAACTCATGGGCGGGCATCTCCTCCCCGGCCTCAAAGAGGAGGCTGTCGGTCTTGGCCCGCAGGGTGATATAGCCGAACCGGGAGAGCTGGCCGGTGGGGAAGCCCTCGGCGTCCAAGGCCGAGGCCATGAGCCAAGGGTGCCGCCCCTGGTCCTGGAGGGTCCGCTGGAGGTAGAGGAAGCCGCCGCACTCGGCGACGGTGGGCATCCCCGCCGCCACGGCGGCCCGGACCGACTCGCGCATGGCGTGGTTCATGGCCAGGGCCTCGGCGTGGAGCTCCGGATAGCCGCCGCCGAGATAGAGGCCGCAGACGCCCTTGGGCAGCTTCTTGTCATGGAGGGGCGAGAAGTCCACCAGCGCCGCCCCCAGCGACCGGAGAATCCGGAGGGAGGATTCATAGTAAAAACAGAAGGCCTCGTCCCGGGCGACGGCGATTTTCACCTTGCCCCGGGGCGCTTTGGGGAGCTTGAGCTTGTCCTTCACGTCCGGCGCCTCCCGGGCCAGCTCTAAGATGGCGTCCAGATCGACGGATTCTTCCGCCGCGTCGGCCAGCCGGTCCAGCTTCTGCTGGAGGTCCTGAATCTCCCCGGCGGTGACCAGCCCCAGGTGGCGGCTCTCAAAGCCGCAGCCCTCCAGGGGCGGCAGGCAGCCCAGCAGCGGCAGCCCGGTCTCCCGCAGCAGCATCTCCCCCAGGCGCTGGGCCATGGCGGGCTTGGCGCGGTTGAGGAGCACGCCCCGGATGGGGTTGGGACTGCGGAAGGCCTGAAAGCCCTTCACCGTGGCCGCCAGACTCAAGGCGCTGCCCCGGCCGTCCAGCACCAGCACCGCCGGGGTCTTCGTTTGCACAGCCAGGTCATAGGCCGAGGCCCGCTCGCTGGTGGCGATGCCGTCGTAGAAGCCCATGGCTCCCTCCAGCACCGTCAAATCGGCCCCCTCCCCTACCTGCCGCAGCAGGGCCCGGGCCGTCTCGGAGGAGAAGAAGAACAGGTCCAGATTGGTGCTGGGGGTGTCCAGAACCTTCTGGTGGAACATGGGATCGATGTAGTCCGGCCCGGACTTGCAGGCCGCCAGCTTCAGCCCCCGGCGCTGGAAGGCCCGGAGCACGGCGCAGGTCACAGTGGTCTTGCCGGTCCCCGAGGACGGGGCACAGAACAGAATACGCGGCATCATGGCTGACCCTCCCCGGTGAGGATGTAGACGGGATTCTGCCCCAGCATCATGTGATACCGGCCCAAGGCCTGGGCCTGGGCGGCGGTGAGCTGGGTGATATCCACGTTGATCAGGCGGAATTTCTCGAACATCGAAAGCCCCTCGGTGAGGCTCTCCAGGCTGACGGCGGTGAGGCAGAGCTTCGCCGCCGGATTTTTCTCCAGAATCGTGCGGAAGATCTCCTCCATCTGCCCGCCGGAGCCGCCGATAAACACGGCGTCGGGCCGGGGCAGCTCGGAAAGGGCCGCGGGGGCCGCGCCGAAGACGATATGGAGGTTGGGCAGGCCCAGCTTGTTCTTGTTCTCCTCGATCAGGGCCACGGCCTCCTCCTTGTGCTCCACGGCGTAGACCGCGCCCCGGTAGGCCGCCAGCGCCATGGCACAGCTGACCGACCCGGTGCCCGCGCCCACGTCCCAGGCCACGCTCTCGGGCCGGAGCTCCAGCTTGGCCACGGCCAGGGTGCGGACGGCCTCCTTGGTCATGGGCACCTTGCCCCGGACCATCTGCCGGTCCCAGAGGCTGGGCGCGCCGCACCGCCACGTGAGGGGCGCGGGGTTCTCCACCAGCATGACGGCCAAGTCCGTGCATGCCATGTCGCAGAGGGCTTCGGCGGTGCCCGAGGTCAGGACCTCGTCGGGGTAGGACAGGCGCTGGCCGATGTGGACCGTCAGGCCGCCCAGCCCGGCCCCGGCCAGCAGGCGGCAGACCTGGGGGGCCGTGCAGTTGGAGCCGGTCAGCAGAAAGGTCTCCCGGTGGGACTGGATCTCCCCCACCACGTTGGCCGCCCGGCCGTGGACCGACACCACATGGACGTCCTGCCAGGGCCGATGGAGCCGGGCGCAGAAATAGGACAGGGAGGAGACGCCGGGCAGCGTCTTCACCTCCACGCCGCTGAGGCAGTCGTAGAGCTTGGCCGCGCCGGAGTAGAAGCCCGGGTCGCCGGAGAGCAGCACCGCCGTGTCGCCGGGGAAATCCGCCGCGGCTTGGGCGATGTCCTGGGGCCGGATCAAGGCGCGCTTCTCGCCGGGGTGGTCCGGGAAGGCCGCCAGCATCCGGGCCGCGCCCACCAGCTGGCCGCTGGCCGCGATGGCCGCCGTGGCCTCGCCGGTCAGCAGGGCCGGATTACCCATGCCGATTCCGATCAGATAACAGGTTTTCATAGGCGTTCCCGCCCTTTCGTCAGGAAGTCATAGAGCGCGTCCAGGGTGTAGCCGGTCTCCTGGGTGGGGCGGCGGATCACCAGCAGCTTCGCCCCGGCGGACCGGGCCGCCGCCGCCTTCTCCGGGAAGCCCCCGGCCTTGCCGGTGTCCTTGGTCACCAGGATTTTGGCGTCCACGGCCTCCAGCAGGGCGGCGTTGAGCTTCTCCGGGAAGGGCCCCTGCATACAGAGGATGTGGGCCGCCGGATAGCCCAGGTCCAGGGCCGCCGACAGGCTCTCCAGGCTGGGCAGCACCCGGACGTAGAGCCGGTCCCGATAGTCCGGCACCTGGGTGAAGGTCTTGAGATCCTTGCTGCCGGTGGTCAGGAGCACGTTGCCCGGCAGGTCCGCCAGCATCCGGGCCGCGTCAGCCGGGGAATCGGCCCAGAGGACGCCCTCCGCCGCCTCCCGGGGCCGGAGCAGCCGGTAGTAGGGCAGCCCCGCCGTCTCCGCCGCACGGCGGATGTTCTCGCTGACCCGGTCGGCATAGGGGTGGGTGGCGTCCACCACGCAGGTATAGCCCTTGGCCATTTCGGCGGCCATCTGGTCCGCGTCCATCCGGCCCACATGGACCGTCAGCCCCGGCGTGGGCTCCAGCACGGCCTCGCCGTAGGCCGTGGCCACGGAGCAGGTCACCGCCAGCCCCGCCTGGGCCAGCCGCCGGGCCAGGCTATGTCCCTCGGCGGTACCGCCGAATAACAAAATGCTCATCGCTGGAGATAGCCCCGGGGCGTCACCAGCTTGCCGCCGAGAATCTTCGTCTGGCTGTTGCCGATGAACACCGTAGTGAACATATCCACCTGGGCGTCGCGGAGCTCGCCCAGGGTCAGCACCGTGGCCGTCTCCCCGGCCCGGCCGATTTCCCGGACGCAGCCGCAGGGGGTGTCGGGGGATTTGGACTCCAGCAAAATCTCGCAGGCCCGGCGGAGATAGTCCTTCCGCTTGTGGCTGGAGGGGTTGTAGAGGCAGAGGACGAAGTCGGCCTCGCCGGCGGCCCGGAGCCGCTTTTCGATCTTCTCCCAGGGGGTCATCAGGTCCGAGAGGGAGATCAGGCAGAAATCGTGCATCAGCGGCGCGCCCAGCACCGCCGCGCCGCCGCAGGCCGCCGTAATGCCGGGAATGACCTCCAGCCGCACCTCGGGCCACCGGGGCGCGAGCTCATAGCACAGCCCCGCCATGCCGTAGACGCCCGGGTCGCCGGAGCAGACCATGGCCACGACCTTGCCGGAATCGGCCAGCTCCAACGCCATCTCGCACCGCTCCTGCTCCTTGCGCATGGGAGTGGTCCGCAGGTCCTTGTGGCCGAACTCGGCCCGGATGAGGTCGATATAGACGGTGTAGCCCACGATGACGTCGGCCTTTTCCAGGGCCTCCCGGGCCCGGCCCGTCAAATCCCGGCCGCCGCCGGGGCCCAGGCCGATGATCCATAATTCTTTCATGCTCGTCCCTCCGATGGAAATGTCAGATGTACGTCCCCCATGGCCGCCGCCACGGTGACGCCGCCGCCCGCCGTCTTGGGCAGGAAGACCCGCCCCCCGGCCCGCTGGGCCGCCCGCTGGCAGACGTTGTCCACGCCGGTGACCCGGCTGACCAGCTCCGAGGCCGGGAAGTCCCCGGGCTCCGCGGCCAGCGCAGCGGCGGGATAGAAGTGGGTTTGCAGATGATATGCCTCGGCCAGAGCCAGGAGCCCCGGCTCGTCGGATTTTAAGTCGATGGAGGCCAGGGCCGTCACCGCCGCCCAGGGCAGCTGATGGGCCGCCAGCACCTGGGAGATCTGCGCCTCCAGGGCCTCCCGGGTCGTGCCCCGGCGGCAGCCCAGGCCCAGGGTCACGGCCCTGGGAACCAGGTGCAGGGTGGTCTCGTAGGGGTTCTCCCCCGCCGTGTCGTCCACCAGGATGCCGATTGCGGCCGCGCCGCCGGTAAGGCCCTCGGGCAGCGGCCCGGACACCGGATAGCGGCTGCGGAAGCCCACGGGCGTTCCCTCTAAGATGGCCGCCGATACGGCCTTGGCCGCGGCCCGCTCCACCAGCACCAGGTTCTGGGCCTTGGCCCACACATCCACGGCGAAGCGGCCGTTGACGTCGGTGGCTGTGGAGACCACGGCCTGGCCGCCGGTCAGGGCGGCGATGCGCTGGGCCAGCGTGTTGGCCCCGCCCACGTGGCCCGACAGCAGGGGCACGGCGAAGCGCCCGGCCTCATCCACCGACACCACCGCCGGGTCGGTGAACTTGTCCCGGACGTGGGGCGCGATGGCCCGGACCGCGATGCCCGTGGCCGAGAGAAAGACGATGGCCTCGGAGTCGGCGAACCGGGCTCCGGTCCAGGCGGTCAGATCCTCCACGGCGGGCAGGCCCAATTCCGACGAAAGCCGCGCCGACGTGTAGAGCTGTCCGCCCAACGCCGCCGCCAGAGTTTTCCCCAGGGCCGCGCCCCGGCGGGTGAAGGCAACCAGGGCAATCACTTGCCGGCCTCCCGGCAGCCGTGGGAGAAGCCGGGGTCGTAGAGCAGGGACCGGTCGTACTCGCTGCCCAGGAAGCCGCCGACGGTAATCAGGGCGGTCTTGGTGATGTGGCGCTCCTTGGCGGTCCGGGCCAGGGTGCCGACGGTGCAGCGGAAGACCTGCTCGTCGGGCCAGGTGGCCTTATAGACGATGGCGGCGGGGGTGTCCGCGGTGTAGCCCCCGGCCAGCAGGTCGGCCTGGGCCTTCTCCAGCAGGCTGGAGGAGAGGAACAGGACCATGGTGGAGCCGTGGGCCGCCAGGCTCCGGAGCTGCTCCCGCTCCGGCACCGGGGTCCGGCCCTCGGCTCGGGTGATGATGACGGTCTGACTGACATTGGGCAGGGTGTACTCGGCCCGCAGCGCCGCCGCCGCCCCGCAGAAGGAGGACACGCCCGGCGTCACGTCGTAGGCGTAGCCCTTTCGGTCCAGGGCGTCCATCTGCTCCCGGATGGCTCCGTAGATGGAGGGGTCGCCGGTGTGGAGCCGGACCGTGGTCTTGCCCGCGGCCTCGGCCCCGTCCATGACGGCCAAGACCTCCTCCAGCGTCATGGACGCCGAGTCGTAAATCTCGCAGCCGGGCCTGCAGCGCTTCAGGAGCGCCGGATTGACCAGGGACCCGGCGTAAATCACCACGTCGGCCTCCTCCAGATGCCGCGCCCCCCGGAGGGTAATCAGATCTTCCGCGCCGGACCCGGCGCCAACAAAGTGAATCATGGAAATGTCCTCCCAATGATAATTTTCAGGGTATTTTGTAAGGGAAAGGGTGCTTCCCCAGCTGAACCTGGTCACGGGCGGGCATGAAGCCCGCCCCTACGAGGAAACCGGAGGCGTGTCCGTAGGGGCGGCCTTTATGGCCGCCCGTGCCGCACCGCCGCGTCGAGCATGGTTCTCTGTTTTTCCAGCAGCTCCGCCGCGCCGGGGGTCATCACGGAGATTCCGGCGGCCTGGGAGAAGAGGATGGCCCCGGCCCTGAGGGGCGCGGCGCGGCGGGTCAGGGTCTCGCCCACGGCCCGGGCGATGGACGCCAGTACCGGGTCCCGCAGCCCCGCCTCCTCCAAAATCGCCGCGGCGGCGTCGGTGGTGGGGGCCTCGTAGAGCCGCCGGAGTATGGCCCGGTCCGCTCCGGCCAGGGCCGCATGGGTGACGAAGACCTCCCGCCGCCCGTCGGCGGTGCGGGAATGGGTGTCGGTGATCCCGGCGGCCAGCTTCGTCAGCTTGCCCAGGTGCCCGATCAGCAGCACCGAGGCAAAGCCCAGCCGCACGGCATCGTCCAAGGCCTCGCCGATGTAGTTGGAGCACTGGACGGCCTTGGTCATATCCAGGCCCAGGGCCTCCCGGGCGAAGGCGTCGCCGTAGTTCCCCGGCGTCAGCAGCAGGTCGGCGACCCCCTCGCTGCGGCGGACCGACAGTTCGGCCCGGGTGGTGTCCACCAGGGCCTGACGGCTCATGGGCCGGACGATGCCGGTAGAGCCCAGGATGGAGATGCCGCCCACGATGCCCAGGCGGGGATTGAAGGTCTTTTGGGCGAGGGCCGCGCCGTCCGGCACCGAAATCACGGCCCGGAGTCCGCCCCCATGGCCCCGCAGGGCCTCGGTCAGCTCCTTCTCGATCATCCGCCGGGGGCCGGTGTTGATGGCCGCCGCGCCCACGGGCTGGTCCAGCCCGGCCTTGGTCACCCGGCCCACCCCGTCGCCGCCGTCGATCTCGATGCCGGCGGGGATACGGGTCACAGCGGCAAAGATTTTCGCCCCGTGGGTGACGTCGATGTCGTCGCCCCCATCCTTGCGGACGGCGCAGGAGGCGGAACCGGCGGAGCAGGTGCAGTCCTCGGGCTCCACGGTGACCGCCACCCCCGCCGGGGTCTCGATGGTCACCTGGGCCGGAAAGGTCCCGGTCAGCAGCGCCTCGGCAGCAGCCCGGGCCGCAGCCGCCGCACAGGTCCCGGTGGTATACCCGCACCGCATGGCCTGCTGCCCCACAGCAATATAGTGTTCGAGCATGGAATCGCCTCCTTCGTCGGGGCCGATGTCAGACGCACCGCAAAACACCGCACCGGCCCCGTTCCCGCCGTAGGGGCGCATTGCATATGCGCCCTGCCCAGGTCTCCGCAACCACCGGGACCCGGTGCCACAGCACCCGGTTCCATGGCGGCATGTGGGCATGCCGCTCTACGGACCGTCCGGGGGCCTCTGCGGCCAGCGGGTCTATCCCCGCCCGGATGCGGCCCAGGCGGTGAAGTCCTCCAACGTCATGGGGTAGGACGGCTGGCCCGGGCGCAATGCCTCGGCGGCCTGCCAGAAGCTGGGCTTGCGGAGCCCCGCCTCCCGCAGCAGGTCCGGGCGGCTGAAAATCTCGGTCAGGGGCCCGTCCTCCAGGAGCTTGGAGTGGGAAAACACCAGGCCCCGCCGGGCGAACCGGGCCGCGAAGTCCACGTCGTGGGTGCTGACCATCAGGGCGATGCCCGCTTCTGTCAGCTGGTCCAAGGTCTCCTCCAGCCGGGTCACATTCTCCGGGTCCAGGGAGGCCGTGGGCTCGTCCAACAGGATCACGTCGGGCTCCATGGCCAGAATGTCGGCGATGGTCACCCGCTTTTTCTCGCCGCCGGAGAGGAACTGGGGCTGCCGCTGGCGGTAGTCCGAGAGGCCCATGGCCTCCAGGGCCGCGGCGGTCCGGCGCTCCACCTCGGGCAGGGACAGCCGCAGATTCATGGGGCCGAAGGAGACCTCGCCCTCCACGGTGACGGCCAGAATCTGGTCCTCGGCCTCCTGGAACACCACGCCCACCCGGCGGTGGAGCTCCAGCCGGTCGGCCTTGGAGCCGGTCAGCACCCGGCCCTGGAGGGAGACCGTGCCCCGCTGGGGCGAGAGAATGCCGCAGCACAGCAGGAAAAACGTGCTCTTTCCCGCGCCGTTGCGGCCCAGGACCGCCACCCGCTCCCCTTTCTCCAGGGAAAAGCGCAGATCCTCCACGGCCAAGGGGCTGTCCGGGTAGGCATAGGACACGCGGTCCAGAGATAGAATCGGTGCGCTCATCCGGGCAGCACCCCCTTTGCAAGGAATATCCAGGCCCCCAGCGCCAGCAGGTAGGCCGCCATGGCCAGCAGGTGCTTCCCCCGCACCGGCGGCACCGTATTGAGAAAGGCCAGACGGCCGTCGTAGCAGCGGGCCTCCATGGCGTCGTAGCAGGCGCGGCTGCGGCGGAAGGAGGCGGCCAGCAGATTGCCGCCGATCTTCCCGGCGGTGGTCACCGACCGGCCCAGGCCGTGGTAGCCCAGGCGGACCGTGGCCGCAATGGTCATCCGCCGCTGGCAGCTCAAGAGCACAAAGAGATAGCGGTAGATCAGGTACATCAGCTCGATCACCAGCTCCGGCAGCTTCCACCGCCGCAGAATTTCAATCAGCTGGGGCATGGGCGTGGTGGTGGAGAGGAAGTACATGGCGCTGACGGCCCCCAGGGCCTGACAGAAGAGGTTCCCCGCCCGGCGGCAGCTGGCGGCGGTGATGCAGAGATACCGCCCGCCCAATGCCGCGGACCAGAGTCCCGCCGGCTGGCGGCCCCACTCCAGCAGCACCACCAGGCAGCCCACGGTGAGGAACAGCAGCGGCACCCGCAGCAGCAGGCCGATGCGCCGGAGGGGAATCCCGCCGAGGGCCCCCATGGCGCAAACCATGGAGGCCGTAATCGCGAGTCCGACGGCCCAGTGGGCCGCGCCGATGGCGGCGAAGATCACCGCCAGGGCGAAGGCCAGCTTCAGGCCGGGATGTACAAAGCGGAGCGGCGAATGGGCCGCCAGGGCGTCCAGCAGCTCCATGCCGCCGGGGTGGTGATGATCGTGGGCCATCAGGCCGCTTCCTCCTTGCGGTAGCGCTTCCGGGCGATCAGGTAGCCGAAGCCGCCGCCCAGGACCATGCCGCCCAGGGCCGCCTGGAGGCAGAAGAGCAGGGACTCGGTCTCGCCGCCGGGGAGCTGGATCAAGCTCTCGGCCCAGGGCTCATAGTCGGGGTTCAGCTCTGTAATCAATTCCTCGGCCGCGCCGTCGGCCCCGCCGAACTCACTGTCACGGATGGTCAGCAGCGGGTAGGCCAGAATGGCGGCGCAGAGGGCCAGCAGGCCGAATATCAATACAATCTGCTTTTTGCTCATGATTTTGCGCCCTCCTTGGCAAGAAATCCGATTTCCCGGAGCTCCGGCTTGGCGAAGGACTCCAGGAGCATGACCACGATGGCCGACAGAACGCCCTCCACAACGGCCAGGGGGATCTGCGTCACGGCGAAGATGCCCATATACTCCGCCAGCGCCGCGCCGAAGGAGAGGCTGCCGGGCTGGGCCCAGGCCAGCTGCACCGAGGTGACGCAGTAGGTGAAGAGGTCGCCCAGGGCGCAGGCCAGACCCACGGCCACCAGCCGGTGGACCCGGAGCTTTTTCAGCAGGGCGTAGACCCCGGCGCTGACGAAGGGGCCCGCGACGGCCATGGAGAAGGTGTTGGCGCCCAGGGTGGTGAGGCCGCCGTGGGCCAGCAGCAGCGCCTGGAACAGCAGCACGATGATGCCCAGCACGGCCATGGGCGGCGCGCCGAAGAGGACCGCGCCGAGGCCGGTGCCGGTGGGATGGCTGGAGGAGCCGGAGACGCTGGGCATTTTCAGCGCCGAGAGGACGAAGGCGTAGGCCCCCATCATGGCCAGCAGCAGAATGGTCTTCCGGTGCCCGGCCACGATTTTCCGGATGGCGATAAGGCCCCAGACCAGGAAGGGCAGGCAGACCGCCCCCCAGGCGATGGCGTGGACCGGGGGCAGATAGCCCTCCATAATGTGCATGGCCCCGGCGGGGACCGTCAGCGCCGCCAGAACCGGCACGGCGCAGGAGAGGGAGACGGCTTTGCGCTCCCTCGGGGTCAGTGGGGTGTTCATAAGAACCCTCCTTACAATAAAAATGAGCAGCCCATCGGCTGCCCAATAACGGGGCGTTTCCGCCCGGTTATCCAGGGACTGAGCACCGCAGCCTTGGTGTGGAACAATGTGAGCAGGTCTCCTGGCTTCAGGTCATCGCTGGGCGCGCCTTCTCGGTTTCCCAATGGCTAGTTGCGCTTCGCTCCCTGTTACAGTGACGGGTTCGCTTCGGACTTGCACCGAATTCCCTTTTCACCCTTGCGGGCACTCACACCGCGAGATATTCAAGTGGAGACATTATACCGCAATCCGCCCCCGCCGTCAATGCGCCCAGGGGTTTTTGTCCAAAACGCCGAAGCCCAGCCCCAGGAATTGCGGGAATCGCGGCCCTGTCCGGGCGGATATATAATCCGCCCCTACAGACGTACCCACTGCCGTTTTCCATTGTAGGGGCGCATTGTATATGCGCCCGTGCCGCACCGCCGGGATCAACAGGCCCTCAGTCATGGCGGCATGTGGGCATGCCGCCCTACGAGGTTCGGCGAGGGTGCGGCAGGAATCGCGGCCCTGTCCGGGCGGATATTCAATCCGCCCCTACAGGCGCACCCGCTGCCGTTTTCCGTCGTA
The DNA here is from genome assembly GCA_018713205.1 of Candidatus Avoscillospira stercorigallinarum. Lineage (GTDB taxonomy): Bacteria > Bacillota > Clostridia > Oscillospirales > Oscillospiraceae > Avoscillospira > Avoscillospira stercorigallinarum. Next base: position 10,050 of record DVFN01000055.1, on the reverse strand, counting down.
GGGGCGGCTATCAGCCGCCCGGACCGCACCCACCGGAACCACCAGGCTTGCGGGAATCGCAGCCCTGTCCGGGCGGCTGATAGCCGCCCCTACGGCGAATGATCGACCTGGTCCGTAGGGCGGGAATTGCGGCGTTTTGGGGCGCGATATCCGTCCGGGGCAGATTTTTCTTGCCGGGCTCTTTTCACCGGCGGCTTCCTGTGATACCATGGTACCATTCCTGCAAAAGCGAGGCGAAATCCTTGATCCGCATGGCCACTGCCGCCGACGTACCGGCGATGCTGGACGTCTACCGGCCTTTTATCCTGGAAACGGCCTATACCTTTGAATACGCCGTCCCCACCGAGGCGGAATTTACCGCCCGGTTCGAGCGCATCCACCGCTTTTCCCCCTGGCTGGTCTGGGAGGAAAACGGCCGCGTCACCGGCTACGCCTATGCCGACCGGGCCTTTGAGCGGGCCGCCTACCAGTGGTGCGCCGATCTGTCCATCTACTTATCCCCCGACGCCCAGGGCAAGGGCGTGGGACGGCGGCTCTACGGCATCCTCGAGGACTTTCTCCGGCTGCAGGGCTACTGCGTGGCCTACGGCATCGTCACCTCGGCCAACCGCGGAAGCTGCGCCTTCCACGAGGCGCTGGGCTACCGGGCGGCCGCCCGGTTCGACCGCTGCGGCTGGAAATTCGGCGCGTGGTACGGCACGGTCTGGTATGAGAAACGGCTGCGATCCGGTCCTCCGGTCTCGGCCCCCATCGGCTGGCGGCAGCTCCCCCAGCCGCCCATCTGGTAAAGGAGGTTTTTCCATGAATATCTGCGTATACGGCGCGTCCAGCGACGCCATCGACCCCCGGTTCCTGGCGGCCGGAGAAGCTCTGGGCCGGGAAATGGCCCGGCGGGGCCACGGGCTGATCTTCGGCGGCGGCGGCCACGGCCTCATGGGCGCGGTGGCCCGGGGCATGACCCAGGGCGGCGGCTCCATCACCGGCATCGCCCCCCGGTTCTTCAACGTGGACGGCGTGCTCTACGACGGCTGCACCGAGTTCCTCTACACCGAAACCATGCGCGAACGCAAGGCCCTGATGGAATCCAAGGCCGACGCCTTCGTCATGACCCCCGGCGGCATCGGCACCTATGAGGAGTTCTTTGAAATTCTCACCCTCCGGCAGCTGGGCCAGCACCAGAAGCCCATCGCCATTCTCAATGCCCTGAACTACTTCGGCCCCCTCCAGTCCCTGCTGGATTCCACCATCTCCCAGGGCTTTATGAAGCTGGCCTGCCGCGCCCTCTGGGCCCTCTTCGAGGACCCCGTCGCCCTGCTGGACTTCCTGGAGAGCGATGAAGCCCACCAGGTCACCGCTAAGGGCATGAAAAATATCTAAGGCAGCACCGCACAATTTGGCAAGAGCATTCGGCCAAAGATTTTGCCTCATACGAAAGGGCGGCATGCCCACATGCCGCCATGACCGGGTCCCGAAAACCGCAAGCCATGGTGATTCCGGCAGCCTGCATTGGCGGGGTGTGGGCACCCCGCCCTACGGACCAGGTCGAAATCGTGTCGTAGGGGCGGCCTTTATGGCCGCCCGAGCAGGCCCGCGATTCCCGCCGCACCCCCCGCCGAACCTCGTAGGGCGGCATGCCCACATGCCGCCATGACCGGCGTGCGATGACCGCAAGCCCGTTGGTTCGGCGGGGTGTGGGCACCCCGCCCTACGGACCGGGGCGAAATTGTGTCGTAGGGGCGGCCTTTATGGCCGCCCGAGCAGGCCCGCGATTTCCGCCGCACCCCCGTCGAACCCCGTAGGGCGGCATGCCCACATGCCGCCATGACCGGGTCCCGAAAACCGCAAGCCATGGTGATTCCGGCAGCCTGCATTGGCGGGGTGTGGGCGCCCCGCCCTACGGACCGGGGCGGACCCATATACAAAACGCCCCACAGCCGTCGGACTGTAGGGGCGTTTTGCGAAGGCCATCAATTGAGCTCGGTACCGGCCTTTTCGCCGCGAAGGTAGGCCATGGCGTTGTTGAGCGTCGTGGCGGCGATGGCCTCCAGGGCCTCGTCGGTAAAGAAGCCCTGGTGGGAGGTGACGATGACGTTGGGGAAGGACAGGAGCCGGGCGGTGGTGGAGTGCATCAGGATCTCGTTCTCCCGGTTCTCGAAGACGTTGGGCGTCTCCTCCTCGTAGACATCCAGGCCCACGCCGAAGAACTTATTCTCCCGGATGCCGGCGATCAGGTCGTCGGTCTTAATCAGGCCGCCCCGGGAGGTATTGACCAGGATCACGCCGTTCTTCATTTTCTGGATGGATTCCAGGTTAATCATGTGGTAGGTGCTGTCCAGCAGCGGGCAGTGGAGGGAGATCAGGTCGCTCTGGGCCAGCAGGGTATCCAGGTCCACATACTCCACAAAGGGCAGATCCGGATTGTGGTACTGGTCATAGCCCAGGACCTTCATCCCAAAACCGCGGCAGATTTTGGCCATAGCCGCACCGATCTTGCCGGTGCCGACGATGCCGGCGGTTTTGCCGAAAAAGTTGACGCCCTGGAGGCCCTGGAGACTGAAATTGTTCTCCCGGACCTTGATATAGGCCTTGTGCAGCCGGCGTCCGACGCCCAGCGCCAGGGCCATGGCGTGCTCGGCCACCGCCTCCGGGGAGTAGCCCGGCACCCGCATGACCCGGATTCCCAGCCGGGTCGCGGCCTCCAGATCCACGTTATTGAAGCCCGCGCAGCGCATCAGCACCAGCTTGACGCCCCGGTCATGGAGGACCTCCAGCACCGGCGCGGAGACGTCGGAGCTGACGAAGGCGCAGACGGCCTCGGTGTCGGAGAGATAAGCGGCGGTCTTGGGCGAGAGCTCGGTCTCCCAGAACTCCAGCTCCAGCTGGGGGTACTGGCCGGCCAGCTGGAGGAACGATTGATTATCATAGGGCTTGGCTGCGAAAAATACAATTTTCATGGCAACGCATCCTCCTTTTTGACTAGTTTACCACAGATCCGGAAAAACTACCATCAAAACTTTCGGAGGAGATCATCCATGCAGCTAACGAAACGGCAATACGCCGCCTATGTCAAGACCATGTCGCCCAACTCGCCTCTGGGGCGGGATCTGCTGGGGGCCTTCTGCATCGGCGGTCTGATCTGCACCCTCGGCCAAGTGATTATGAACCGGCTGACCGCCTGGGGCGTCCCCGAGGACCAGGTGGGCACGGCCACGTCGATACTCCTGGTTTTTTTCGGCGCGGCGCTGACGGCCCTGAGCCTCTACGACAATCTGGCCCAGCTGGGCGGCGCCGGGACCCTGGTCCCCATCACCGGCTTTTCCAACGCCGTGGTCTCCCCGGCCATGGAATTCAAGTCCGAGGGCCTCGTCACCGGCACGGCGGTGAAGATCTTCGCCATCGCCGGACCGGTGCTGGTCTTCGGCGTCGGGGCCAGCGTGGTCTACGGGCTGGTGTACTGGCTGCTGACCCTGTAGCGCGTCAGCCCTGGAGCAGCCAGCGATAGCCGCAGGCCTCCAGGGGAACCGACTGCACGTACAGGGTCTCGCCGGTGGCCAGGTCCCGGAACTGGCCCTGCTCGGACAGATAGGCCGTCTGCGGCGTCCGGGCGAAGTTGAACAGCGCCAGCAGCTTCTGGCCCCGGTAGTACCGGCCGATGCCCAGAATATGGTCGTTATAGGGCTCCAGGGTCCAGACGTCGGCGTCGGCATGGAAGACCGGCTCCGTCCGGCGAAGGGCCTCCAGGTCCTGGAGGGCGGTATAGATGGGGTTCTCCTCCCGCCGGGCGGCGGCGTCCCAGTCGAACTTGCCCCGGTGGAGGTAGCGGCTGTCGTCCCGCTTGAGGGGATCGTCGTGGTAGCTGTAGTCGTTGCACTGGCCCAGCTCGTCGCCGCTGTAGAGAATCGGCAGGCCCGACTGGGTCAGCAGGAAGGCGTGGAGGGCGATATCCAGCCGCAGACTCATCTCGGAGCCGGTCTCCCGGCCGCAGAGGGAGGCGGTGGTGCCGCACTGGCGGGCGTCGCCCAGCCGGGGGTCGTCGTTGTAGAGCTCGCCCCGGGCCTCGCTGTCAAAGCACTTGCCCTGGAAATAGTCGCTGAGGAACCGCTTGTGGGCCACCTCGTCCACGCCGAACTGCCGCAGAAAGCCGTAGTCCAGGCCCCAGCCGATGTCGTCATGGCAGCGGAGATAGTTGAGGAAGGTATACTGCCGGGGCAGGGCGAAGACCGTGTCCATCTGATGGCGCAGCAGCCGGGCGTCCTGGGTGGCCACGGTGTGCCAGGTGGTACACATGGTGGTGACATTATAGAGCATCTGACACTCCGGCTTCTCCGGCGTGCCGAAGTAGGGCACCACCTTGTCCGGCTCCATGACCACCTCGCCCAGCAGCAGCGCGCCGGGGCAGACCACCGTGATGGCCAGATTCATCAGCCGCACCAGCTGGTGGACCTGGGGCAGGTTGCGGCAGTTGGTCCACAGCTGCTTCCAGATGTAGGGCACCGCGTCCAGACGGATCACGTCGATGCCCTGGTTGCAGAGGAAGAGCATATTCTCGGTCATATCGTTGAGAACCGTGGGGTTGCCGTAGTTCAGATCCCACTGGAAGGGATAGAAGCTGGTCATGACCACCTTCCCCGCCTCGGGGCACCAGGTGAAGCTGCCCGGGGCCGTGGTGGGAAACACCTGGGGCACGGTCTGCTCGAACTGGTTGGGCACATCCCAGTTGTCGAAGAAGAAGTACCGCTGCTGATACTCCGCCTCCCCGGCCTTGGCGCGCCGGGCCCAGTCGTGCTCGTCGCTGGTGTGGTTCATCACAAAGTCCACGCAGACCGCCATGCCCATTTCGTGGCACTCGGCGGTCAGGGCCGCCAGGTCCTCCATGGTCCCCAGGTCCGGCTGCACCCGGCGGAAGTCGGACACGGCATAGCCGCCGTCGCTCTTGCCCTCGGGGCTCTCCAGCAGCGGCATCAGATGCAGGTAGTTGACCCCGGTCTCCCGGAGATAGTCCAGATGCGCCCGGACCCCGTTCAGCGTGCCGCCGAAGCACTGGGTATAGAGCTGCATGCCGAGCATCTTCTGGTCCTTATACCAATGCGGGTTCTTCTCCCGTTCGGCGTCCAGGGCCCGGAGGGCCTTGCTCCGCTGGCCGTACATCCGCTCCAGCATGGAGCAGAAATAGTCATAGGCGTGTTCGTCGTGGTAGAGTTCCAGATAGATGGCGCGAAGCTCCGCCCCATGGCGGGCAAAGCGCTGTTGATAGTCGCTCATATTGCTCCTCCCGTATTACAATGGATGGTTTCAAACATGGGGTCCCGCAGCACCGCCGCCAGAATCCGCAGGGCGCAGCGCTGGAGGCAGCCCACCGGCAGCGTGCCGTCTTCCACGGCGGCGATGATGTCGTCCACGTTCTCCTGGGTGCCGGGCATTTGCAGGTCGTTGCCCGCCCGGATGCACGCCGGCGAGGAGGCGCAGCGGTGATAGGAATCCGGACGGCTGACCAGGGCCGTGATCTCCGCGCTGGAGGTGGACCAGTCGGTCATGACGAAGCCGGAAAAGCCGTGCTCCTCCCGGGCGTAGGCTGTGATGGCGTCGTAGCTGTTGGCCGTGTGGACGCCGTTGACCAGGTTGTAGGAGGTCATCAGCGACGCCGGGCTGCCGGTCTCGATGGCGAGGGCGAAGTTCCGCAGATAGAGCTCCCGCAGCGCCTGCTCATCGATGTGCTCGTTGACCGACATCCGGTTGTCCTCCTGGTTGTTGGCGAAGAAGTGCTTGATGCAGCCGTCCGCCCCCGGATGGCGCTGGACGCCCCGGACCTCCGCCCCGGCGCACAGGCCGCTGAGGACCGGGTCCTCGGAGAAGTATTCAAAGTTCCGGCCGCAGAGGGGGTCCCGGTGGAGATTCATGCCCGGCGCCAGCCAGGTGCGGACGCCGTAGCGGGCCATTTCCGCCCCCACCAGGTCGCCCATGGTCTCGAGAAGTTCCAGGTCCCAGGAGCAGGCCAGCAGCGACGCCACGGGGATGGCCGTGCAGAACTGGTAGTAATCCACGTCGCCCTCGGCCTTGGGCGGAAATTCCTCCAGATACTCGCTGAACGCCTTGGAGGGGGCCAGAATCTCACCGGCGGCGGTCACCCGGAAGCGGGGCGCCAGCCGCAGGCCCGCCGGTCCGTCGGCGTTGACCATGCCGGGCACGCCCCGGTAGGCAAGCCGCGGCGTGATATCGCCCGCCGCCCCCGGGACGGCCCGGGCCCCGCGGCCCACCACCTGACCGGCGCCGGCCTCCCCGGCGCGGGCCGCGCCGACGCACAGGTCCGCCAGCTCCGCCACGGTCAGCTGGGCCGTCAGCTGCTCCAGCGTGTACCGCCCGGCGCGGACGTCCGCCAGGGTGATGATATGGCCGGCGTCCGGCTCCGGCAGGGGCGCGGGCTCTCCGGCATAGGCCACGGTTTCGGCGGGAATCCGGTCCGCCGCCAAAATCACCGTCGGCGGCTCCGCCCGCTCCTCCGCCGGGACCGGCGCGCTGCGCCGGGACAGAGTCTCCATCGGCTCCTCCAGGGGGCAGATATGCCGGACCCGCCGGGTCTCGGCGTCGCCGTCCAGCCGGAGCCGCAGCACCGGCTCGGTATCCCGGCTGTGGCGGCCCACGCGGATGAGATAGTCGCCCCGCTCCAGCACATAGGCGCACCGTTCCGCGGAAAAGCTCTCCAGCCGCTCCAGCGGGAAGGTCAGCGACAAGGTCTCCGCCTCGCCGGGGGCCAGCAGGCCGGTCTTGCCGAAGGCCGTCAGCACTTGCCGGGGCTTCTCCAGCGCATAATAGGGCGCGGCGGCATAGACCTGCACCACCTCCCGACCGGGACGGGTGCCGGTATTGACGACCCGCACCTGGAGCCGCACGCCGTGCTCGTCGGCGTCGGCCTCCACGGTCTCCCGGGAGAAGGAGGCGTAGCCCAGGCCGTAGCCGAAGGGATAGAGGGGCTCCACGCCGAAGGTGTCGAAATACCGGTAGCCCACGTAGATGCTCTCCCGGTAATAGGCCTCGTGCCATTGGCCGCCGTTGTGGCTGAACGTGGCGGCCGCCGGGTAGTCCGCATAGGTCTTGGCCCAGGTGGACGCCAGACGGCCCGAGGGGTCGGTCTTCCCCAGGAGCACGTCGGCCACGGCGTGGCCGCCCATGGCGCCGCTCTGGCCGATCAGGACCAGGGCGCTGACGCCGGGCACGGCCCGGATGGCCGCCGCGTCCACCACGCCGCCCACGTTCAGCAGGACGATCAGCCGCTTGTACCGCCGCCCCAGCTCCGTCAGCAGCGCCAGCTCCCCCGGCAGCAGCTGATAGTCGCCGGGACTCCGGAACCGGTCCGCGCCCTCGCCGGAGTTCCGGGCCAGCACATAGACGGCCGTCTCCCCCGCCGGATTCGAGGCCGCCGAGAAGGGCGTGATCTCCTGCGGCACAAAGGGGGCGGCCCAGCTGACAAACATGGGCTCCTGCCCGGTGCGGGCCGCTTCGGCCTCCACCGCCGTCCAATAGTCCTGATGGAGCCGCCGGGTCAGCGCCGCCTGGGCGTCCAGCCAGTCCTTGGTGGTAACGGTGAAGCCCGCCGCCTCCAGGCCCTCCTCCACGGAGACCGTGAACCGGGCGTTGACGTCGCCGGAGCCCGTGCCGCCCTTGACCGTGGCTCTGGCCCCGTTGCCGAAGAGCGCCACCGGGCACGGCTCCGCCAGCGGCAGCGTGCCGTCGTTCTCCAGGACCACCATACACTGTCCGGCCAGACGGCGCACCAGGTCCAGGTGCGCCCGCTCCAGGGGCGTCATGGCCGCGTCGGTCAGCGCGTGATAGGTTGCCATGGCCGCCTCCTTACAGATAGGAGAAGGCGTCGCCGGTGGGCACATAGTGGACCGGCACCTGGTGGTCCACCAGCTCCCCGATCCAGTCCACGGCGTACTGCATCCCCAGCTCTTCCCAGTTGAAGTGGCCCACATTGTAGCAGGCCATGGGCTTGCCCTGGGCGATGCCGTCGCGGATATAGGCCAGCACGGTCCACTCGATGATCTCGCCGGGGATGATGGCCTGGACGCCCTCTTCCTCCATCAGGCGGATGATCTCCATGGCGTAGTCGTGGTAATAGCCGTCGTCGCCGACGCCCTCGGGCATAAAGCAGTTGGGGAACAGATGCCCCACCAGGGCCACCTTGGAGATCTTGTCGGCGGGGTTGCCCATATACCGCAGGCCGTGGAGAGACAGCTTTTCCTTGAGGTACCGGCCCAGGTCGCCCACGGTGGTCTCGGGCAGGGTGATGGGGAAGACGCCCAGGCCGCTCATGGGCCGGTAGTAGTCGTCCCAGCCCAGGCCGTGGATCACGCCGGTGAAGATGGAATCGGGCCGGTGGGCGTGCATATGGTCGTGGTCCCGCCAGACGGTGATGCCGGTCTCCCGCAGCAGCTGCTCCTTCTCCTCAAAGACCCGGTTGGGATAGCTGCCCCGCCAGGCGGGGAAGTCGGGGGTCTGGTAGGAGATGGGCTCGTGGGTAATCAGCAGATTGCAGCCCAGGGCGGCGGTCTTGCGGATCACCTCCACCGTGGGCACCAGAGCCGAGACAATGCCGGTGCACGTGTCGTCGGGGTTGCCGGCCTTGTATTCGTCACAGCCGTGGTAGTGCTCCAGGTTCGGGTGGTAGGCGAGGATTTTATCGATGACGTCACAGTGTTTCATGGATGACACTCCTTCTAAAGATTGCGGTCAGGCGCGGTCCAGCCCGGCGATAAAACCGGCCAGGGCGCGGGCCATGTTCCGGTGGGTATTCACATGGGGATGGCCGCAGGCCCCGACGGGGTCGGCGATGTCCATTTTGGGATAGCGGAAGCAGAAGACCGCCCGGTCGCCGGTATCCCGGCGGTACGCGGCCACGATCCGCTCGATGTCGGAATAGAGATAGTAGTCCATGCTGCCCAGGGCGCAGATCAGCCGGGCCTGGGGGTGGACCTCCCGCAGATGGCGGAGGAAGGCTTCGTAGGCCCGGGCATGGTGGGCGGCCCCGTCGGGGCCCTCCAGGGCCATGGCGTTGACGTCGTTGGTGCCGAGATTCAGCACCACATAGTCCGCCGGATGGGCCGCGAAATCCCAGGGCGTCAGCGTCTCGACGCCCAGCTTGTCCTCCAGCATCCGGTCGGCGTAGTCGTAGAGCCGGTCCATGGCGTAGGGATGGGGCCAGCCGGCATAGGTGGTCAGGGCAATGCCGGAGCTGCTGACGAGGGTGGGCTCCAGATCCAGAAGCCGGGCCGCAATGGCTCCGTGGGACAACCAGCCGTCCTCGTCCTGGGCGAAAAAGAGTCGGTCCTTTTCCTCGGTGCTGTTGCCGAAGCCGCAGGTGATCGAATCGCCGATGAACACAATCTCCCGGCGCGTGCTCGGCTCCGGCGGCAGCAGCTCGCCGTCCAGCCAGAAGCCTCGGATGCCCAGAAATCCCTTGCCGTTCTCGGTCCGCTTGACCAGCCGGAGGGTATGGGTCCCGGCGTCGCCGCTGTGAAACAGCAGGCAGGTCTCCCGGTCCGAGGGCACCTCAAAGACCCGCGACGGCGTCCCGGCCCCGTCCAGTATCACGGCGCACCAGGGCCAGGTGGGCCGCTCCACCGGCGCGCCGGTGAAGGGATTCCGGTCCAGCTCCGCGCCGGGGAGGGCGGTCAGATCCGCCAGCAGCGTCGTGCCCCGGAACCGAAGCTCCACGCCGCTGAGGGTCCAGTCGCACCAGAGCGTTCCCCCGCCGGCCTCCGGCAGCGTCCGGCCCAGAGGCCTGATCGTTTCGTACAGTTCCTGTATGGATTGATAATGCATAGAAGCGCCTCCTGTGAGCGTTCAGTTATAGTGTAGCAGATTTCGCAAGAAAGGCAAGGTCTGCCGGGCGAAAAAGTGGTGCTGTTCACACAGCACCACTTCAGACTGTCGAAAAACCTCGCTGAAGATGTCTGTGACAGAGCAGCGGGGGAAGTGTGAAGGGGGCAAAAAGCCCCCTTCGCGTTCAATCGACACGTATTTTTAAACTTTTTAGAAAGTTTAAAAATACGC
>DVFN01000054.1 GCA_018713205.1 Candidatus Avoscillospira stercorigallinarum | reverse complement strand
TATTTTTAAACTTTCTAAAAAGTTTAAAAATACGTGTCGATTGAACGCGAAGGGGGCTTTTTGCCCCCTTCACACTTCCCCCGCTGCTCTGTCACAGACATCTTCAGCGAGGTTTTTCGACAGTCTGCGGGGCGGCCATCAAGGCCGCCCCTACGGCGTGACCGGGCGACCGGCGGCAACGGGCGTAGGGGCCGATGCCCACATCGGCCCGACCGCGAAGCGTCCAAGAGCCGGCGGGCGGCAGATTGCCGCCCGCTCTTTTTAGTCCAGCTTCTGCACGGTGATGCCCGCGCTGTTCAGGGTGGTGTTGTTCTCGGTGGCGTTCAGGGTGATCGTGGCCGTGCCGGGGACTGTGACCAGCACAGACGCGCCCAGAGGCGTGGGGTCGGAGGTGTTGTTGACCTTACCGGAGCTCTCGCTGCCGTCGATGGCGGTGCCATCTTCCTGAAGCTCCAGACCCACATTGCCGGTGCCGGAAGCGTTGGTGGCCACGGCGGAATAGGTGATCCGGTAGGTGCCGGGCTCGGTCAGCTCGATATCGGAGCTGCTGGGGCTGTGGGTGATGGCCGTACCCTCCTCCACCTCATTGGTGGTAAAGGTAGCCGGGTCGCCGGTGGAGGACAGGGTCTGGCTGCCGGTGTTGACGGCATAGAGGGCATTGAGCGGCACTGCCGGGCCGGTGGGACCCGTGGGGCCGGTAGCGCCCTCGGCGCCCGTCGCGCCGGTGGGGCCGGTGGGGCCGGTGACGCCCTCGGTGCCCGTCGCGCCGGTGGGACCCGTGGGACCCTCGGGGCCGGTGGGGCCCGTGGGACCGGTGGGGCCGGTGGGGCCTTCTGCACCGGTGGAGCCCGTGACGCCTGTGGGACCGGTGGGGCCGGTGGGACCCGTGACGGTCACCAAATTGAAGTCCGGCGACGTACCGGGCGTACCAGTGGGATTATCCACATTGGCCTGATAGAGCGCGCCGTTATAGTATACCATTGCGCCCCTGGCATAGGGCGTCCCGGGGGTGAAGTCCCCCACGGTCTCCAGCCCTGCGCCGGGCGTGCCGGTGGGTCCAGTGGGACCCGTGGGGCCGGTGGGGCCGACCGGGCCGGGCATGCCCTGGGGACCGGTGGGACCGGGCGGGCAGCTGGGCGGAAAATTGGGTGTCCCGCAGGGCTGGCAGGGATTGCAGCAGCCATTGGTGAACACGTATCGCTTGCAGGAATCAAATCCGTTGTTGCCATTGCAATGCATCGGGAATACGCTCCTCCCATGAGATTGGGGGCCGGAACAGAACCTTCCGGTCCCGTTCCATTGTATGCCGCCGGGGCGGCCGCTGTCCCTGCCGGAGAATTTTTCCCTTGCCTTCGGCCCGGAGTCTGGTACAATAGAGTCATCACCTTTGGAAGGAGCTGCCTATGAATATTCTCATCTGTAACGTGGGGAGTACCTCCCTCAAATACCAGCTCTTCGACATGGACCGGGACGCCCATGTGCTGGCAGCGGGCGGCGCTGAACGGGTCGGCGCTGAACGGAGCCGGTTCTATCACAAAAATCCGGACACCGGCGATTCCGTGCAGATGGACGCCTCCTTCCCCACCCACCGGGAGGCCATCGCCGCCATGCTGGACCATCTGGTGGGCGGCTGCATCGAGACGCTGGAGGACATTGCCTGCGTGGGCTTCAAGGTGGTCCACGCCAAGGGCGTCACCGGCGTGCAATTTCTCACCGAAGACGTATTGCAGGCCATGGAGGCCTTTAACTCCGTGGCTCCGGCCCACAATCCGCCCTATCTGTCGGCCATCCGGCAGTTCCAGGCGCTGCTGCCCCACACGCCGCTGATCGGCGCGTTTGAGACGGCGTTCCACGCCCAGCTCCCGCCGGAAGCCTACCTCTACCCCATCCCCATCGAGCTCTCCCGGAAATACGCCATCCGCCGCTACGGCTTCCACGGCGCGTCCCTGGAGTATCTGACCCGTTGGACGGAGAAGGCCATGGGCCGCACCGATCTGCGGCTGATCCTCTGTCACCTGGGCGGCAGCGGCAGTCTGGCCGCGGTGAAGCACGGCGTCTGCATCGACACCACCATGGGCCTGGGCCTCCAGTGCGGTGTCCTCCAGAACAACCGCATCGGCGATATGGACCCCTATGTGATCTTCTATCTGGCCGAGGAATGCGGCATGACGCTGCCGGAAATCAAGACCATGCTCCAGACGAAAAGCGGCCTCTACGGTCTCTCCGGCGGCGTATCCAACGATCTGCGGGACATCCAGCTGGCCGCCGAGGCCGGGAATGAGGACTGCCGCAACGCGGTCAAGACCTACGCCTACGGCATCAAAAAGTACATCGGCGCCTATACCGCCGCCCTGGGCGGCGTGGACGCGGTGGTCTTCGGCGGCGGCATCGGCCGCAACAGCGCCCTGGTCCGGTCCCTGGCCCTGGAGGGCCTCGCATGTCTGGGCCTCCAGCTGGACCCGGAGAAGAACGCCGCCGCCAAGGGCGGCATGGACCTCTCCGCCACCGGCAGTCCGGCGCGGATCTATGTGGTCGATACCAACGAGGAACTGATGGTCGCCCAAAAAGCCCGGGCCCTGCTGCTTCGGACCCGGGACGCTGCAAGAAAAGGAGATACGCTATGAAAGTATTACTGTTCAACGGCAGCCCCCACAAGACCGGCTGCACCTACACGGCCCTGACCGAGGCCGGGAAAATTCTCGAGGAAAACGGCATCGAAACCGAGGTCATCCAGGTGGGCGCCCAGCCTGTCCGGGGCTGCGTGGCCTGCGGCGGCTGCGCCAAGGGCAAGGGCTGCGTCTTCGGTGACAAGGACGGTCTCAACGCCATCATCGAAAAGTGCCGTCAGGCCGACGGCTTCCTCTTCGGCAGTCCGGTCTACTACGCCTCCCCCAACGGCAGTCTGGTCAGCTTCCTGGACCGGCTGTTCTACGCCGGCGGGTCCGCCTTGGCCCACAAACCCGCCGCCTGCGTCTGCTCCGCCCGCCGGGCCGGTACCACCGCCACCTTGGACATGCTCCAGAAGTATCTGACCATCAACCAGATGCCCGTGGTGTCCTCCACCTACTGGCCCATGGTCCACGGCGGCTGCGCCGAGGACGCCAAGCAGGATCTCGAGGGCATGCAGGTCATGCGCAATCTGGGCCAGAATATGGCCTGGCTCCTCCAGTGCATCGAGGCCGGCAAGGCCGCGGGCATCGAAGCCCCCGCCGCCGAATCCGGCGCTCGGACCAATTTCATCCGATAACCACGGCCGCCCCAACGGCGCGCCAATAACCTGGTCCGTAGGGCGGGGTGCCCACACCCCGCCAAACCAGGCCCGCAACCATCGCAACCCGCCGCTGGTCCTCTTGTAGGGGCGGCCTTTATGGCCGCCCGTGCCGTACCGCCGGAATTGCCGGGCTTGCGGTCAACGGAACCGGGTCATGGCGGCATGTGGGCATGCCGCCCCTATGAGGCTCGGCGGGAAGCCCAAGCCTGCACGGTCGGCTGATAGCCGCCCCTACGGCGTTCGGCGGGGGTGGGTTGGAAATCGGAGGCCTGCACGGGCGGCCATAAAGGCCGCCCCTACGGCGCGCCAATAACCTGGTCCGTAGGGCGGGGTGCCCACACCCCGCCAAACCAGGCCCGCAACCATCGCAACCCGCCGCCGGTCCTCTCGTAGGGGCGGCCTTTATGGCCGCCCGTGCCGTACCGCCGGAATTGCCGGGCTTGCGGTCAACGGAACCCGGTCATGGCGGCATGCGGGCATGCCGCCCTACGAGGCTCGGCGGGGGTGCCGCGCGAATCGCGGGCCTGTTCGGGCGGATATACAATCCGCCCCTACAGGCGCGCGCTGGCGGTTCCTGTCACTGGGGGCGGTATCCCGAATCGAAAACCCCGCACCAATCGGTGCGGGGTTCAGACTGTCAAAAAACCTCGCTGAAAGCTGATGTGACAGAGCAGCGGGGAATGTGTGCAAGGGGTTAAGACCCCTTGCGCGTTCAATCAACACGTATTTTCAAACTTTTTCTAAAGTTTGAAAATACGCA
>DVFN01000053.1 GCA_018713205.1 Candidatus Avoscillospira stercorigallinarum | reverse complement strand
GGGCGGGAATACTGTATGTCAGCGTGTCGAAAAAGTCTTTTCGCCACGCTGTGTTTGGAAGGATATTTTGACAGGGCGCGTGCATCAATCCCCTGCGGCAAACCCATTGGCGCGTCAGCCGGGCGGGTTATTGAACGTGCAGGGAGCTCAAGGCCGCCCCCTGCACACGGAAGCAGGCGGACGCCCATGATCGCCGCCGGGGCGGCGTTAAAATAGGCCGCTGTATCGGGGCATGGGGTAATCCATCTCATAGCTCCGGCACAGATCCAGGAAGGCCCGGGCGGAGGCGGTCAGATATTTGGCCCGGTGCCGGACGATGTAATATTTCCGCCGGAACTCCAGCCCCTCCACCCGCACCGAGACCACCAGCCCCTTGCTCAGGGGCCCCAGGACCATCCGGTGGGGCAGGACCGTAATGCCCAGGCCGTTGATGACGGCGTTGACCAGGGCCGTGGTGCTCATGGCCTCCCAGATGGGCTCCACCGAAAGTCCCGCCTCCTCCATGGCTCGCTGGAAGGTCTCCCGGGTTCCGCTGCCCGGCTCCCGCAGCAGAAATTTCTGGCTTCGGAATTCCTCTTGGGTCAGGGTCTGGCCCTGGACAAACCGGCCCCGGGCCGGACAGATCACCACCAGATGGTCCTCCATGTACTCCTCGGACTCCAGAGACGGGCTGTGGGACACGCCCTCCATCAGCGCCAAATCCAGGTCGCTGCTGAGAATCTGCGCCTCCAGCCGGTCCGAGGGCTCGATGACGGCCCGGATCTCCGTGCCGGGATGGCGGGCGTAGAAGGCCTTGACGTAGTTGGGCAGAAACTGAGAGCCGATGGTGATACTGGCCCCCACCCGCAGAATACCGAAGGTGTCCCAGTCGCGCATGCCCTTTTCCATATCGTCGAAGAGCGACGTGATATGGGAGGCATACTCCCACAGCCGCTTCCCGGCCGCGGTGATCTGCAGATGACGGCCCACCCGGTCAAAGAGCACCACGCCGTAGTATTGCTCCAGCTCCTTCAGCGCCAGACTCACCGCCGGCTGGGCCATGGTCAGCGCCTCCGCCGCCCGGGTGGTGTTGCAGCCCCCGTCGCACACGGCCAGGAAGATTTTCAGATGGCGAATGGTCATGCCCTCGTCTCCTTATAACAAATTTATTATAATTTCGATTTAATTATATTATTTTTCTTATCTGATTGCAAGTGCTATACTGAAATCACCAAGAGGAGGCTGAGAACTTGAACGGAAAAAAAATGAGAACGCTGTTTTTATCCACCTTACAGCTCAGTGCCTGCACCTTTGGCGGCGGCTTCATCATCATTCCGCTGATGCGGAAGAAATTTGTAGAAGAGCTCCATTGGATCGACGAGCAGGAGATGCTGGACCTGACCGCCATTGCCCAGTCCTCGCCGGGGGCCATTGCGGTGAACGCATCCATTCTGGTGGGGTACCATGTGGCCGGTGTGGCGGGCGCGCTGCTGACGGTGCTGGGCGCAGTGCTGCCGCCGCTGGTCATCATCTCGGTGATCTCGATGTTCTATGCGGCATTCCGGGACAATGTCATCGTCAACATGGCCATGACCGGCATGACGGCCGGCGTGGCAGCGGTCATCTGCGATGTGATCTGCACCATGGGCAAGACGGTGATCCAGCAGCACCGGGTCCTGCCGGTGGCGGTGATGGTGCTTTCGTTTATTGCAGCGTACTTCTTTGATGTAAACATTATTCTGATTATCGTGATTTGCGGTGTCGTGGGCGCCCTGGACACGATCCGGCAGAGTCACCGGAGAAAGGAAACGGGATTGGCATGATTTACTTACAGCTGCTGTGGAGCTTTTTCCAAATTGGCTTGTTCAGCATTGGCGGCGGCTACGCGGCCATGCCGCTGATCCAGCACCAGGTGGTGGAACTCCATCCCTGGCTGACCATGACCCAGTTTGCCGACATCATGACCATTGCCGAAATGACGCCCGGTCCCATTGCCATCAACTCGGCCACCTTCGTAGGCATCCAGGTGGCAGGCATCCCCGGCGCCGTCATCGCGACGGTGGGCTGCGTGATCCCCTCGTGCATCATTGTGATGACGCTGGCCTACGTCTACTTCCGGTTCCGCAATCTCACCATGGTCCAGGGCGTGCTGGGCGGTCTGCGGCCGGCGGTGGTCTCGATGATCGCGTCGGCGGGCATCGGACTGGTGCTGCTGGCTTTCTTCGGAGCCCAGACGCTGCCGGCTGATCTCAGCGGAATCAGCTATGTGTCCGTGGCCATTTTCCTGATCGGATTTGTGGTGCTGCGGAAATGGAAAGTCAACCCGATGTATGTGATGGGCGGAGCAGGCGTCCTTGGCGTAGCGCTCCAGTCCCTGTTCTGAGGAGGCGAGCTTCATGGAATACACGTTGAAAGCCGGTGCGCTCTATCTCCACGACCGGATGCTGGCGCGGATCAAGAATTGCTTCAGCGGACCAGAGAAGCGCATTGTGTCGGCGGACGGCGATCTGCTGCTGCAAACGGAGATTCGGGCGGGGCAAGATCCCCGGCGGGCTCCGGGGGATGTGCGCCAGCGGCGCTACAGCCTGGTGGATGCGGCGGGCAAGGAAATCGCCCAGGCCCAGCCGGACTACGCCGCGGGCGACGAGCCCGAGACCGTGGGCTGGCCGGTGTGCCGGACGCCCCGGGTGGACCACGCCCAGGTGCGGATGGAGGGCGACTATGAGCTTGTCATGCAGAACAGTCAGAATTATCAGCTCCAGCAGTCCTCCGGCGAGACGCTGGTCCGGATCATGCACCGGGGCCTCAACGGCGGCTGGGATATCGAAACGAAGAAGGCCTTCTCTCCGGCGGAGCTCTGCGGAATCTTTGTGTTCTGCCGGTATATCGAACAGGAAAACGAGTTCTTGGTTGTCTGAATGAAAACGGGACCCGGGCGCGCCGCCTGCAAGGCGGCGCGCCCGGGCATTTTGTCCATCCGTCCCGGAAATGCGTCGGGGATCGGGGGTCTGTTCGGGCGGCCATACAGGCCGCCCCTACGCTGTGCTTTCGGCCTGGTCCGTAGGGCGGGGTGCCCACACCCCGCCAAACCGGGCCCGCCATCAACGCAACCCGCCGCCGGTCCTCTCGTAGGGGCGGCTAGCAGCCGCCCGTGCCGCACCTCTGGGACCACCATGGCCCGCAATCATCGCGACCCGGTCATGGCGGCATATGGGCATGCCGCCCCACGGTGCTCGGCGCGGGCGCGTCGGGAATCGCGGGCCTGCCCGGGCGGATATTTAATCCGCCCCTACAGACGCATTCGCTGCCGTTTCCCGCTGTAGGGGCGTATTTTCAAACTTTTGAAAAAGTTTGAAAATACGGATTGATTGAACGCGCATGGCCCAGGCCAGCTTCTCTTGCCCTTCGGGCAATTCAGCGTGTCGAAAAAGTCTTTTCGCCACGCTGTGCGTATTTTTAAACTTTCTAAAAAGTTTAAAAATACGTGTCGATTGAACGTGAAGGGGGCTTTTTGCCCCCTTCACACTTCCCCCGCTGCTCTATCCCAAAAGTCTTCAGCGGGTTTTTCGACAGCCTGCGCCGCCGTTCCGGCGGCAACCGCGCCATTTTTCCCGCAGCACCCATTGACGAACGGGGCAAACTATGGTACGATAGCTTTGCTTTAAAGGGAGTAGTTTGAAAGCTGTACCGTCAACAGCTCGGTCTCCGGACCTGGCGGTACGCGCCCTCTGATCGGGTAACAAGACTTTTCAGCCAGCCGTATTGCGCGGTTTGGCCGAAAAGTCCTTTTTATTTTGCTTTGGAAAGGATGAATGCCCATGTCAGCGCCCTATTTCAACCAGTCCGTCCAGGAGGCCCTGGACCGGCAGCAGGCCTCCCCCACCGGCCTTTCCGCCGGAGAGGTAAGCCGCCGTCAGGCGCAGTACGGCCCCAACAAGCTATCCGAAGGGAAGCGGAAGACCGTATTCCAGGTGTTCCTGGAGCAGTTCAAGGACCTGTTGGTGGTAATTCTCATCATCGCCGCCGGAATCTCGGCCCTCTCGGACAATCTGGAGAGCACCTTGGTGATCTTCGCCGTGCTGATTCTCAACGCCGTCCTCGGCACGGTCCAGTACGTCAAGGCCGAGAAATCCCTGGAGAGTCTCAAGGCCATGTCCGCGCCCACGGCCAAGGTCCTGCGCAGCGGCGTCCGGACCGAGGTCTCCTCGCCGGAGCTGGTGCCCGGAGACATCGTGCTGCTGGAGGCCGGCGATATGGTGGTGGCCGACGGCCGGATTCTGGAGAATTTCTCCCTCAAGGTCAATGAGAGCTCCCTGACCGGCGAGAGCGAGGGCGTGGAGAAGACCGCCGAGCCCATCTCCGGCGACCGAGTGGCCCTGGGCGACCAGAAGAACATGGTCTTCTCCGGCTCCCTGGTGACCTATGGCCGGGCCACGGTGCTGGTCACCGGCACCGGCATGGATACGGAGCTGGGCAAGATCGCCGCCCTGATGAACGCCACCCAGCAGCGCAAAACGCCCCTCCAGCAAAATCTCGACAGCTTCAGCGCCAAGCTGGCCGTGGTGATTCTGGCCGTCTGCGCCCTGGTCTTCGCCCTGTCCATCTTCCGCACGGGCATGGGCGTGCTGGACTCGCTGATGTTCGCCGTGGCTTTGGCCGTGGCCGCCATTCCCGAGGCCCTCTCCTCCATCGTCACCATCGTTCTGGCCATGGGCACCAAGAAGATGGCCCGGCAGAACGCCATCATCAAGGACCTGAAGGCCGTGGAGAGCCTGGGGTCGGTGTCGGTGATCTGTTCCGACAAGACCGGCACCCTGACCCAGAACAAGATGACGCCCCAGCACCTCTGGGCCGACGGCAGCCTCGTGGCGGCCAATGGTTTGGAGCTGGCCAACGACGTCCACCGGGCCCTGCTCCAGGCGGCGCTCCTGGACAGCGACGCAACCAACGACGAGACCACCGGCAAATCCATCGGCGACCCCACCGAAGTGGCCCTGGTGATGCTGGGCGAGCAGTTCGGCGTGGTGGAGGAGGACTACCGGGCCCAGCATCCCCGGCTGAGCGAGTTGGCCTTCGACTCCGACCGCAAGCTGATGAGCACGCTCCACGACCTGGAGGGCGTCCCCACCCTCTACACCAAGGGCGCCATCGACGTGCTGCTGGACCGGTCCGACAAGCTGATGACCCGGGAGGGACCGGTACCGCTGACCGAGGCCCGGCGGGCGGAGATTCTGGCCGTCAACGACCAGCTCTCCAACCAGGGTCTGCGGGTGCTGGCCTTCGGCTGCCGGACTCTGGAGGCGGTCCGCCCCCTGACCCTGGAGGACGAACGGGGCTTCACCTTCCTCGGCCTGATCTCCATGATCGATCCGCCCCGGCCCGAGGCCATCCAGGCCGTGGCCGACGCCAAGCGCGGCGGCATCCGCACCATTATGATTACCGGCGACCACAAGGTCACCGCCTCGGCCATTGCGCGGCAGCTGGGCATCTTCGGCGACGGCGACTTGGCCCTCTCCGGCGTGGAGCTGGACGCCATGTCCGACGGGGAGCTGGACGCGGTGCTGGAGCGGGTGTCGGTCTATGCCCGGGTCTCGCCGGAGCACAAGATCCGCATTGTCCACGCCTGGCAGCGGCGGGGAAAGATCGTCTCCATGACCGGCGACGGCGTCAACGACGCCCCGGCCCTCAAGCAGGCTGATATCGGCGTGGCCATGGGCATCACCGGCACCGAGGTCTCCAAGGACGCCGCCTCCATGATTCTGGCCGACGACAATTTCGCCACCATCGTCAAGGCAGTGGTCAATGGCCGCAGCGTCTATGAGAATATCAAAAACGCCATCCAGTTCCTGCTCTCAGGCAATGCGGCGGGCATTTTCAGCGTGCTCTATGCCTCGCTGCTGGCGCTGCCGGTGCCCTTCCAGCCGGTGCACCTGCTGTTTATCAACCTGCTCACCGACTCGCTGCCCGCCATCGCCATCGGCATGGAGCCCGCCCGCCAGGGCCTGCTGGACCGCAAGCCCCGGGACCCCAAGGCGTCCATCCTCTCCCGGGGCCTGCTGACGGCCATCGGAATCCAGGGCCTGCTGATCGCCGTGGTCACCATGGCGGCCTTCTACCTGGGCTACCGCGGCGGCGACGCCGCCCTGGCCTCCACCATGGCCTTTTCCACTCTGACCTTGGCCCGGCTGTTCCACGGCTTCAACTGCCGGGGCCGGGAGAGCCTCTTCCGCCTGGGGCTGGGGAGCAACCCCGCTTCGGTCTGGGCCTTCCTGGCAGGCGTCGCCCTGCTCCTGCTGGCCCTCTTCACCCCCGGCCTCAAGAGCCTGTTCCTGGTCTCGCCGGCCTTCGGTCTGGCGGAGCTGGGGCAGGTGGCCCTGCTGGCCCTGACGCCTACGGTGCTGATTCAGCTTTATAAATCCCTCCGCCGGTAATTGCCGGTTGCAATGGAGCCGGGGGTGGGCTACAATAGGCTTACCAATTTCACCGTTTTTTGAGGAGGCGCCATGTTTCAACTGACCTATTTGGAGGACCCCGCCCGGCTCCAGGAGAACCGGCTTCCGGCCCGGTGCTGGTATATCCCCTTTGCCGACGAGGCCGCTGCCGCCGCCGGAGATAAGGCCCGGGCCGCCGGTTACCGGCTGCTCAACGGCCATTGGCGGTTTTCCTATTTCGACGCCGCGCCCGCGGCCCTGGAGGCCCTGGAGGACCCGGCCCACCCCTGGCAGTGGGACGCGCTGCCGGTGCCCGGCTGCTGGCAGACCCAGGGCTACGGCAGCCATCTCTATACCAATGTCAACTATCCCTTCCCCAACGACCCGCCCCATGTGCCGGACCGAAATCCCTGCGGCGTCTATGAGCGGGACTTCTACGCCGCTGCCGAATGGGCCGACCGCCGGGTGTTTCTCCGGTTCGAGGGGGTGGACTCCGCCTTCGCCCTCTATGTCAACGGGGTCTATGCCGGCTACAGCCAGGGGGCCCATCTCCCTGCGGAGTTCGACCTCACGGAGCTTCTGCGCTTCGGCGCGGAGAACACCCTTCGCGTCGCGGTGTTCCAGTGGTGCGACGGCAGCTACCTGGAGGATCAGGACCAGTTCCGGATGTCCGGCATCTTCCGGGACGTCTATCTGCTGGCCCGGCCCAAGGCGTATCTGTGGGATTATTTCATCCGGCAGACCCACAGGTCCGGCCGGGTGGAGCTGAAGCTGGAGTATGAGACCCGGGGCGCGGTACCGGTGTCTGCGGCGCTGCTGGACCCCGCCGGGCAGTTGGCGGCCCGGGCCGACGGCGACGGCGCCGCGCTGACCCTGACCGTGGACCGGCCCGTCCTCTGGAACGCCGAGCATCCGGCCCTCTATACCCTGGTCCTCCGGGCCGGGGAGGAGGTCATCCGGGAGGATGTGGGTCTGCGGACCGTCACCGTGGAGAACCGGGCCCTGTGCATCAACGGCGTGCCGGTGAAGCTCCGGGGCGTCAACCGCCACGACACCCATCCCCGGCTGGGCCACTATACTACGGTGGAAACCATGGTCCGGGATTTGCAGCTGATGAAGCGGGCCAATATCAATACCATCCGCACCTCCCACTATCCCAACCCGCCGGAGTTCTTGCAGCTGTGCGACCGCTACGGCTTTTACGTAGTGGACGAGACCGACCTGGAGATGCACGGCGGCGCCCAGTTCGACGGCGTCTACGCCATCCGGGACGACCGGCTGCCCAACCACCAGGACGCCTGGACGGCGGCCTTTGTGGAGCGGGCCCAGCGAATGGTGGAGCGGGACAAGAACCGGCCCTCGGTGATCTTCTGGTCCCTGGGCAACGAGTCCGGCTTCGGCAAGAACCACGAGGCCATGGCCGACTGGATTCACAGCCGGGACCGCAGCCGTCTGGTCCACTATGAAAACGCCATCCACGCCGGACATCCGGCCTGTGTGGACGTGTGCAGCGCCATGTATCCCACGGTGGAGCAGGTGCGGCAGGAGGGCGAGCGGGACGATCCCCGGCCCTACTTCCTCTGCGAGTACAGCCACGCCATGGGCAACGGCCCCGGCGACGCGGCCGACTACTGGGCGGTGATCCGGCAGTCGCCCCGGCTCATCGGCGGCTGCATCTGGGAGTGGGCCGACCACGCCGTGGAGACCACGGCTCCGGACGGCACGCCGGTCTACGGCTACGGCGGCGACTTCGGCGAGCCCATGCACGACGGCAACTTCTGCATGGACGGCCTGGTTTTCCCGGACCGGACGCCCAGCCCCGGCTACTTCGAGGTCCGGGCGGTCTACCAGGGCGCGGATCTGCGCTGGGACCCCCTGGGCCGTCTGACGGCGGAGAATCGCTTTGACTTTACCGATCTGGCGGACTACGACCTGGAGCTCAAGGTCCGGCGGGACGGCGAGACCATCTGGCGCACGGTCTGCCAAGCCGCCGTGCCGCCCCATCAGACCGCTCCGGTGGCGGCGGAGCTGCCCCGGGTGGACGCCTGTGCCTGGGGGACCTATCTCCACTGGGCCCTGCGGACCCGGACGGATACGCCCTGGGCGGCGGCGGGCGAAGCCGTGGCCGAGGGCCAGCTGCCCATGGCCGTGCCCCAGGTGCGGCTGCCGGCCTCCCAGCCGGTTTGCCGTCCGCTGACCGTGGAGGCCAGACCCACCGGCTGGCAGATCACCGGCGAGGACTTCTCCTATCATTTCAGTCGGACCGACGGCGGCTTTGACAGCCTGGTCCGGGCCGGACGGGAGCTGCTGGATGCGCCGATGAAGCTGGACGTCTACCGCGCCCCCACCGACAACGACCGGAATATCCGGCTGGACTGGTACTGCTACGGCTCCCTGGAGATTCCCGGCCACAGCTCCGCCCATTATAATTTGGTGGAGACCAAGACCTACGAGGCTTCCTGTACGCTGCTGCCCGACGGCCGGGCGGAGCTGGCGCAGAAGGGCGTCCTGGCCCCCGTGGCCCGGCGGCCCATACTGGCCTTCCGCTGCGTCTACCGGGTTCATCCCTCCGGCGAGCTCCAGGTGGACTTCTCCGGCACCCGGCTGGAGAAGGGGCCGTACCTGCCGCGGCTGGGCTTCACCCTGGTGCTCCGGCCCGGTCTGGAGCAACTGGAGTACTATGGCCGCGGGCCCCGGGAGAGCTACCGGGATATGCGGCATCACGGCATGGTGGACCGCTACCGCACCACGGTGTCGGCGGAGTACGTACCCTATCCCAAGCCCCAGGAGCACGGCAATCACACCGACGTCCAGTGGGCGGCCCTGACCGACGACCGGGGCGCGGGCCTGCTGGTCAAGACGCCCGGTTCCATCGAGCTGGCCGCGTCCCACTGTGACCCCCGGAAGCTGGAGGCCGCGCAGCACAGCGGCCTGGTGGAGCACGACGCCCGGACCTGGCTGCGGATCGACTACAAGGTCTCGGGCATCGGCTCCAACAGCTGCGGCCCGTCTCTGGCCCCGGCCTACCGGCTGGAGGAGCGGGAAATCACCTACGGCTTCACCCTCCTGCCCGCCGACCGCGCCGCCATAGACCCAGCCCATTGGGCCGCCTGTGCGTCATTAACGTGACCTCGGTCGCACATATTACCGTAAAGCCTCCCCGAGCCCCTGCCAGCCGAATCTCCGGGCGAGCCGTTGACAACGTCCCCCTGATTGGGAATGGCACTGAAATTCCAATGGCATTTCTGTGCATGAAATAGTCCTGAGAAAAACCGGTGCAGAAAGTCCGTTGAATAATGGCTGAAAATGGAGGGACTGGGGGACACCATAAGTAACAGTAGAGCGCCACAGATTTGAGATCTATGGCGCTCCGCTGTTATTTTACAATACTTGGAATATTAAATCTGACCTTTACGCATTCCGAGCAATTGTCCATACGGTTAATCTCCATTACTTGGCAAGAATATGTGAGACCTTTAGAAATTCGCTCCAGGATTGCGCGGGCATAATATCGAGGAATATATCCTAAAAATTGTCCTGAGCTTGTGTGGATTTGGATCGCATTTGGATCATTTTTATTTCCCGGTTCTGGGGTTAACTGTAGAAAATCTCCAACATTAATCTGTGGCAAAAGGGCGCAGTTTTTTCCTTGACATGAGGCCGAATGTCGAATACCCATAATAAAGAAATCTCGTTGGACAGTCTCGTCATTCTGAAGAATCGGGCTGATTAATTCGTAGGTGTCAATAGGTAAGCGCCCGCCGTTTTTCTTTAACAGTTCATACGCATCATATTGCGCAAGCCCATATTTTTCTAAGATTTTCTTGATATCACGGCGCTTCGGGTCAGGCAAGCGGCTCGAAAAAATCGGAAAAAGTACTTCGCTCTCATAAATCTTATCTTCAGGAAAAGCTTCAAGTTTTCCCCAGCCGTAATGCTCTGCATCGATGTATTCCCCGTCATATTGAAATTTATAGTTTTTTTCTCGGGTTAATTTACCAACCGTAAAATTTCTCCTGGTTTTAGGATCTTTCCAAATTAAGTATAAATAAT
>DVFN01000052.1 GCA_018713205.1 Candidatus Avoscillospira stercorigallinarum | reverse complement strand
AGCATGAGCCGGGTGTCCTCTTCCGGGACATATTTTGGCAATGTAAGCCAGTGGTCAAGACCGTAGTTAGCCAGTTTTATGGCATCCTTTTTATCGGTTTTAGCCCGCCTTAAACTGTTGTTTCCGTAGTTATGCACCAGTATTGCATTGACTACCGAGACATAAAACCCAGCGTCGTGGAGCAACCAGGCCACCGGCGCGTGATAATTACCCGTGGATTCCATCACTACACGGGTCTCACCGTCCAGGCTTTTGAGCAGCCTTGCCAGCTTGCTCAGTTCGCTGTCGGTGTGAAGCACCTCAAAAGGTGAGACTACCACCTCTCCAAAAGGGCGCATGACTGCGATCATGCTCTTACCCTTGGAAACATCGATGCCAACGCAGTTCATTCACATTCCTCCAATACAAAGAATCTGCAACCGGAATCCATCTTTTCTCGTTGCCGATTCAATCTATTGCGTGACGCGAACTCTCCGGCATTCGGTGGCTCAACCTGCTTAAATCGAACGCTGCAACAAGAGGATGGCTGACAGTCTTTTCTTCGGACATGGAAACCCAAGGAGTGATAGGTCAGCCAGTTGCTCCTCTCATTGTAGCTTAGGCACGAGATGGAAAGAAAGCCGGACTGGCTGCCCGGCTTTCCTGTCCAAATTTATTGTAATAGGAGGGACGGCATGAGCGTCTTATTTCTGCGGGTGGTCAATCTGGCCATCGCGGCGGGCTGGCTGGTGCTGGCGGTGCTGGTGCTGCGGCTGCTGCTGAAAAAAGCGCCCAAGTGGACGCGGCTGCTGCTCTGGGCCGTGGTGGCCCTGCGGCTCCTGTGCCCGGTGTCGGTGGAGACGGTCTGGAGCCTGCTGCCCAGCGCCGAGACCGTGCCTCTGGACATCGAGCGGGCGGCGGCTCCGGCCATTGCCAGCGGTGTGGAGGCCGTGGACCGGGTCATCAATCCGGCGCTCCAGCAGAGCTTTGCACCCGATCCGGCTGCCAGCGCCAACCCGCTGCAAATCTGGATTCCCGTTCTGTCGCTTCTCTGGCTGGCCGGGGCGGCGGCCCTGCTTCTCTACGCGGCTCTGAGCTATCTGCGGCTGCGCCGCCGGGTGGCCACGGCGGTCCGGCTTCGGGACAACATCTATCAGAGCGAACAGATCCCCGCGCCCTTCGTGTTGGGCCTGGCGCGGCCCCGGATCTATGTGCCCTTTTGTCTCTCCGACCAGGACCTGGAGCATGTGCTGGCCCACGAGCGGGCCCATATCGCCCGCCGGGACCACTGGTGGAAGCTGCTGGGCTTTGTGCTGCTGAGCGTCTATTGGTTTCAGCCCCTGCTGTGGCTGGCCTATGTCCTGCTGGGCCGGGATCTGGAGCTGGCCTGCGACGAGCGGGTCATCCAGAGTCTTGACCGGGAACACCGGGCCGATTACACCCAGGCATTGGTCCGGTGCAGCGTCAGCCGCCGCACGGTGTCTGCCTGTCCGCTGGCCTTCGGCGAGGTGGGAGTCAAGGCGCGGGTCAAGGCGGTGCTCCACTATAAAAAGCCCACGGTCTGGGTGCTGATGGTGGCGGTGCTGGCCGCCATTGCGGCGGCGGTCTGTTTTCTGACCGCGCCGAAGACCGCCCGGACCTTCCCGCTGACCGGGACCAACGCGGCGGACCTGGACCCCGCGGCCATCGTGGCCCGGACGGCGGAAATCGTGGGCCTGGAGGACGGCGGCAGCCTCTATATGGGACAGGATCAATTTGACCAGTATTTTGACGCCGGCTTCAACTGGGACGCGGACGCCGCCATCCGGTTTTTCTACAACGAGGGGCAGCAGACCCTTGGCAGCCAGCTGCGTCTTTTCCGGGAGGACGGCGTATCCTTCGTCACCGAGCCCACAGTCTGGGAGGCGCAGCCGGCGGTCTACCTGCTCTACGATTATCTCAAAGCCCTCCAGTGTCTGCCCCAGGCGGAGATTCGGGAGATGGCCCCGGCGGACCGGTACCTGGTGACCTTCCAGCACGGCGGCGCGCCGGAGGACTATGACCGGGTCCTGACCTACACCGCCGGCGGCCCTGGGGAACTGGACGGCTGGTATATCCACCTGCGCCTGGAGCCCCTGCACGCCGCCGAGGGGGCCTATACCGGCACCGGGGACGAGGTGATCCACCTGTTCTACGGTGAACAGTACGCCGCCGTGCCGGAGGAGGAGGAAGTCCCAGCGCCCTCTCTCGGTTCTGAGACAGATCCGGCAGAGCCGGAAGCGGAGCTACCCTATACCCTGCGAATCGAGCGCAGCGACGTGGCGATTTTTGACGGGCCGGGCTATGATTACGGCTATGTGGCTACGATCACCGAGCCTGGGATCTATACGATTGTAGCGGAACAGCGGGACAGTGAGGGAAGCCGCTGGTGCCAATTGAAATCGGGCCTGGGCTGGATCGATCTGGCCGCGGCCCGGGAGAGCCCGGAGACCCAGCCGCCGGTGGTCCTGTCTCTGGCCGACCCGTCCCAAATGGGGACCGGGGCCTATCAGGAATACGTAGCCGAACAGTCCGACCATACGACCTATCTGCTCTTCACCGCCGCCGAGACGCTGCGGGAGGTGAGCCTGTCGCAGGTGATCTTTGACGGCAGCAGAGAGACGCTGTCGCCGCTTTGCACCGTGGAGGAGCTGACGCCGGACCGGCCCTTCATGGCAGGCGTGGTATTCTACGGCGATTTGACCACCTACGTTCTGTCCTTCACCGACGAGGCCGGGGTACGGCAGCAGTATGCCGCCCGGCTCAGCGGCCGCAACGGCGCGCCGGTCCTGTCCTTGTATCCGTAGGCACGCTTCTATTCTGTCTTGCCTCGGTGCCGGGCGATTTC
Source organism: Candidatus Avoscillospira stercorigallinarum (assembly GCA_018713205.1). Classification (GTDB taxonomy): domain Bacteria; phylum Bacillota; class Clostridia; order Oscillospirales; family Oscillospiraceae; genus Avoscillospira; species Avoscillospira stercorigallinarum. Next base: position 14,261 of record DVFN01000052.1, on the reverse strand, counting down.
TTCCAGAAAGGCTGCCCCATAGCGGGCGGCTTTTCTGCTGCCCACGCCGGAAACCTCCAGGAGATCGGCCATGGTCCGGGGCGCTTTCTCGGCCATGTCGCGAAGCGTGGCGTTGGAGAAGACGATATAGGCCGGGACATTCTCGTCCCGGGCGAGCCGGAACCGGAGGGCTTTCAGTGCCGCGAACAGTTCGCCGTCGGGGGCTTCGGATACCGGCCCGTCCGGCGCGGTCCGGACCTTCTCGCGGGGTGTCTCCGGGGCGGACCGCACCGGCATGGTCAGCTGCTGGCCCCGGAAGAGCACTGCCCCGGCGGCCTGGGTGGGCTCCAGGGTGGCGTGAAGCGGGTTGACCCGGAGATAGCCCTCCTGCACCAGATAGTCGATCCACAGCCGCGCCTGCGGCTCCTTGATCTTCCGCATCAGGCCGTAGGTGGACAGACGCTCCAGGCCCAGCTCCTCCACCCGCTTGGTCATGCTGCCCCGCAGAACCTGGAGAATCAGGGATTTGCCCACGTAGTACCCCAGCTTTTCCCGGACGCGGATCACACAGGAGAGGATCATCTGGGCCTCGGTGGTGATGTCCACTTGGATAAACGTATTCCGGCAGTTGCCGCAGTGGCCGCAGGCATCCCCGTGGGTCTGGCCGAAATAGTCGAGGATATAGTTCCGCAGACAGCCGGAGGTCCGGCAATAGCCGGTCATGGCCTCCAGCCGCGCCAGGTCCTGCTGATGCACCTGGGCCAGCACCGCCTCGGGGAGATTGGGGTTGCCGCCGGACTCCAGAAGGATCTTCGCGGTGGAGACATCGCCGCCGGAGAAGAAGAGAATACAGTCCGCCGGTTCGCCGTCCCGGCCTGCCCGTCCCGCCTCCTGGTAGTAGGCCTCCAGGCTCTTGGGCATGTTATAATGTATCACAAAGCTGACGTTGGATTTGTCGATGCCCATGCCGAAGGCATTGGTGGCCACCATGACGGTGCAGCGGTCGAACTGAAAGTCGTCCTGATTGGCCTTGCGTTCCGACTCGGAGAGTCCGGCGTGGTACCGGGTCGCGGCGATCCCGGCGTCGCAGAGGAATTGGCAGACCCGTTCCACCTTGGCCCGGGTGGCGCAGTAGACGATGCCGGACTTGCCCCGCCGGTCCTCCAGGAGGGCCAGCAGGGTTTCGTTCCGGCGCTTCGGCGTCTGGACGTCGAAGAAGAGATTGGGCCGGTCAAAGCCGGTGACGGTGTAGAAGGGATCCTCCAGCGCCAGCAGCCGGATGATATCCTGCTGCACCTCGGCCGTGGCCGTGGCGGTAAAGGCGGCGACGGCAGGACGGCGGGGCAGGGAAGCGAGAAAATCCGAAATTTGCAAATAGCTGGGCCGGAAGTCCTGCCCCCACTGGGAGATGCAATGGGCTTCGTCCACGGCCACCAGGGGAATGGCAAGGGTCCGGCACAGCTTCTGAAATTCCCACGTGCCAAGCCGCTCCGGCGCGACATACAGGAGCTGATACGCGCCCGCCGCAGCCAGCGTATAGACCCGGCCGATCTGGTCCGGGGTCAATGCGCTGTTGAGATAGGCGGCGCGGACGCCCGCCTTTTTCAGCGCGGAAACCTGGTCCTGCATCAGCGAGATCAGCGGAGAGATAACAACGGTCATGCCGGGCAGCAGCAGCGCCGGAATTTGGTAGCAGAGGGACTTTCCGCCGCCGGTGGGCATCACGCCCAGGGCATCCCGGCCGGAGAGCAGGGCGTCGATCAGCGCTTCCTGTCCCTGCCGGAAGCTGGTGTGCCCGAAATAGTGCTTCAGCGCCTCATATTTGTCCATGACCTCGACCTCCATATCCGAGCGGCATCCACAAAATGTAATTTCATTATACCGTATTCGAGCCGGAGGAGCAAGGGCGCATCCGAGGGTCCGGCTCGGAATTTGCCTTGCCGGAGGCGGAAATCTGGTGTATGATGAGTAAAATACGAATAAGCGGATGGGAGGAAGCTGCATGAAGCAATGTTTGATCCTGGTGGACCTACAGAAGGACTTTGTGGACGGGGCCCTGGGCACGCCCGAGGCGGTGGCGATGCTGCCGCGGGCGGTGGAGAAGATTCGGAAATTTACCGGGGAAATCTTCGTCACCCTGGACACCCATGGCCCCGACTATCTTGAGACCGCCGAGGGGAAGAAGCTGCCGGTGCCCCATTGCATCCGGGGAACCGCGGGCTGGCAGCTCCACCCGGCTGTGGCCGAGGCCTTGGCAGGCCGGGCCTATACGGCGGTGGAGAAGCCCACCTTTGGCAGCATGGAATTGCCGTCCCGCATCGCCGGGGCGGTGGGGGAGGAGCCGTTCTCTCTGGAGCTCATCGGCCTTTGTACCGATATCTGCGTGGTCAGCAACGCGCTGCTGCTGAAGGCCGCGTTTCCGGAAGTCCCCATTTCCGTGGACGCCGCCTGCTGCGCCGGCGTCAGCCCCGAAACCCACCGGGCGGCCCTGGAGACCATGCGGTGCTGTCAAATTGACGTGATACATGCCGAAGGCTGACAGGAGGGAACCGGAATGCTGGCTTATACGTATCTCGAAGAGGGAAAATTCGCCCTGTTGGACAAGCTCAAGCCCGTTTTGCAGGACGCTCAGGACGCCATTGTCCGGGTGACCCTGAGCAGCATCTGCACCAGCGACCTCCATATCAAGCACGGCTCCGTGCCCCGGGCAGTCCCGGGGATCACCGTGGGCCATGAGATGGTGGGCGTGGTGGAGGCGGTGGGCGAGGCGGTCACCGCCGTCCGGCCCGGCGACCGGGTGACCGTCAATGTGGAGACCTATTGCGGCCAATGCTTTTTCTGCCAGCACGGCTGGGTCAACAACTGTGTCGATCCCAACGGCGGCTGGGCTCTGGGCTGCCGCATTGACGGCGGACAGGCGGAATATGTCCGGGTGCCCTACGCCAATCAGGGGCTGAACAAAATTCCCGACAACGTCACCGATGCGCAGGCGCTCTTTGTGGGCGATCTGCTGGCCACCGGCTACTGGGCGGCCCAGATCTCCGAAATCACGCCGGAGGATACGGTGCTGATCCTGGGCGCGGGTCCCACGGGCCTGTGCACGCTCCAGTGCGTGCAGCTCTACAGCCCCCGGAATATTCTTGTCTGCGACAAGGACCCCGCCCGGCTGGACTTTGTGCGCCGCCATTATCCCCACGTGGTGACCGCGACGCCGGAGACGGTGCTGGAAACGGCGCGGACGCGGAGCGAGCACGGCGGCGCGGACGTAGTGCTGGAGGTGGCCGGAGCGCCGGAGACCTTCCAGCTGGCCTGGCAGTGCGCCCGGCCCAACGCCGTGGTGACCGTGATCGCCCTGTACGACGGACCTCAGACGCTGCCGCTGCCGGAGATGTACGGCAAAAACCTGACCTTCAAAACCGGCGGCGTGGACGGCTGCTGCTGCGGCGAAATTCTGGCCCTGCTTGCCGCCGGAAGGCTGGATACCACGCCGCTGATTACCCACACCTTCCCCCTTGAAGAGATCGAAGCGGCCTATGACCTCTTCGAACACCGCCGGGACGGCGTCATCAAAGTGGCCATTTGGAATGGAACAGCGTAAAAAAGGGCTGCCTCAACATAGAGGCAGCCCGGAAAGATGCAATAAACTCGTAGGGGCGGCCCGTATGGCCGCCCGGACCGGCTCCCGATTCGTGCCGGGGTTCGATGGTTCCGTTCGCCGTAGGGACGCGCATCGCGCGTCCGTTTGCTTCCCGTGTGCATGGCAGTCTGCCAACCGCTTCGGCCCCCTGGTTTGTCGTAGGGGCGGGGTTTATCCCCGCCCCTACCCGGTCCCATTTTTCACCGGGCCTTGGTGGTTGCGGCGGCTGGGCGATGGAGGGAAAAGGGAATAGTGAATAGGGAAGAAGTGCGCTTCGCGCCGTAGGGCGGCATGCCCACATGCCGCCGGGACCAGGTGCATCGACCGTCAGCTCTGCGTAAATCGTACCCGGCTATGGACGCGCCATGCGCGCCCCTACAGTGGGTGCGTTCGGCGATGGCGCTTTTGATGTCGATACCGAGCGGGCCGATGTGGGCATCGGCCCCTACGGGGTGCGGTCGGCGATGGTGCATCCGACGCGTCGGTGCGCGCTGGGCTGTCTCATTCAGAGACAGCCCTTTTTTGTATCGCGGGTCTCAATCGCCGTCCAATGAGAACCATTTCATGGATTTGTCGTCAAAGCCCTCCTCCACCGGCGCAGCGCCGGCGTAGAGGCCGCGATAGCGGGTGATGCGGAAGAAGCGGTGATAGCCCAACAGGTAAAGGTCGTCGCCGCATTGCTGAACCTCAAAGAGCCGGGCAGGGGACACGTTGTGTGTCCCCTCATAGGGATAATCGAGAAGTGTGCGGATCGTGCCGGTGGTGAGATCCAGAGCATAAAATGCTTCCCAAAGCTGTCCTCTCTCGTCGGCTCCCTGGATGCAAAGCGTCGCGGTCTTCCCGACACATGAACGAATAGCGGGGAATTGGCCTGGCTCCATCGGGATCGACATAGTGGGATCGCACTTGCTGCCGGTGACTGCGTCCATGCGGCAAAGTTCAAACGCTTCGTCCGTAATGACGACTTGAAAAAGGCCCAGATTTCCGCCCTTATAGTACCGAACGCAAAAGTCCGCTTTCTCCACCACATCCAAAAGCTTCACGCCCTGGGCGGAGAGGTGGAGCCAGCACCAGACGTCAGCGTCGTCCTGGGTGCATTTCACCTCCAATACCAGACCATTGTCCGCGGGGAAGAAGGAAACGAGCGCACATTGCTGCCCAGGGTCCAGGAGAAGCACGGGGTCCTCGGGCGTTTCGAGGGAAATGGCCAGGAGCTGCTCCGTGGATGTAGTCAGAAAAGCCCAGTTCCCCGCAAGGCAATAGGGCGCGCAGCTCGTAAAGGAACGGAGCCGCTCGAACACCAGTTCAGGCGATCCGTCGCTGACCGGGATGCGGTAGAGGTCGTAGAAAATATCATCCCGCTTCTGCAAAAAATAGAGATGGTCCTGATACGCCGTGAGCGCACTAAAATCCCGAAGGTTATGCGCGGTATAGAGGACAGCGGCGGTATCGTCCGTATTGCGGATGATCGTGGGATGGTCCAGCTCGTCCACTGCGGTCCAGTACGCGGCTCCGTCAGCTCCGGCGGCCATAAAGTCGCCGGGGGTTCCGCCGATGCCGTCGAAGGGCTCCTGAAAAAGACAGCTCCACTGCGGCAGCCGTTCCTCCAGCCGGGCGGCGAGCTGCTCCGGGGTATAGGATGAGCTGTCCAGGGGCTGCGCGCCCAGGGAGACGCGCCAGCCCTCCACGTCGCACTGGCCCCCGAAGATGTGGGGATCTTCAGCGGACTCATCCCGGTCGGTTACGCCTGTGGCAACCAGGGTCCCGTCTCGTTTCAGGCCCACGGTGTGATACGGACCCACGGCCACGGCAATGAGATCGGTCCAGCCCTCGGTATTGCACTGCCCCCATTCATTGTCGCCCCAGATTTTCACGGTTCCGTCCTCCTGCACAACCGCGCAATGTCTCGCGTCCTCCCCGCTGGAGAGAGAAACCACGCGGTCAATGCCCTCCACCAGGCCGGACTTGTCCGTCTGTATCCCGCCGGTGAGGGCCTCCGCGTAGAGCCTGCCGTCTTCCCGCAGGGCAATTAGGCATCCGTTTCCGCAGGAAATGGCTTTGACGCCGGTCCACTGGCCGTAGGTGCGGAAGATTCCGCCGGTTTCTACGACGGTTCCGTCCGCCCGCAGGCCGCAGTGGCCGTCGATGGCGACCAGGTCCTTCCACTTCTCGGCATCGGAGAATTGGGCATAGGTTCTGGCGGAATAGGAGGACTGCGCAACGGTACCGTCCAGCTTCAGCCCTGTGCCGTCGGCGATGGATACGATATCGCGCCAGGCGCTGACCTCTTCCGCCAAATCCAGGTCTCGGGTCCAGGGGCAGATGACCGTGCCGTCGTCCCGCAGACAGAGCAGCCCGTCCACGGCGATGATGGTACCAAGACGGGAGGGGTCCTCCTGATACACGTCCTGGAGCTGCAACCGGCGCGTGTGGAGCAGCGTCCCATCCTCGGCCAATGAAACCGTGTAATCAAAGCCCGCTGTGATTGTACGCCGGACGGCCACCTGATCCCAGAGCTGGAGACTCCGCACCCGGGCGTCCTGATAGTCTCCCGCCTTGCCGAAGGCGATGGCGGCCGCGCCCCGATTTTCCATCTGCTCTTGCTGCTCGCCCTCTTGATACCAGCAGGCCAGGGCGCGGGATGCAGAATCGGCATAGTCCTCCAAGGCAAGAAAAGCTTCCGCCGCTCCATAGAAGTCCTCGGCCTGCTCCAACGCCTCGGCGGCTTGATAGGCGTCTTCCAGCCGCCGGGCCTCCAATGCGTCGATCTGCGCCTGGGCGGCCTCGGCCTGCTGGGCGGAATCGGCGTAGTCCCCCAGGGAGGTGAATATGCCCAGCGCCCACTCCCAGTCCTCCCGTTCCATGGCAGCTTGCCCGTTGGCGTAGCGCTCCGCCAGCTTCTGCGCCGCATAGGCCGCCGCCGGATCTTCCGCAGGCGGCTCCGCCGCAGGTGAACGGTGGAAAGCCCACAGCGCGACGCCCGCCGCCATCACAATGAGCGCCGCCGCGAGAACGATGATCTGCTTCTTTTTCTCCACAAAAGTCACCCCGTTTTTCTAATATCGCCTTTTGTATGATAGACGCCTTGCTCCATGGAAGGGTTGCATCCCGCCAGCGGAAGAATTATTCTCAGCGCCGTGGGCTGCGGCGCAACCGTTCCGCTGTGGATGGTGTTATAGGCGGCAATGGGTTATGAGACGCCCGCCCTGGCGACCGGGGTTTCCTGGGCGCAATCGGATTGGGCGGTGCGAGGACCGCCAAGCGCGTCTTGGCGCTTTTTTTCGTGTTCCATTTCAAAATAGATTCCTCCCCCCTCTATTCCGCTTCCGCCCGGTAGAGGGCGATGCGCGACTCGATCAGAGCGCCGGTCTCCGCCGCCGTTTTTTCACCGCCGAGAAAGGCGGGCAGCTCCTCCTCCAGGATGGCGCGCACCGTTGGCTCGTCCCGGAACCGGGTGTGCGCCTGGGTGATCCAGGTCAGATACCGGCGGACGGCCGCCTCCGTCATGGGCACGGCCTGGTAGCGGATTCCGTCCAAAACCATCTGATCGGCCAAATCCCCGCCCTCCGGCTCTTCAAGACAGGCGTCCGCCAGCGCTTGCAGGGCTTCCGCACGGACCGGGAAGCCTGCGGAAATGTCCGCCTGTCCGGCCTCGCCGCAGAGGTACGCCAGGAACTGCCATGCGCCGTCGGGATGAGGGCTGGCCGAGAAGATGGCAACCTCAGAGAGAGGCCGGATGGCCGGGCAGCCGGACTGTCCCTCCGGGAAGCCGGGCAGCGCGGCCTCCGCCTGGAGCTGATAGGACTCCAGTACATGAAAATCGGCAAAGGAGGAAAAGGCCCCCAGACCCAGCAGGGCGCGATCCTCCCGCAGGGCCAGATAGGAGGGCGTTTCGCCCGCTGCCTCGGGCAGCTGCTCCAGGGCCGTTTGCCAGCCCACCGTCTCCGGGCAGCCGAAGCCGTAGAACGCGGTCAGATAGCCGGTGGGGTCCATCGGCGCAAACAGGGCCTGGGTCCCGGCGGTTGTGAAGGTCACCGGCTCCGGCAGGCCATCGGCTTTCCCGTAGGCACTGACCAGGGCGAAGGAGGCCGGCAGCGTGTAGAGTCCCGTCTGTTCCGCCATGGCTTCCAGCACGCCGGGCAGCAGGGTCTCTCGGTTGACCGTGGCGGACGCCTCGAGATAGGGCGACAGGTCCGCCAGCAGGCCGGACACCGTCAGGCCTTCCCAGGCGACGCCGCAGAGATTGGCCAGATCCGGGGGATTCCCGGCCAGAATATCCTGGTGGAGCGCCTGGAGGAAGCGCTGCCCGTCGCCCTGGGCGGCCTCGCTGTAGTCCCAGACCTCCAGAACATATTCGTCGCTGCTGCGGTTGAAGCCGCTGATGGCGTTCAGCAGCGGGTCCTTTGGATCCATGGTGGCGTAGGAGAGTACGGTTCTGGTCTGCGGCGCTTCCAGCGGCTCCAGACAGTAGACCCCCTCGTCCAGCTGCGCGCCGCCCAGGAAATAGAACCGGTCGCCCAGGGAAAAGAGCGACTGGATGTCCAGCGCCTGCAAGCCCAGCTCCAGCAGCGGCAGCGTCCGCTCCAGGGCGCCGGTGTCCCCCTGGAACTGCACCAGGGCCTGCTGGGTGCGCCCCGTCAGCAGTGTTCCCCCTTGGCTGGGAAGCAGCAGCAGGTCCTCGACGGCATCCAATGGGAGCGAGGACAGGACCGCGCCCCGGCTGGAAATCTCCTGTACCACCGTTCCGGTCTTCCCGGGCATCGCCAGATAGAGCTGCCCGTTGGCCGTGCCGCCGAAGGAATAGACGGGGGAGCTGGGGACGAAATAGCCCAGATACGTTCCGGCCTCGTCAAACCGCAGCAGCGCGCCGCCGCAGTCCAGGACCATGGTCCCATCGGCGGCAAAGCAGAGCCGGAACACGCCGGAATAGGAGAAATACTCCACCTCCCCGGTGAGATCCGGCAGGGAAATCAGGGCGTCCGGTATCCCTTCGGCGGAGACGGCGGCCAGATAGTAGTCGGTACAGTATTGCTGCGAGTCGAGATCCAAATAGGATTTTCCCAACACGGTCCAGATTTCTCCCTGGGCATTGACCGCCACCTCGTAAAAGGATTCCTCCGGCTGAAGCGGCGGGCCGAAGAGCTCCATGGTCCCGGCGGCGGGGTCCACCAGGAACAGCTGCCCGCTGGCAATCAGATATTCGTTGACCCGATATCCGGCCCCCAGCAGCTGCCCGTGATACGCCGTCAGCTCGGTCAAGCCATCCAGCGGCGCGAAGCTGCCGCAGACCGGAGAAACCGTATAGGAGATTTCTCTGGCTCCTGCAATCTCCCGGACGGAATGGGTGACCTCCAGCCAGACCGGGTCCGCGCCGACGCCCGCGCTGCTCTGCCCGGATGTCTCCGGCAGCGCGGGCCGGGACCGGTCCTGGCAGCCGGTCAAAAGCGCCAGAATCAAAAGAAGTATCACGAGCTTTTGGAAAGGGAGTTTGGTACGCATCACGGGCCTCCTTGGTTGGGTGAGCTCGAACCGTCGAAGTCGATTTACTCCGATCCCACCGCATGATTTTCTATATCAAGGAAGACTCCTTTTTGCGTGCATCGGTTGCAGCAAGATCAAGGTTCTATGTGAAAGTGGACAAAACAGGGAATCATACACTGAATCCGGAGGTGACTGTATGATTTCCGCGACTGTCTGGCTGATTTTCAGCAGCCTGATCTACACGCTGCGGCTTGACACGGGATCGTCTTTTCCCAAGCCGCTGACCGCCGAAGAGGAGCGGCACTATGTGGCGTTGGCCGCCCAGGGCGATTTGGCGGCGCGCAATGTGCTGATCGAGCGCAATCTGCGTCTGGTGGCCCATATTATGAAAAAATACTATGCCCACACCTCGGACCAGGAGGACCTGATTTCCATTGGGACCATCGGCCTCATCAAGGGCATCTCGTCCTTTGACCCCTCGAAGGGAGCCCGCCTCGCCACCTACGCCGCCCGGTGCGTGGAAAACGAAATCCTGATGTATTTCCGCAGCCAGAAGAAAACGGCGATGGATGTGTCTCTGTCGGAGCTCATCGAGACCGGGAAGGACGGCAACGCTCTTTCGCTGATGGAGGTGATCCGGTCCGACGAGGACCTCTTCGATGACCTGAGCACCCGGGAGCTGCATGGGCAGCTCCACCAGGCCATGGCCCAGTGCCTGACCCAGCGCGAGCAGAATATCTTGGCGCTGCGCTACGGCCTTGGCGGCGGCCAGCCCCTGACCCAGCGGGAGATCGCAGACAAATGCGGCATCAGCCGCTCCTATGTATCCCGCCGCGGTTATTGTAAGCGCCGCCCCATCTCTAAAAAGCGCCCGGAATCTCCGTTTCAGAGGAGCTTCCGGGCGCTTTGAGGAATAAACTATTCGCCGAGAACATACCGAGGGCGGGGACCGCAGCGGTCTTCGGAGACGGCGTAGGAGCCTGGGCGATCGTGCTGGCCGGTGCCGGTGACGGCCTCCTGCCGGGCATCGAAGCCGGGGTCGGCGTAGCGGTCGAACCATGCCTCCAGCTCCCGGCGCAGGGCGGCAATCCGTTCCTCGCACTGGGGCTGGCCGTAGAGATTGTGTTCCTCGTCGGGGTCGCGGGCCAGATCGTAGAATTCATCGGGGCCATCCGGATAGCGCAGCACCAGCTTGCCATCCCGGCGGCGGATCATCCGCACCGGGCCGTACTCGTCGAACACCACCACCGGTGCGGGCTGGGGGAGGTCAGGCTGCGTGAGCCACGGCACGAAGCTGCGGCCGGGCAGCGGCTGCCGGGCCGGGGAACAGACCGGCGAGGTGCAGAAGAAATTCTCAAACCGCAGACCCATTGCGGCCATGCGGTCGAGATTGGGTCGTGCTGCCGCCATGGCTCTCGCTCCTTTCAGACGATACAACCGGTGGGAAGCGGTTCATAGGGCCCCTCATAGTAGCCCACGATGTCGCCGCGGATGGCCAGCATCCCCTGGGGCTCCAGGGCACAGCAGGAGAGCACATCCCCGGCCTGGACCGGCAGGCGATAGGTCGTCAGATTCCAGCAGTAGGTCTGTCCCTTATAGGAATAAATCTGTTTGCTGGGAATGGTCAACTCCCGATCCAGTTCCGGGAAGTAGCAGCGGGTTTCAACGGGACCGGTCTCCCGGAGCTCCACCAGGGTCCGGGGAAATTCCAGGGTCAGCGGGTCCTCGGAGGCGGCCTGCGGAGTCAGGGCGCGGACCTTGGGATAGAGGTCCAGGCCGTGACATTCCGGCTCCGCGCCGTCCAGCACCAGATAGTTGATCCGGCCCCAGCGGTTGAGTTGATTGCCGCCGTCGATGCTGAGCACGTTGGTATCTCGATTCCAGTAGGGCGCAACCGAGACAATGGGCTGATAATAATTGCTGCAGGGCCAGTGGCCCACAATCACCGGCTTTTTAAACCGGTGGGGCTGCCTGCCGAAGGCCTTGGCGGTCAGACAGAACTCGTAATCCTGTTCCGTCAGCGGACCGGGTCCCAGCCCCGCGTGGACAAAGGTACATTGCTCCGTGTCGAGGATATGGGGGAGGGCGTCGAGAAAGCGCAGCTCCGGCTGGAAGGCCGCCCAGACGGCGGCTTTCAAGGCCTGTACGTCCTCCAAGGTGTCCCAACGGCGCTCCAGGGCCTGGGCCATGTCCATCAGCACCGAGGTGTCCCGGGTGCGGAGATAGCGCCAAACGTCCTCGTCCGAGGCCTCGCCCCGTCCCCACTCCGACAAGAGCAGGTCGTTGTTCCCCGCCAGAACGAAGACGTTCCCGCCCTGGGCCAGCTCCATCACGGCCCGAAGCAGTCCAAGAGACTGCGGCCCCTTTTCCAGCAGGTCGCCCACGATGACCAGGGCATCTTTCGAAGAAAAGCCGCTTTTTGCAGCAAGGCCCGGAACCCCGCCAGATTCCCGTGGAGGTCGCTGGTGACGATGGTTCTCCGGAAACGGTCGAGGCTGGCATAGGCCACGGTGGCGGTCTGGGACATGATCGGTACCTCCTAAAAGCGATGCTCGAAACACAGAAAAAAGAGCCCAAAAACGGCCCTAACATATTTATTATATCACAGTCTCTTATCATCGGTCAATAAATTCGGCGAGAAAAGCGCATATTTCTCCCATCTGCACAGGTAAAATGGAATTAATTTATCCAAAATTCCGTCTTGCAAAATCCCGGTTCCGGGGGTATGATAAAGACACAAAAGGAAATGAACTTTCAAAGAATTTCAAAAGCTTTTCACAGCGAGAACCGTCTCAGGGAACGGAAATTCAGAACTCTATCTTCTAAAATCCAAGCAAAAGAAGGGCAACTCCAAGGAGACCTGTTTGATAGGCAATCGGTACTATCAGATAATAGAGAGAAAAGCGCATTTCCAAATGGAAGAAAGCGAGGTTAGGCACCGATGGAACCCACCTATGAAGCGGAATAGCCCTTGATGAATTGCAGTGAGTAGGCAATCTCATCAAGGGCTATTTCGCGTCCATTTGCGCCAGCCTTCCAATTCAGAACCGTCAGCCGGGGGAGCCGTCCCTCGGTTTTCTTTTTGAAGCATTGTCCCGGGCGGCGAAATATGCTATGATATGATCAGGCTGTCGAAAAACCCGCTGAAGACTTTTGGGATAGAGCAGCGGGGAATGTGTGCAAGGGGTTAAGACCCCTGAAGGTGAATTGCCCGAAGGGCAAGAGAAGCTGGCCTGGGCCATGCACGTTCAATCAACACGTATTTTTAAACTTTTTTAAAAGTTTAAAAATACGCGCAGCGTGGCGAAAAGACTTTTTCGACACGCTGATATGGTATCATCTGCCGGACTTCGGCGGAAAGGAGGAGCCCATGATTCGCCTAATTCCCTATGACCGTTCCGGGGAGGCGGCCGCGCTGGAGCTGATACGCGGCTTCTGGCTGGCCCATAACCAGGAAACGCAGACGGAGGAAGAGGCCCGAGCCGATTTGGCCGCCTGGACAGCCGAGGGGCACCGGTTTTATTTCATTGAGAAAGACGCAGACGCGGTCGGTTTCGTGCACCTGGGCAGCCGGGGCGGCGCTTGCGACTGGCTGGAGGATCTCTTTGTGCTGCCGGCATGTCAGAACCAGGGGACCGGCAGCGAGGCCATTCGGCTGGCGGAAGAGATCGTGCGGCAATACTCGGACTCGCTGTATATCGAGGCCGCGGCCCGAAACCGGCGCGCCATCGCCCTCTATCATCGCCTGGGCTATCAATGTCTGAATACGGTCACCGTTCGCAAGGATTTTCCGGGCTATGCGTACGAGGTTCAGCGCAGCGAACGCATTTACGACCTGCCCTTTGAAATCCGCGCCTCGCGGCAGACCCGGGAGGAAACGCTATGAAGAAGAACAAAAAGAAGCGCGCCGGCCGGTGGGGCAGGCTGCTGGTGTCACTGTGCTTTGTGGTGATCGGCGCGTTCTGCGGCGTCTGGATTGCCCAATTTCTCGAAGAGACCCAGCTGAGCGGCAGACCGGTGCTGGAGCAGGTGCTGCTCGTGGCGCTGCTGCTGTTCCTGCTCTATGTGGCCATGCTGCTTCAGATCATCCTCCATGAGGCGGGGCATCTTGTGGCGGGGCTGCTGACGGGCTACCGCTTCGGCTCCTTCCGCGTCGGCGGATGGATGTGGCTCCGGACCGACGGCAAGCTCCGGTGCAGGCGGCTCTCGCTGCTGGGGACCGGCGGCCAGTGCCTGATGATCCCCCCGGAGATGCGCGACGGGAAATTTCCCTATGTTCTATACAACCTGGGCGGTTCCCTGATGAACCTGCTCACAGGGGCGCTCTTCCTGCTGCTGCACGGACTGCTGCGGGGACTCCCGGCGGTCTCTCTGTTCTGCGCCATGCTGTCGGCCACCGGCTTTGGCTTTGCGCTGATCAACGGCATTCCGCTGCGGCTGGGCGCGATCAATAACGATGGGTGCAACGCCCGGGAGCTGGGCAAAGACCCCGAGGCCCTGCGGTCGCTCTGGGTCCAGCTGAAAATCACCGAGCAGGCCGCCCGGGGCGGGCGGCTTCGGGACATGCCCGAGGCCTGGTTTGCGCTGCCCGCCTGGGAGCAGATGGACAACAGCATGACGGCGGCGCTGGCGGTGTTCCGAGTCAATTGGCTGATGGACCGGCACCAGTTTGTGGAGGCGAAGGACCTGATCGACGAGATTCTGGAGCGGCCCAACCGGGTTTTGGGCCTGCATCAGGGTCTGCTCCAGTGTGAACAGCTCTTCCTGGCCCTGATGGCTGGGGAGGACCAGGCGCGGATTGACGCCATCTGCACCCGGGGCCTGCAAAAATTTATGCGGCAGATGCGGCGGTATCCCTCGGTGATCCGCACCGGCTACGCCTATGCCAGACTCCGTCTGCGGGACTCCCAGCTGGCAGACCGGCTGCTGGAGCAGTTTCAGCATTGTGAACGGACCTACCCCTATCAGGGCGACCTGGAAGGGGAGCGGGAGCTGCTGGAGCTGGTCAAGGTCCGGGCTGAGGAGACCGCGGGCTAAGGCATCACCGCACAATTGTGTCTGCGGCCTTCGCCCAATCTTTTGCCCCATCCGTGCAGTTATAAAAGGGGGAAATACATACAGTATTCCCGCCCTTTTATAACTTTCGTATGAGGCAAAATCTTTG
>DVFN01000051.1 GCA_018713205.1 Candidatus Avoscillospira stercorigallinarum | reverse complement strand
TAGGGCATCACCGCACAATTGTGTCTGCGGCCTTCGCCCAATCTTTTGCCCCATCCGTGCAGTTATAAAAGGGGGAAATACATACAGTATTCCCGCCCTTTTATAACTTTCGTATGAGGCAAAATCTTTGGTCGAATGCTCTTGCCAAATTGTGCGGTGCTGCCTTAGGAATATCATTTTAGGGTTTATAGGTCCGCGTGTTGAGGTTCGAGCACGGTGCCTCTTGCGTCCGCTTTTGGAGCGGATCTTTCGGTGCAATATGTCTTGCAGGGCTATTGTACTATAAAACGCCCAATGCGGTCTTTATCAGTTATTCTGTATTTTCTTCTGTTCCGGTGCGTCAACAAAGGAGCAAAGTTTTTAACGGCTTGGATCATACTGTCCGCAGGCTTTTTCCAGCTTCTTAAAGTCACAGCATATTTCAAGCAGGAATTTGTTTTTCTGCGAGGTAGCGCTGTAGTAGGTCTGCGAAGCATGGTCCAATACGTCAGCTTTATTCCGGTTGATGAATGACGCTTGCCGCTTTAAAAGCTCGGCATACTGTTTGTCCTGCTCCTGATCGATATCAAATGCGATCAGCGCAGCCTCATGGACCGGGATCATGTTGTTAAAACCCAGCAGACCAAGTTTTCCGCCGGCAAGCTTCATAATGTGCTTTCCAGCCTTGATCTTCGCGTGGTTTGGCTTTGGTGATTCCATCGGCACAAAGTAACGAAATTCGCCGACATACAGCACGACGCCGACGTAAGGCCTCCGGCGGTTTTTATTGTCCTGCACTCTGGTGTCGCGGCTCTTTAAGAACCGTATGTATTTATCCGAAATACGATATATTTTGAGTGTCTCCATATTCCTCCAGCAAACAAGAAAGGGGCAGGCAAAACGCCTGCCCCTTTTTAGGTCCCTACTTACGGCAAGGGCTCTCCGCTTTTTTGAGGTCTAACTTACGGCATAGACTTTCCGCTTTTTCCGGTCCCGATTTTCGGCTCGGGCTCTCCGCTCTGAAAGGAGGTGAAGATAACGAGGAGCGTTAAATTCACACTTGCGGACTTCTCCGCACTCTTATTATATGCCAAAAACCAGAAAAATGCAATCGCAAGATGTAGGCAATATATTCATTTTATGACGTGTAATCCATATATGTTGTGGTATGGATTGCCGCAGCATTTACTGCTGCCTGCTGAAATCTGTAAGATTATAGAACTCTCTCGCTGATGAGCCTGCAAATCTCCGAAACGTTGGATCTGGCCGTAAACTCAAATTTCACCTTTCCAAGACCAGAGAACCAAAGCTCCAGCTCACTGTCGAGATCCAGCACGCCGGCGGTCTCCACAGAAAATGCCTGGATTTTGCTGTAGGGGAGGCTGGAGAAATCCTTCTTCTTTCCGGTGATACCCTGGATGTTGATCGCAAAAATGCGCTTTGTCGTGAACACGACGCCATCCCGGATGGATTGAAATGCCTGGATCACCTCTTCCCCGGGGACAAACAGCGGCTGGATCATCGGAAGAAAGTTTTGCTCCGGGACGGGCTTCAGCTTCAAAAAGGACGCGTTATTAAAATCAATCATAGCTTTCATCTCCTCCAAAAATAAAACCGGCAGAGGCGTTTTAATCCGGCCTGGTCACAGATAGATACTCACTTCGCGGATTCGAGACACCGTGCATTCGTTTACACGGTTGAAAAGAGAATGGGCTTTTAAGCGGAAGCTTCATTCACGGTTTTGGTTAAAATAGTCAACCAGCGAATAAAGAATGTTCTTTTCCTGCTCACTGAGACCGTCCAGCACCAGC
Organism: Candidatus Avoscillospira stercorigallinarum; assembly: GCA_018713205.1. Classification (GTDB taxonomy): domain Bacteria; phylum Bacillota; class Clostridia; order Oscillospirales; family Oscillospiraceae; genus Avoscillospira; species Avoscillospira stercorigallinarum. Next base: position 35,252 of record DVFN01000051.1, on the reverse strand, counting down.
GTTGTTTCAGTGGATAGGCCCAGAAGATAATCCGCGGAAACCCGAAACAGTCTTGCCATGTCCACGACATATTGCGTTGTCGGTACAGAAAGCCCCATTTCCCAAGCGTTGACTGCGGATCGCGTAACATTTAGCTTTTTGGCAAGTACGGACTGTGAATAACCGGCATTCTCGCGAAGCTGCTTGATGGTGTCACAAATCATAACATCACCTCTTGTGATATTATAATTTGCAAATGCAGATATTTAATTATCTATAGATGTATAGAATAATTGACAATATGGATTTTTGATGATATCATGAAAATAACCCTTGATCTTGCTTGTTTTGTGGGCAAGAACTTATAGACTAGGAGGAAAAGAACTTGAAGCACTAAAACAGATTATATGTATGGTGATAATTGCACTATTGTCACTAACGCTTGTGGGCTGCGTTTCGGGAGAAACGGAGCATGATCCCTATTCTTCAACATACCATTCCGATAGCCAATATAGATCTAATGTTGATAAGATTGCGTCAGAATGGGGGACGAGTTCAGCAGAAGTTGATCGTAAGATCACAGCAATTACGGATGCGTTAAAATAAAGCCGTGATAGTTTTAGCTTATGGTGAACGACGCAGGCGCATGGAGTAGAGAGGGCAGGGAGTGGGCCGCCTCCAGTCGTGTACGCCGGAAAAGAGTGAACAAAAGCCGCCCGGTTTTGGGCGGCTTTCCGATTTGCAATAGATTAGCAATAGACCAAAATGTTAGGCCATTTTGCAAAATATCGCTGAACTTTTCGAAAAGAAAGACCACCGAAAACGCATTGTTTTCGGTGGTCTTGGTCCGAGTGCTGAGATTCGAACTCAGGGCCTCTTGAACCCCATTCATACTTGGGGCCTTGATTCTACGGGGCTAGCAAGGTATTTGTCTGCAATATGTCTGCAATAGCATAAAACATGATAGAAGATTTTGGACGGCCATAAAGTTCGGCTTTTTATTTTAATACTACACCACCGGGCGGCGATTCGTCAACCGATTTTTGGGTTTTTCGCATTTATTCAGCGGGGTCGGCGGGGCCAAAATCGAGTCCGTCGGCCAAGCTAGTTAGGCGGGCCAGCATTAGTATAACGTAGGGCGGGCAGCTGCTGCGGAAAGCGCTGGGTCGCCCGGGATCGTAGTCGGTACCTCGGTACCTACGACACCGTGGAGGAGGCCGCTGCCGCCATCGATCGAGCCAGAGCTACAGCGCGTTGGTGACCTTCCGGAGATCCTCGTAGGACACGTCCTGGTAGTGGCGGAGCATTTCCGTGGAGGTATGGCCCATCAGCTCCAGCTTGTCCTTGTCGGAGCCGGTGACGCGCTTCATCATGGTCGCGAAGGTGTGGCGGCAGCTGTGGGGGGTGTATTTGCGGCGGGTGGCGCCGTTGGACTCTTCCGTGGGGTTGTCGATGCCGCAGGCGTCCAGGGCCTGGTAGAACAAGGCGCGGTAGGTTTCAATGGACATCTGGCGGCCGTCTTTGCCGCAGAATACAGGACCAGCGATTTTGTTCCGGAGCAGGCGGTTGATGATCGGCTGGATCTTAGGGGAGACTGTGACGATCCGGTCGCGGCCGGCGTCGGTTTTGGCGCCGCCGACGAAGGCCCGCTCCTTGCGATTGTAGTTTTTGGCGTCCAGGGCCAGGAATTCCGAAGGGCGGAATCCCAGGTAGCACTGACACAGGACATAGTCGGCATAGGGCACCGTGCCCACGCCCTCCTCCAGGGCCTTCAGAGCCTCGTCCGGCAGGGCATTTCGGTGGGCGGTATCGCCGCCGCCGACGATCAGATACTGGCCCATGTTCAGCGTGGCCAGGTTTCGTGGTATGGCGTATTTGTACAGCAGCCCGGCCAGGGCCTTCATATTTTCGCGGGTGCGCTTGCCCTTGGGGCACTCGTCCAGGCAGTCCTGGAGATCGTCCACGGTGATCTCCAGGAAGGGCAGATCCTCGATCCCCTTGAAATATTTATAGGCTGCCTTATAGCAGTCCATGGTGGACTTCCCGGCCCGGTGGGTTGGGGACCAGCGGTCGTAGATACTGCCAAAGGTCTCCAGGCGCTCCATGGGAGCGGGCGCCAGGGTGGCTAGGGCTTCCAGGGCCTCTTTTTTGGTGCGGAAGCCGCCTTTGGAACAGGTGCGGCGGTGCATCTTCCCGGCCTCGTCGGTGGTGTAGCCGATGGTCTTGACGGCCACCCAGGTCTTCCCCCGCTGGTAGACGGACCCTTGGCCGTTGCCCCTGGACTTGGGCTTATGCGCGGCTGTCTCCTGCCTGACGCCACAGGCAGGGCAAAACTTCGCCCCATCCGGCAAAACGGCGCGGCATTTCCGGCACTTATTCATATTGTTTTTCCCTCCATGATATGGTACAATGAAGGGGCAGAAGCAATCCGTCAAGTTGTTCTGCCCCTTTCCCCGCCTCGGTGCGCCAACACCGGAGCGGGGATTTTTTATTCTGCCAGTTCAACGTCTAATGTGTTTTGACCTTGGAATGACAGCATCTTTACATGGACACCGTCGAAGGTGTACTCTACTGTTCCTGAGCCTGCTTCGAATATGCTGTTCAAATCTTCACCGATCTCTTCTGCGCGGTCAGGAAGAATGGCAATTAGGATCTGAGCACAGTAATACCCGACGGTATATTGCTCATTGAGATCGTAAAAATTGATCGCCCAATACATGCGCACATCGTCCAGCATACCGGCTTCGTTTTCTTCCAATTTGAGGAGGACAGATGGCGAGCCGTTTGCAAGCCAGATTGACTCTCCAGATTCGATATAATCCTCAAACTTAATGATTTTCCCACTATCATCGTTTTCAGCCGCTTCATTGATTTTATCAATGAATTCCTGCGGTGTATACCGGAAACCTCCATCTACAACCGGTTCCGCCGGTTCCGCCTCTGCTGCCATCTGGGCGCACCCAGGCAGGAGCAGCATGGCACAGAGGCACAGGATCGCTACAATTCGTTTCATGGAGTAGACACCTTCTCGACCTCGGCAGCCTCAATGCGCAGGGTTTCTCGGTATTCTGCGGCCTCTGGAATGTCAATGAACTGCACCGTAGCGTTATGATTCTCTTTCACGATCTCCTTGATTTGGTCCAGATCGACACGGAAGAACTCCTTCTTGCTGTTGACGCGGTTAACCTGATGATCCCGGAAGGTCTGGTGCAGACATGCCTCCAGAGCCGGGGCATCGTCAGAGAAGATCAGAGCGTGGACGTCGAACACAAAGGGTACCGACGCACTGCTCAGCTCAGAGATCCGCTCCATCGGATCGAGGCGTCGGGTCATGCCGATCTTATAGACTCCTTCGCCAAAGCTGCCGATATTGGAGATGATGTAAACGAAACCAGCCCGGGTGTTCTGCTCCCGCTGGAGGACGTTCTCCTTGTCCTTCTCCAAGCTCTTGATCTTGGCCTCAAGCTCTGAGATCTTGTCAACATACAGCTGCCGCTCTACATCGTTGGAGGACTTCTGAAGATATCCCATGAGCTTTTTCACTTCATTGGAGAACTGGGTCGTCTCTTTATCAATCTTCGCCTTTTCACGTTCGATCTCCCGACGGACCTTCTCCTCCTCGACCATCTGCTCCCGGATAGCCTTCCTTTGCTCCCGCTCCTCTTCTTCTTTTACGATCTGGGCATAGATTAGCGATAACTCTTCGAGTTTTGCAGAAACATATTCGTGGGTGATCTGGACTCCATCGTCGGCAAAGATCTTGTTGGCCGTCTCATATGACCGGCTGATCTTGGTCCTTACCGAATCAACGTTCTTAAAGGTCACCGAAGACAGCAAGGCCGTTACCTCGGAGTTGAAGCAGCGTAGAATTTGCTTAGATTGATTATTGAGGAACTTCTTTTCTCGGCTAGGCATTGTGATCTTCACGGCCTCGCCATTTTTGATCATCTCGTCCTCTTTTGACCGTAGAACTGCGATTTTGTTCTTTAGGTCCTCAGACTTCATGTCCAGGTAGGCATCAATCCTGACAGTCTCGACAAGGACTTCGCCCTCCAGTTTGGTGACTTCCTGCTCAAGGGACTGCCTCTTAGCTTCCAACCTCTTTATCTCATTGTCAAGCGAGTCGGCACGAGCTTCTCCATCCGCGATAATTTTATTTATCTTATCCTCGGATGCTTCGACTTGTTTATTCATTTCATCTGCTTTTATCTTGGCATAAGCATCAATATTTGCAATCCCGTTTAGAAGTTCTTCTTTTTCTTTCAATTCTTTTGATAGGTCGCTTATTTTAGCAAGTCCGGAAATGAGAGCGACAACTGCGCAAATTATGATTACAAGAATAACACCTTCCACTCAAAGCCACCATCCCATATCATATTTTGTGTTCCACAATTAGGACATCGCTGTTGTTTTCAGATAGAAAAAAATTGAGTTATTTCGTGCGCTATGTCAATAGAAAAATGCGAACGTGTGTTCTATAATTTCCAAAGGCAAGAAGAAATTTCCAACGACGAGAGGAGTCTGCACATATGCTGCCAAAAGACAAAAGTATTTCCGATATTGACTATGGGGGCGGGAGCTTCCCGAATATCGAAAAGCTCGCCGCCCTGCTGAACCAGCAAAAGCACCCGCGACGGATGCTGCAAACTATCATCTTACTCGCCAAACCAATCTCGGAAAGCGGCGATCATCGCCGTCAAAAACCTTAGGTCATCATCGGACAAGTCTCTCCCTGGTGGAATCAGCCCAGCCTCCACAAGAGTCTTTCCAACCTCGCTCACACTCAACGCCTCCGCATCGTCTTCGGACGATGTAGGGGCGTTTTCGTCTTTGTAAAGGTCTTCCAGCTTGTACCCGAGAAAATAGACAATTTTCCTCATTGTCGGGAGTCTTGGGTCTTTGGTTTCGCCAGACAAAATCTTTTCAAGTGTAGGTTTCGGAACCCCGGCTCCAGCAGCGATTTCCGCCGCAGTTAGATTACTCTTCTCCTTCATGGACTTAAGCGCGTCAAGCCACATTTTTACACCTCCTTCCAATCACCAATATATCATATAGGCGTAAAAAGTCAAGAAAAAAATAACCGAATACGGTTGAAATTCTTCTTGACAACACCCGTATATGGTGATATCATGACAACGTAAACCACCGAATACGGTAAACGGAGGTGAGAGAATGCTTTCCAACTTAAAGGCAGAGATGGTTAGACGCGGCATTTCTGCGACCGACATTGGGCGAGTCATTTCGAAGACAGAGAGAAGCACCAGAGACAAGATTTCTGAGCGATTTTCGTTCACCATCGACGAAGCTCGCCAGATTCGGGATGCGTATTTTCCGGGAATGGATTTAGACTTCTTGTTCAAGTCTGGCGAGAAGTGAGGAGGCGAATTCCTGCTGGGCTACGCCGAGGGCGTGGCGGCTATGGCGGCCCGGCAGGCAGCCATTATGCCGCCGGAGAAGGATCAGTAGACCGGCGGATTTCAGGGGCAGAACAACTTGACGATTTGATAGGAGGATAAACAAATGGTGCAAACCTATGGAGAGCGGCTCAAGGCCCTCCGGGAGGCCAGAGGCCTCACCCAGGAGCAGCTGGCCCAAAAGTCCGGCATGGATGTGTATGTAATCAAATGGGTCGAATCAGGAATCTTAGATCCTGGCATGGGTCGTACGGCGCGCCTCGCCGACGCGCTGGGCGTGAATCCAACATACCTGGCCGGCTTTACTCCCCCGGCGGCTGCGGCTCAGGAGCGGGCGGCAGCTTCGCCAGCGAACGCCCGGAGCCTCCACCAAAAGGCTATGGATGTCCTTGAAAAGCAGTTGGCGCTGCTGGAGAAGGACAACCTGCTGAATTCGGAGACCGAGGCAGCCTGCCGGATCATTGACTCCATGATCTCGGTCCTGTACTGCATGCCAGACGAGGGGGGCGTGAGCGATGGCTGAGTCGGTCCAGATCACCACAAAAGAGAACGCCGCCAAAATCGTTGTGGATGGCAACGAAATCAGCGACGTTCTGGAGTATGAGCTGAAAGAGAACGGCCAAGGCGCGGTTCTGACTCTCAGGGTTTTGGTCAAAGGCGATATCAATGCGAACCTTTGATCAGGGGGAGGAAAAATGAAAATTATCTACAAAGCCCCGGGGCTTCCGGCTGAGATCCGCGACGTCCCCAATACGCTGGAGGCTCTGCAGGGGCTTGTCGGCGGGTACATCGAGACCGTGACCGTGGCGACCGACGCCGCAATCATCTGCAACGAAGAGGGCCGACTGATCGGCCTGGAGCCGAACTGCACACTGCTCGGCGTCCACTTCGTGGGCCCCATCGTAGTGGCCGGTGTGGCCGGGGAGGAGTTTACCGACCTGCCTGAGGACGGTATACAGCTGTTCATGGCCATGTTCAAGACGGACCATTGACGGTACGTGCGCGGGAAGCTCATTCGGATGAGCGGCGGACTGAAAATCCGGCGGCAGGCGGTTCGAATCCGCCCCCGCGCACCACAGTGCGGGCATGGTGCAGCGGCAGCACAGCGGCCTTCCAAGCCGCCCATGCGGGTTCGATTCCCGCTGCCCGCTCCACCGCCGGTGTGACATGGCCGGCGGGTCCTCTCTTTCAAACGCCCCGGCCGCGCTGGAGTGACGGGGTGTGCGCCGCAAGGCGTGGACCAGCGCGGAAAATCATCGAAAGGGGCAGAACAACTTGACGGATATTGTGACAAAACGTGCCCCGGATTACACCGGGGACAAGGCCTGGCGTGTGCTGTTTGCTGGCCGGGAGATCAGGATCGTGGCGCCCAACCGGACCGAGGCCCTCGTCACCGCCGCAGCTGCCTGGGGCATCCGTTGGCAGGATGCAGCTTATCACCAGGAGGCTGGGGTGGAGTACCTTGGCAAGGTCCGCGATACATTCGGCGGAAAAGGTGGGATACCAACATGAAACCTTTATTTTCGCCAGAAGAATTGGCCGAGATGGCAGCTGCTGACGCGGAGATCGAGAAGACATTCCGCCTGACCAATGAGGATATCAAACGGTCCAGAGAGGCGGATAAGGCGGCGATGTTTGACAGGCTTCCGCCTGAAAAGAAAAAGATCGCGGCCAAGCAGCGGGCCTACCGGGAGGCCAACCGCGAGGAGATCGCGGCCAAGCAGCGGGCCCGGTATCATAGCAAAAAACAGGAGGTGATCTGCCATGAAGACGCGATTGACGCTTGATGACATCCGGGCCATGGACAAGGCCACATTAACCCCGTCGGAGGTGGCGCAGATCCTGCACTGCAGCGCCTACTCTATCAACGTCCAGGCTCAGGACGACTTGGCAAAGCTGGGATTTCGGGTGACTGTGCTCGGGCGGCGGGTCCTGATCCCGCGACTGGCATTTTTGGAATTTATGACGGGCAAAGTCCCGGAAGGAGGCGCGTAATATGGCGCGAATTGTAATGAGCAGCGACGGCGCTACTCGGCCCACCGGGATCAGCCGTCCTGTTGACGAGCTTGGGCGTATTGTGCTGCCTGTTGAGCTGCGGCGCTCACTCGACATCAAAGAAGGAGACCGGATGTCCATCTACACTGCCGGAAACTCTATTGTCCTCGAAAAAGCGACGCCGCGCTGCGCGGTATGCGGGATTGAAAAATACGAGCTGCACCAGCTCGGAAACTGCCACATCTGCACCGTATGTGCAAAGAGGATTGCGGTAATGACGGAAGGGGTGTGGACATGATCAATCGCATGGTTCTTCAGGGCCGCCTGGTCCGTGACCCGGAGCTGCGTCGCACCTGGAGCGGGAAAGCCGTCACCACGCTGACTGTGGCCTGGAGTGAGAAGATCGGGGAGACAGAGCGGAAAGTATTCCTAGACTGCGTAGCCTGGAACCGCACCGCCGAAAACGCGGCCCGGTATTTCCACAAGGGCCAGGAGCTGCTGGTCGAGGGACAGCTGACCCAGCGGGAGTATCAGGACAAGGACGGCAAGGCCAGGAAGGTCCTGGAGCTCCAGGTGGACCGGCTGCACTTCTGCGGACCGAAACAGGCTCAGCAGATGCCCGCTCCGGCGGCAGGACAACAGCCTTCGCGCCAGGCATCAAGGCCCGCCAAGCCGCAGCAGCCACAGTACGGCGGCGGGTATGATCAGTATTTCGACATGGACGACCCGGATCTCCCGTTTTAAGGCGGTGGGGGTATGCCAGATCGTCTAATTCGAGAAAGCATCTGCTCCAGTGAGACGCTTAATCAGCTCAACGATTTTGAGGAGCGCTTCTGGCACAGGCTGATTGTAAACTGCGATGATTACGGGCGCTTCGACGCCCGTCCGGAAATTCTCAAGGCGCGGCTCTTCCCGCTGATGGAAGGCAAGACAAAAAAGGACATGACTGGTGCGCTCTCCAAATTGGCGTCCGTTGGTTTGGTCGAACTCTACGAGGTAGATGGGAAGCCGTTCCTCCGCGTTGTCACATGGGACAAGTACCAGCGTGTCCGTGCAAAGCGCAGCAAATTTCCGGACCCTCCTGCCATGTGCAGACATGTGTCGGCAGATGACAGCAATAGTCCCCGTAATCCAATCCAATCCTATGCGTATGCGTATTCGGAGGCGGAATCCGACGCGCGCACGCGCGAAGACGTCGCCGCCGTCATGCAGGCATACATGGACCGGATCGACCCGACGCCGTCCCGGGACTGCCTGGATCAGCTCCTGGGCTATATCGACGAGATGGGGGCGGACTGCTGCCTCCGGGCAATCTCTGTGGCTGAGGACAACAACGCCAGGAAATGGAGCTATATACGGTCGGTGCTGCGGGATAAGTGCGCCCAGGGGGTGCGGAACCTGGAACAATGGGACGCGCTGGAAGCCAAACGGCAGCAGGCGGCCAGCCTCATGCGGGGCCGGAAGCAAGCAGCTGCAGCCGTGCAAGAACCACCCGAGTGGGCCAGGGAGGCCGTGGCGCGGATGATGGGAACACAGGAGGACACAAATGGCTAAGCCGAATACATACGTGCAGCTTCTGGCAGCACGACAGAGGATCGCAGAGCTAGAGTCCCGGCTGGAGATGATGAAGGGCTTCACCCTCCAGCAGAGCCTGGACATGGCGCAGATTGCGCTCCATGAAAAACTCGGGTTTGGTCCGGACCGCAACGCGAAATTCGCCGCCGCATTCTGGGAGACGTTCCTGGAATACGCCGCCCTCTGCGTGGGGGATGGGGCAGATGACCCGGAGATCGTCTACACCAAGGACGTGGTGGACCGCATGCTCCGGGAGTCCTGCGGGGACGATATCCTGCCTTTCGACGAGCGCTACAGCGTCGAGAACCTTTACCGGCGCGATCGGGATCTGGAGGGACCGCTCCATGCCGCCAATTGATTTAGGAGCGCTTCCACCCCGGTATCAACGGCAGGCTCTGGACAAGCTCCGGCAGAAGGCCGGACAGCTGCCCCAGGAGCGCCGGAGCAAGTACGGCGCCCAGGAAGCCAGCCGGGGCAAGCTCCGGTTCGACAGCCAAAAAGAAGCCCGGCGCTTCGACGAGCTGTGCCTGGAGCAGGCAGCCGGGACGATTCGGGACTTGCGGCTGCAGGTGGAATTCACCCTTCAGCCGGCATACACCACGCCCACCGGGGAGCGGGTCCGGGCTGTTCGGTATCTGGCGGATTTCACCTACTACCGATTTGACGGGAGCGCCTGGCAGTACGTCGTCGAGGACGTCAAAAGCAGGGCAACCCGGACCGAGACATACAGGATCAAACGCAAGCTGATGGTCGAGCGGCTGGGCTTGACCATCACCGAAGTATGAAAGGGGCATTGCAATGAGCGATATGGAGCGGCGGCTCCTGCTGGAGGAGCGGGCGCGTCGAGAAGAGCGATCCGACGCTATTCTTCGGGCTGTGGGGAAGCTGCTGGAACGGCTGGCCCTGCTGCTTACCGGGGCGGGGATTGTGAGTGTGCTGCTGGCTGCCAAGGGCGTGGACCCAGACCTTCTCACCGGCGCAGCGGTTTCGTTCGTGGGCGCTGCCATCTGCACGGCGGCCGGAGATTGGATCGGAGGGATGACCCGTGTGTGATTTCCCCTATGAGGATCAGGCCAGGAGCGGGCTGCCGGTTCCGGACGGGCTGGATCTGGCCGATACGGCGGTCTATATGGCCCTGCGCGGCCTCTATGCCTACTATCAGCTGGGCATGATAAGCCGGGAGGCAGCCGTGGCGGAGAAAAAACGGCTCAAAAAGCTGGCAGCAGACATCCGGAGACAGCGGGAGTACCAGTGCTTCCTGGCCGATCAGCGGCGCTACCTGCTGCAGTATACAGAGGCGGCCAGGTCCCAGTTCAGGCTGGACCCGACCGTGGAGCACGGGTATGAACTGTGCGCAGCCATTGACAACGCGAAGGGGGCGTATGCCAGACATGAGCAGCGGAAAAAAGAACTTGCGGCGCGTGTCGGTGCTGGTGACAGCACAGACGGCGCATAACATAAGACGGCTGGCCGCCATGGAGAACACCAACGAAGGCCGGGTGATCGACAAACTGGTCCGAGACCGGATGCTGCAGATCCGGGATTTGGAGAGGCTGGTGACCCATCATGGCTAGGAGCTGCCAACTGGGCGGATGCCACCGCCGCCGAGGCGACCCCTGCTGCGCCGACTGCAGCCGCCAAGACTGCCCCGACCGCTGCCTCAACGATCCAGCTCGCTGCGGCCAGGTGCAACCCTGTGGCCGCTTCCGCGTCTGCCAGAAAAGGACAGCACTGGCCCCCGTCCGGCCCAAGATCACCGTCTTCCCCGGCGAGGGGAAGGACAAGTTTATTCTGTGAGGGAGTAAGAGGGAGGCATGTGTGTGGCGGCTCGGAAACGCTGGTGGGGATATTGCAAGTCTATGGCTCGGGCCTATCCCGGCCGCGTGGGGCAGGCGTTGGAAGGCACGGCTCTGGCGGAGTTCCAGGCGGTGGAGGCTGCCATAGAGGCCACGCGCCGCCGGAGAGACGGGGAGGCGAGAATGGCTGTAGTGGAAATGGTGCTGTTAAAACGGACGCACAACATTCCCGGGGCGGCTCTGCGGATCCCGTGCAGCGAGCGGACAGCGTTGCGGTGGCACGGGGATTTTATCCGGGAAATCGCCGCACACTTTTCCTGTGATGGTCTGCGGTGACGGTGAAATTGGCATTAAAAAACCTATAACCTGTGGTATGGTGGGGTCAACACAAGGAACCCCACCTTTTTTCATGCCGCCAGAGCCTGCATGAGGGCGCGGCGGCCGGATCGCGTGCATTCCGAAACCACGCCATGCCTCGAAGGAGGCATAGGTCTCCTGGAGCTGCACGAGGCCAGGGAGGCAAGCCCGGGCGGGTCCGTCTTCCGCCCGTCCGGGCGTCATATGGGCCGTTGGCCCGAGGGTCCGGGCTCGCTGCTCATAACAGCGCGGACACGGTTCGATTCCGTGACGGCCTACCAGATACCAGAAGGAGGACATATGCTGAAATCCTGCCCATATTGTGGCCTGATCCACGACAGCAAGGAACGGTGCCCAAAGCGGCCCCGGCGTAAGCGGGAGCCGAACAAGCGCTTTTCTGCCTTTCGCTCCAGCTGGGCGTGGCAGCGCAAGCGGGATACCATTCTGCGGCGGGATTATCACCTGTGCCGGATCTGCAACGCCGGAGGCTATGGCGTGTTCTTGCCAGCCTCAGACGCAGAGCTGCAGGTCCACCACATCGAGCCTCTGGAGGAGCGGGAGGACCTGCGGCTGGAGGAAGACAACCTGATTACGCTCTGCATCCAGCACCACAGCATGGCGGACGATGGAAAAATACCGCGGGATCTGCTCAGGGAATTGGCGAGTACTCCCCCCCGGTGGGGGTAGCCCCCTCGACGCGAGGCTTGCAAGACTGACAAGCATGCCTCCGGACAGATCAAACCTTAGAAATGAAAAGGAAGGAGGCGGTGCGATGGCACGGCCGGCGAAGTCTGTGAAGGTGAAAAGCGGCGATATCTCCGCGGAGGACGCGGAAGTCCGGGCCGGAATCGAGGACAAGCTGCGGGGAGAAGCCCAGCCGCCGGAGCCGCCGCCCCATCTGAGCGACGCGCAGCGGGAGCTGTTTGAGTTCATCGTCAGCGGTCTTGTGAACGCTGAGATTTTGGGGCGGCTGGATGTGTTTGTTCTGGAGAGCACCGTGGTGGCCATCGACCGGCTGCGGGAGATCAACCGCATGATCGACGCAGACCTGAGCCTGCTGGCCAACAACGGGCTGCAGAGCGCCCGAGCCAAGTACCAGAGCGACCTGTGGCGCGGGTGCAGCGAGCTCTGCCTCTCGCCCCAGGCCCGGGCCAAGATCGGCGGCCTGGCTGCCCAAAAGGCCAAGGAGGCCAAGGACCCGCTGGTGGCGGCGATGATGGACGATGATTGAGGAAAGCCGCGCCTATGCCTACGCAAAATGGTGCACGCTGAAAAGTAACCGAAAGGTCGGGAAGTACATCAAGCTCCAGGCCAAGGCGTGGCTCCGAATCGCCAACGGCAGGCACCGGCAGGCTGAAGTCAGCGAGAAAGCCTACCGGAAGATCTGCAAGTTGCTCCGGCTGATGGTCCACCCGGACCTGGGCTGCTCCATGTACGACGGGCTGGAGGATTATGCCTGGTTCCTGATCGTGGCGGTGTTCTGCACGGTCCGCCGGGACGACGGGCGGCGCTGGTATCAGACGGCGCTGCTGGAGATCGCCCGGAAGAACTTCAAGACCTTCAACTCGGCGGTGATCTTCCTCCTCGGCATGCTGAGCGAGCCGCGCTTTTCCCGGTTTTTCTCAGTGGCCCCGGACTACAAGCTCAGTTCAGAGCTGCGGCTGGCGGTCCGGAAGATCATCAAGGTCAGTCCGGCACTGGTGCAGCACTTCAAGGTCACCCGGGACATGGTGACCTGCAAGCTCAATGAGATTGAGTATACGCCCCTGGCCTACAGCAATGACGGCATGGACGGCCGCCTGGCCAATATCTGGCTGGCGGATGAGGCCGGAGCCCTGGACAGCTACCCAGTGGAGGCCATGCGGTCCTCACAGATCACGCTGATCAACAAGCTGGGCATCATCATCAGCACCCAGTATCCCAACGACAACAACGTCATGATCGACGAGGTGGACATCGCCAAGAAGATCCTGGACAAGGTCATGGACCGGGAGAACGTCTTCGCCCTGCTCTATGAGCCGGACGATGCCATCAAGGACCAGTGGAAGACCAACGACCTGGTACTCTACCAGGCTAACCCGGTTGCGGTGGGAAACAAGGAAGTCTTCGCGGCCATCCGGGATCTGCGGTCCACGGCCATCCTCTACGAGAACAAGCGGGAGAACTTCCTCTGCAAGCACTGCAACATCCTCTACAAGGGCCTGGGCACAGAGGGCTACGTGGATGTGCAGAAGGTAATGCGCTGCGCCGTGCCGGAGGATCTGAACTTCTGGCGGGGCCGTCGGGTGTGGTTGGGCATTGACCTGGCCCAGACCGACGACAACACAGCCGTCTCCATGGTGGCTGTTGATGGCGAGACCATCCGGGTCAAGGTGTGGGGCTTCATCCCAAAAGATAAAATTGAACTCAAAACGGCCAAAGAGGACTTGGACTACCGCCGCATGATCAAGCAGGGTGTCTGCTTTGCCTGCGGCGAAGAGGTCATAGACTACGGCTTTGTGGAGCGGTTTATCCTCTCCCTGCCGGAGACGTACGGCGTGGAGATCGTGCAGCTTGGGTATGACCGGTATAACGCCATATCCACGGTCCAGAAGCTGGAGCAGCATGGAATCGAGTGCGTGGAGATTAAGCAGCACAGCTCGGTTCTTCACGCGCCCACCAAGCTGCTCCTGGAGATGATCCTGAACCGTACCATGTCCTATGAGGAAAACCGGCTGCTGGAGATCAACTTCCAGAACGCCCGGTGCACCTACGATACAATGCTCAATAGATTCTTAAATAAAAAGAGATCCGCCGGAAAGGTTGATATGGTCATGGCCACCATCGATGCGGTCTATCTGGTGCAGGTCGATCTGCTGACAAATGCCCAAATGAGTTGGGGCGTACAAGTGGGGTGAGAAAAACGGGAATTTTCGCAAAGAAAGAGATCCGGGAAGCCGGAGAGAACGTGCTCAATGAGAGCAGCCTGGACACGGCGCTGCGGGCGGCCCTGGGCGGCCAAGTGGTCACGGTGGCCAACGCACTGAACATCCCGGCGCTGAGCGGCGCGGTGGAATTTATCGCGGGGACTGTCGCCTCGCTGCCGGTGCGGCTCTACCGGACCGAGAACGGTCGGACCGAGGAGATCACCGACGACTACCGGCTGCGGCTCCTCAATCAGGAGACCGGGGACCTCCTGGACGCCTTCCAGTGGAAATGTACGCTGAGCCGGGACTTTGTCCTGATGGGAAACGGATACAGCTATTTGGACTGGTCCGGAAACCGGCTCCAGGGGATCTACTACGTGGACCCGGCCCAGGTGTCAGCCGATATCGGCGTGGATCCCATCTACAAGACAGCTCGATTCTGGATCGGCGGCCAGCAATACCAGGATCACCGGGTTTTCCGTGTGCTGCGGCACACCCGGGACGGCGCCACCGGCATCGGCGTGGTGGGGGAGAGTCCCACTCAGCTGGAGACTATGCTGAACGCCCTGGTCTATGAGAACCGCATGGTGCGCACCGGGTCCAAAAAGGGATTTTTGAAGAGCAAATCGAGGCTCACTCGGGAGGTGATTGACCAGCTGAAATCCGCCTGGCGGAAGCTTTACGGCAACACCTCCGACGAGACCGTGGTGGTGCTCAATGACGGCATCGAGTTCCAGGACGCCGGTCAGACCGCCGTGGAGTCCCAGCTCAACGAGTCCAAGCAGACCAACAGCCGCGAGATCTACAAGCTGTTCTGCATCGCTCCCAGCATCTTCGAGGGAGGCGCCACGCCGGAGGACCTGAAAAACACGGTCCGGTTTGCCATCAAGCCGGTGGTGACGGCGCTCCAGACGGCGATCAACCGGTTCTGTCTCCTGGAGAGTGAAAAGGGCACGCTGTCATTCGAGCTGGACATGGACGTCCTGGACGGCACGGACATGCTCAGCCGCTATCAGGCCTACGAGGTGGCCGTGAAAAACGGCTGGATGCAGCTGGACGAGGTCCGCTATGAAGAGGGCCGCAACCCGCTTGGGCTGAACTTTGTACGCCTGGGCCTTGACTCTGTGATCTATAACCCGGAGACGGGTATGATCTACACGCCGAACACCAAAGAGTGGACGGACACCGGCATGAGAGGGGGTGGAGCAAGTGCGAGTGGAAATCAGAGCGGATAAAGAGAGCATCCGCGTCAGCGGCTATGTCAATGTGGTGGGCCGAGACTCCCGGGTCCTCCGAGATGCATCGGGCGGGTTTATCGAGCAGATCAGCCCGGGAGCCTTTGGCCGGGCGCTGCAAAGCGGCCAGCCCGTGGAACTCCGGTACAACCACCGGAAGACGCTGGAGTCGCCGGACATGCAGCTGCGGGAGGACCAGATCGGCCTCTGGGCCCAGGCCACTGTGACGGACCCGGAGGTGATCGACGCTGCCGAGAGGAAAGAGCTGCGCGGCTGGTCCTTTGGCTTCGTCAAGCAGAAGGATCACTGGAAGACCGACGAGAACGGGACCCGACGCCGCTTCGTGGACGATCTGGAGCTCCGGGAGGTGTCGGTCCTCAATGTGACGCCGGCATACATCGCTACCAGCATCGAGGCCCGGGGAGAAGATGAGATCCTCATCGAATTCCGGGCCGAAGCGGAGCTGGACGGTGGGGTGGACTACGTCCGGGAGACCGAGACGACGGCCACCACCCAGGAAAAAACCATTACGCCGGAGGGCGAAAGCACCATGGCGTTGGTTCGAAAGACTGTAGAATATTACACCATGAAAAGGAGACGAGACAATGCCCTTTAATTTCAAGAAGCTCGAAGAGCGCCGGGCGGAGATCCTGAACCGGCTGGAAGCCATGCTGCACGCCTGCAACACCGAGACCCGTGCCTTCAACGACGGCGAACAGCAGGAATACACCCAGCTGATCGGGGAGCTGCGCTCCATCGACGCTACCCTGGACGCCGCCGAACAGGCCGGCAAGTATCGGCAGACCGAGCGCCGCAGTGCCGGCGGCACCGGCGCCAGCAAGGAGGAGCTGGAGGAGCGGGCCTTTGCGGCCTACATCCGCGGCACCGTGGCCGACGAGGAGACCCGGGCTGCCGTCAATATGACTACCACCGACAACGGCGCCGTGATCCCCACGTCCATCGCCCGGAAGATCATCGACCAGGTCAAGGAGATCTCTCCTATCTACGCGCGCTCCACCCAGTACAATGTCAGCGGAAATATCGACATCCCTGTGTATGACGAGAGTTCCTCCGCCATCACCATGGCCTACGCGGAGGAATTCACCGACCTGGTATCCAGTACTGGCAAATTCACCAGCGTGTCCCTGGGAGGCTTCCTGGCCGGTGCCCTGGCCAAGCTGAGCCGCTCCCTGGTGAACAAGACTGACTTTGACCTGGTAGCTTATGTGGTGCGAAAGCTCAGCGAGGCGGCGGCCTACTGGATCGAGAAGGAAATCCTCAACGGCACGGCCAGCAAGATTGATGGCATCTCCACCGTGGGTCCCGCAGTCACCGCCGCGGCTGCCACCGCCGTGACCTTTGACGAGCTGATCGATCTGCAGGACAGCGTCCCGGACCGGTTCCAGAGAAACGCCATTTGGATCATGAGCAAGAAGTCCCGAAGCGCGATCCGGAAGATGAAGGACAGTGATGGGCAGTATCTCCTGAGCAAAGACCTGACGGCACCCTGGGGCCACAGCCTCCTGGGCAATCCGGTGTACGTCTCCGATGCCATGCCCGAGATGGCCGCCAACAACCGCGCCATTGTTTTCCTGGACTGCTCCGGCGTCGCGACGAAGCTGGGCGAAAAGCCCAGCGTCGAGGTGCTCCGGGAGCGGTTCGCCGATCAGCATGCTGTGGGCGCGATCTGCTGGCTGGAACTCGACAGCAAGGTCGAAAACTCTCAGAAAGTCGCCGTCCTGAAGATGGGCGCGGGTGGCTGATATGCTGGTACGCGCAAAGGTGTCCTTTGCCGGTCCGGTGAGCATGGCGGTGGGTGAGGTGCGCGACGTCCCCGAGGATGTCGCTGCCCCGCTGCTCCATTGCAACTACCTGGAGACGGTGAAGGAGAAAAAGCCCAGAGGAAAGGGCGTGGAAAACAATGATCCCAGCGGAGATCCGGGCGGTTGACATCGCCCTCTTTGCCCGGCTGATTTTGGATGCGGCAGACTACCCGGCACTCAGCGACGCCGAGCGCATGGACTGTGAGGCCGCTTTGACCGCCGCGAAGGCCGCGGTGGAGGGATATACCGGCCTCAGCATGCAGGACTGCCAGCTGGAGGATATCAGCTATGCCATCAAGGCCATGGCCGCAGAGATGGTGGACAGCCACCAGATCACGGCCCAGTCCGGGACCATGAACCCCACGGTGCTGCAGATCCTCAACATGCACAGCACCAATCTGCTGCCCGGTGTAGAGGGGGGGTAGAAGTGGAAAATCTATCGACCCTGCTGGACGACAAGGTGGAGGTGCTGGCGCTCCGGAAAACCGGCGATGAATACCGGTGGGAGCGGGAACGATTGGCCTGGGCGAGCGTAGTGGAGGACAGGCGCAGAAATGTGTTCTCTTCGGTTGGCACAGCTGCCATGGGCGTGACTGTGACCATGCGGCATGATGGCCGGTTTGACCTCTTCCGTGCCATGCGGTGGGCAGGAAAATTCCTGCTCCCGACGGCCATCGAGGTGGGAGAAGCACGGGACCGGGTGGCGGTCAAGGCTGCCATCTGCGACTTTGTTTCTCCATGCACCGCAACCGGATATACCACTGTACTGGGTGAGGGAAACCGGCCGCAGAAGGTGGAGAAGACGCCGGTCACCTTCCCGGGGATCATAACGGGAAAGTGGTCCGGCTATGAGAAATCCGACACCCACGCTGCCGAGGACGACGCGCTCGTCCTGGTCACGCCCAAGGAAATTGTGCTGGAGGTGGGCGACCTAGTGACCATTGAAGAGGCCGTTCTCCAGGCCGTCTACAACGTCCAGAAGCGCCACCTGTTGGCAGGCGTCAACAAGAATGAGTATGAGCTGGCATTTAGCCGCGATGTGTGAGGAGGTGCTCTGTGAACAGTGTAGAGATGACCGGCATTGATGAGCTGATCGACAACTTCGAGGCGCTGCTGCGGGACTACCCGGATATCAAGGGCGACCTCCTGGAGCAGCTGGCGGGTAAGCTCCTGGGAGATGTCCAGGGCGCCATTGGCGGCACCGGGCAGGTGCAGAGCTGGCAGGACAAGCACGTCGGCAGCGGTAAGGGCTATGTGGCCGTCCGGCCCAAGGCGAACACCTACAAGACCACGCCGGGCGGCAAACAGTACGCCGTGGGCTATGTGACCAATGCCATTGAGAACGGCCACCGGCACCGGCGGCCCAGCGCCGTCAAGAAGCAGGGGTATTACTACAAGCCGCGAATCAAAGTAGCGGCTGTGCCGGGCAAGCATTTTTATGCCGGCACCCGGTCCAAGCTGCAGGCCGAGGGCTCCGCGACGGTGCGGCAGCTGGCTGCTGTCGTGGCTGCCAGACTGGAGGGACGCGGATGAACCAGGTTGACCTCTGTGAGGCCATTGCCTCGAAAATCGCCGCACTATGGCCGGACCGGATGATCTACCGGGACTTCTGCCCCGCCGACTTCCAAAGGCCGTCGTCGTTCCTCTATGTCACCGAGGCGGGATTTACCTCTGCCGGCATCGCGGTGGTGCTGTGGAACGTGGAGACGGAGCTGGAGCTGTTCTGTTCCACCGACGACTACGATGAGCAGAGCACCGAGGAGCTGCGGCAGAACCAGGCGGCGGTGCTGGAGGCCTTCGGAGCCCCGCACCTGATCGTCGGGGACCGGGCGGTGCAGATTTCCACAGTGGCGGACGGCAGCGGCCCTGGCGTGGCCTATATCCGCTTCACTGCGTCCTGGTACGACCAGCGGCCTGGCTATCACGATATACATGACCCGGACGACCCCGTGACGAAGGCCACGCCGCTCATGGAGGACTACGCGCTGCGGGTCAATTCCGAGGAAGGAGAATCATATGGCGCTTAATACCATCGGTCTGCCGAAGCTGTTTATCGCCTTTGAGGCGGCGGCGCAGGCGGCCAACAACCGGGCCAAGCGCGGCTATGTGGCCGTGATCGTCCGGGACCCCAACAAGCAGGGCGTGCACCTGCTGCAGAGTCAGACGCTGATCCCGGAGGATCTGGGAGAGGCGAACAAGACGCACATCAAAACCGCCTTTGAGGGCAGCGACCGGGGCGTCCCGTCCCTGGTGGTGCTGCTGGTCATTGCCCCCGGCACGGAAAACACCACGGCCCTGGAAAACGGCCTGAAGCTCATCGAGCGCTACAGCGTGGACTACATCGCCGGGCCGCCCGATATGACGGACGAGGAGTCCGCCAAGCTGCTGGAGTGGACCCTGGCCCAGCGGGCGCTGTACCGGACGCCCAAGCTGGTGCGGCCCTTTGACACCACCGGCGCCGACAACATCGGCGTCATCGAGCTGGACGAAACCGGCATGATGCAGGGAGACCAGGCGGTGACCGCCTCCAGCTACTGCGCCAGAATCGCCGGCGTGCTGGCTGGCATCCCCATGGGAATGTCCTCCACCTACGCGCCGCTGCCGGAGCTGACTGCCGTCACGGCTCGTACCACGTCGGCGATCAATGACGCCATCGATGGCGGCAAGCTGATCCTGGTCCACGACGGCGTTCAGGCCAAGATCGCCCGGGGTGTCAACTCCATGCAGACGATTCCCAAGGGCGGCAAAGAGGACTGGCGGAAGATCAAGATCGTCGAGGCCATGGACCTGATCACCTACTACCTCCGGACCACCATCGAAGGAGAGTATATCGGCAAGTTCCCGAACACCTACGACAACAAGCAGATCCTGGTGGCGGCCATCCTGTCCTATTTCCAGTACCTGGAGCGGGAGGGCGTGCTGAACCCCGGGGAGAGCTTTGCCGAGGTGGACTACGATGCCCAGTATAATTGGCTGCGGGCCAATGGCGTGGATGTGTCCGGTCTGACCCGGCAGCAGATTCTGGAGTACCAGACCGGCACCTGGGTCTTTATCCGCTGCGGCGGCCGTATTGTGGACGCCATGGAGGACTTCGAAGTCCGCTTCAGCAATCTCTAAGGGGGTGCGCAAGAATGGCACAGAGAATTGACAGCGCCAAACGGGTCATCAACGGCACCTATACCGAGGTATGGGTCGATGGGATCCTGAAGGCGGAATGCACGGCCTGCCAGGCCAAAATCGCCAAGAACAAGACGGTGATCCAACTGTGCGGCCAGTTCATGGAAGACAAAAAGGCCACCGGCGGCTCCGGCACCGGCAGTCTCACCATGCACAAGGTGGACTCTGCGGACCTGGAGGAGGAACAGGGTGTTCTGAACGGTATCGACCGGCGCTATACCATCATCACCAAGGTCAACGATCCGGATGCCTATGGCTGCGAGCGCATCGCGTTCTACAACTGCAGCTTTGACGATGTGACCCTGGCGGACCACAAGGTGGCCACGCCCGGCACGGTGACCCGCCCCTTCACGTTCACGCGGTACGAGCTGCTGGACGTGATCGAGCCGAACTAAAGACAGGAGGACTACATGAAGACCAAAACCGATTTGAATGCCCTGCTGGGGCTGGAGCTCCCCGAGAAGGAGACCAAGGACGTCCTGATCCCCCGCCTGGGCCTGAAGCTGACCCTGCAGGAGATCGGCTACGACGAACTGATGCGCTGCCGTCGCCGGGAGGACGCCAATATGGCCTACCTCCTGGCCTCGGTCAAAGCGCCGGACTTCCGGTCTGAGGCGTTCTACCGGGACAAGATGGGCTGTGCCACCCCGGCGGACGCCGTGAAAAAGCTGTTCCGCGGCGGCGAGATCGAGAAGATCTGCAAGGCGGCAGACGTCATCAACGGCTACGCTGCCGGAAGCGTCGTGACCATGGACGCCCCGGCGGCTGATCTGGAGAGCCACGCGGTGGCGGATATCCTGGAGGACGCCGAAAAAAACTGATCCCGCAGGGCCGGTGGGATGTCATGCAGGTGCTGCTTCGTTTTGGTATTCTGCCGGGGGAATATCTCCGGCAGAGCCCCACCGAGCAGGCCCTCACCATGGCCCTGCTGATCGACTACTTGAGAAAGCGAGAGGAGGCGGGATAAATGCCAGATGCCAGCGTAGCCATGAGCGTCAAGGACAATCTTTCCCAGGCTGTGGTCGGAATGCGCAATTCTATGACCGCGTTCCGGACCGACGTGTCGGAGCTGCAGCGGGAGCTGGACCGCCTCAACAGCACCCGGGTCCAGATGAAAATGGACCTGGCCAGTGCGACCCGGGAGGCCAAGAGCGCCCAGAAGGCCTTTGAGGCCCTTGGCGACAGCGCCACAGAAGCTGAGAGGAAAGCCGCCGAGGCAGACTGGCGGCAGGCAGAGGAGAACCTCACCAACATCCGCCAGCAGTATGAGCTGGTGGGCCGCCAGATCAGGGCCACTACCCGGGACATGGAGGAGGCCACCGGGGCTATCTCCAGAGCCAACAACCGCATAGGCGGCAGCACCCAGCCCCAGGGCGCCATGAACATGCTCCAGTCCATCGGCCAGGCCGGACTCTATTCCCAGATCGGCGACATGGCCGGCCAGTGGGCCAATTCCGTCGGCGGCAGTTGGCTAGGCAACGCCGGCGGAAATCTTCTCTCCGGGGCCCTGGGCGGCGCTGGATCCGGCGCTGCCATCGGAACCATGATTGCGCCAGGCGTCGGAACTGCGATTGGCGCCGCAGTCGGCGGCCTGGTAGGCCTGGCAGGAGGCGCGGCGCAGAACTACGAGCAAAAGGACGACGCTTTTAAAGCTTACGTCCAGGAAGCGGTGGAAGGCCAGCTCACCGCCATGCAGGAGAGCATTGCCGCCGGGTCCACCACCGCCGCCCAGTGGGAGCTGGACAGGATCGGCTTCAATCAGCTGCTGGGAGAAGGATACGGAGGCCGATATCTTGATGCGCTCCGTGAATTTGCAAACAAAACGCCACTGGAATACAGCGACCTGACGGCTATGAGCCGCGCCCTGGCCCCGGGCTTTGCTGACGGCACGATCAGCGGTCTCCAGCGCATGATGGACCTGATGGAGGGAATCGGAAACGCAGGCAGCTCGCTTGGGCTGAGCGGTAGCGATATGACCATCATGGCGCGAAGTCTAAGCCGCATGGAGACGAGCGACAAGGCAAACCTGGAATACCTCAATATGCTCCAGGAACGTGGCGTGGATGTCATTGGCATGATGAGTGAGCACTACGGAGTGGACCAGGGAACGATCTATGACATGATCAGTGAAAGAGCCATCTCCGGCCAGGACGCCGTGGACATCATCCAGAATGGCATGGAGCGCTATGCCGGGGCTATGGACACCATGGCCAAGACATTCTCCGGTCTCCAGTCCACCCTGACCGACGCCCAGACCGCCATGGACGCGGCCTACGGCGAGGGATACAACGAGACCCGCAAGCAGGGCCTGGAGGACGAGATCAGTTTCCTCTCCGGCGAGTCCGGGGCCATGATGGAAGAGGCAAACCGGGCCATGGGAGCATACATGGCAAAACTGGAGAACCAAAAAGAGGAGTACATCCGAAACGCCATCACCGACGTCATGACGAACAACGAAGACTATCAGATCGCCGAGGCCGAGGGGAATGCCGCGGAAATGGGCCGCCTGATCATGCAAGCCCAGGTCAAGGGCATGAGCGACTACAACGAGAGCGAAGGCGCCAAGGAGATGCGCGAGATGCAAAGCAGACTGATCCAGGGCGTCCAGGAGGACAGCGCCGCCAGCGAGGATATGTGGAATGCTGGCTATGAGTTGGGGCAGAAGTTCTCCAAGGGCCTCCAGGCGGCCCTGTCAGAGGCTATGTCTGAGACTTCACTTTC
The DNA here is from genome assembly GCA_018713205.1 of Candidatus Avoscillospira stercorigallinarum. Lineage (GTDB taxonomy): Bacteria > Bacillota > Clostridia > Oscillospirales > Oscillospiraceae > Avoscillospira > Avoscillospira stercorigallinarum. The sequence goes on along the minus strand of DVFN01000051.1, from coordinate 12,274 downwards.
CCTTCGGCCATGGTCGAATGCTCCAGCTGACACTTCTGCCTATATCTCTTCATCGAACGCCTACGCAAAGCGCGTACAGTCCACCGGCGGTTACGCCTACGGCCTCAACCGCGTCCCCTATGACGGCTTCCGGGCCATCCTCCACGAGGGGGAGCGAGTGCTGACCGCCCGGGAGGCCCGGGAAGCCGATTCGACGGCTGCCCGCAGCGTCAACGTCAATATATCCGGCCAGTGGAGCGTTCGGGACGACAGCGACATCGACCTGATCGCGGCGCGGATCGCGGACGCCCTGGAGCGGGCGCTGGCAGCGGGGGTGGGCAGCTGATGCTGAGAACCATATCCTTTCTCCATGAGGCCACGGGCCGGGAGCTGGTGCTGCCGGTGACGCCCAGCAGCTACACCTGGAGTACAGGGAACCAGATCGAGAGCGTCCGCCTGGATCAAATCGGCGAGACCAACTACCCCGGCACCAGGACCCTGGGCACCGCCACGATCCAGGCGCTGCTCCCGGCCCAGCTCTACCCGTTCTGCAATCCCGGCGCCGTGGCTGACCCGGACTATTATCTCAATATCCTGCAGAGCTGGTGCCAGGCCGGGGACGTGGTGCGCTACATCGTATCCGGCACCAGAGTCAACGACCAGGTGCTGCTCGAGGACCTCACCTGGGGCGAGGATGACGGCACCAATGATGTCACGGCCTCCATCACTCTCCGGGGGTACCAGCGGCCTGCTGCGGCGGTGCTGCCCATCTCCGGCGGCGCGGCCGCCAAGCGGGATGACGCCACCGGCGCGGCTACGGCCCGGTCCTACACCGTCGAGGCCGGGGACACCCTCTGGGGCATTGCCGAGCGGTACTACGGCAGCGGCACGGAATACCGCCGCATTGCCGCCGCCAACAGCGATATCATAGAGAACCCCAACCTGATCTACCCGGGGCAGACCATTACCATTCCGGCCCGGGACGATCTCCCGGCGGCGCAGGCCAAGAGCCGCTCAGAAATCATCCAGGAGCGCACCGAGAGTACCTGGGACCCGACCACCGGCACCTGGAATCTGAGGCTTAACTATGGATAGAGACTACAGCGTGCTCCTCACCGCCCCGGGCGGCGGCAGCGCGAGGGATATCACCCAGCTGATCCGGGATATCACCTGGCAGGGCAATATCTCCAAGGTGCCCCGGGAGTGGGGTGCAACCCTGGCCCTGGACAAGCGGGACCCGGCCAGCCTGCCGGATCTGGCCGAAGGCTGCCAGATCACCATGTTGGTGGACGGAAAAGCCATCTACACCGGCCCGCTCCAGTCTGTCACCACCGACAGCCAGAGCGTCCTGGGCGATATCACCTCCATGGACCGGGGCTGGTACCTGGCCCAGAATGAGGGCTGGTACCGCTTTGACGGTACCCCGGCAGAGCAGATCGCCGCCACGGTGTGCGGGGACTTCGGCATTCCCGTGGGGCAGCTGGCCGCCACCGGCAGCAAGATCAAGCGGAAATTCCCCGGCGTCACGCTGCTGCAGATCATCGGCACCGCCTACACCATAGCCGGGGCCGACAACGGGAAGCGGTATCTGATGCGGTTTTCCGGCGACGGAGCCCTGGACGTGGCGGAGAAGCCTGATACGGCCAATCTGGAAATCAAAATCACCCAGGCCGTGACCATCACATGGGATATCTCCAAGCTGCAGAACACCGTGAAGATCGTCACCGACACCGGCGCGGAGGTCACGGTGGTCAGCGACGCCGAATCCGTCCGGCAGAACGGGACGCTGCAGCATATCCTCCAGCAGTCCAGCGGCCAGGACAGCCAGGCAGAGGCAGAGGCCTGGATTCAGGACCACGGTCTCCAGCAGACGCTGACCGTGGAGGTGGACGGGGATGTCCGGCTGATTACCGGTGAGGCCATCCTGCTCCGGGACACCGGCAGCGGCGTCAGCGGCCTGTTCTGGATCGACTCTGATACCCACACCTGGAGAAACGGCCTGCACAAGACGAAGCTAAAGCTGAATTTCCGGAACATCGTCAACGAAATGAGCGCGGGAAGCGAGGGATAGTATGGGACTGCCCACATTCGACGAAAGCATCACGCGGATGGCCGTGGCCGTCCAGGGCCTGGCCCGCCGGGTACAGCCCCACAATTCCTTCACCGTCGGGAAGGTAATTGCCGCCGGCGGCGGGGTGATCGTGGTGGAGACCGACGGACTGCGGCTGGAAAAGGAAGATCTCCACGTCTCTGTGCTGCTGGATTATCAGTACACCGTGGACGACGGCGCCCCTAACAAGCTCCGGGCCGGGGACCGGGTCATGATGCTGTCCTCGGATCAGGAAACCTATGATCTAACAGCGAAGGTGAGTTGATATGGCCAGAGCGTTATTTCCGATTTATGCCGTACCCGCCGGGCAGTCTACGGCAGCCCCGCTTCCCATCTACCGGGATGTGAGCTGGGACGCCGAGGCCGGCCGGGAGCGGTGGTCCGGCGGAAACCCGGTGATCGTCTCCGGGGCCGAGGCCGTGAAAAGCTGGGTCTGGCGGGCTATCGCCACAGAGCGGTACAAGTGGGCCGCTTTTTCCTGGGACTATGGCTGCGAGCTGGAGCGCCTGGTGGGCTACCCCTATCGAGCCGATACCAAGCGGTCCGAGGCGGTACGCTATGTCACCGAGGCGCTGCTGGTCAACCCTTATATCGAGAGCTGCCGCGTCTACGACGTGACCTTTGACGGCTCCACGCTGCATATGCGTGTGGAATATACGACCCCGTATGGGAGGGATGCAATCTATGTTTGAGGACCGCACCACGGCCAATATCAAGAAAGAGGCACTGGAGGAGCTCAGCCCGGCCACCGGCATCAGCGCCATGGCCGGCAGCTTTGCCGATGCCACCATCGGCGCGGCAGCTCGGGTCACCAGTGAGTTCTACCAGGCTCTGCGGGCCGTGCCGTCCATGCTGTTTGTGGACCCGACCTCCGGGCAGTTCCTGGACCTGGTGGCCGGGGACTACTTCAACATGACCCGCCGGAGCGGGACCGTGGCCAAGTGCTCCATGGACCTCTTCGGCACGCCGGGGACGCTGATCCAGCGCGGCACCGTCTTCCTGACGGCGGAAGGGCTGCGTTTTTCCACCGTGGCGGCCGTGACCATCGGCGCGGACGGTCGGGCCGTCTGCGAGCTCCAGGCGGCCGAGAACGGCGCGGCCTATAACATCGCCGCCGGAGCGCTGGCCTCCATGTGGATCAACATCCCGGGACTCACCAGCTACTACAATACCGAGGCCACCGGCGGCACCGACGACGAATCCGGCCAGCAGCTCTATGAGCGCATCGACGAGGCCCGCAAGCGGCCCCGCACCAGCGGCAACGGCTGGGACTACAGAGCTTGGGCCCTGGAGATCGACGGCGTCGGAGAGGCCAAGGTCGTGGAGCTGGCCAACGGCCCCGGAACCGTGGGCGTCACTCTGGTGGACAGCACCTATGCCCCGGCGTCCGAGGAAAAAGTGGAAGCGGCGCTGCAGAATATTCTGCAGAAAAAGCCCATCGGCGCAACGCCGACGGTGGAGGCTGCCAAGGCCGTGGAGATCCGTGTATCCGCCGCTGTAACCCTGGCCGAAACCACCGCAGAGGCCGTCAAAGAGGCATTCACCGCCGCCCTCCAGGACTATTTCAGGGCGCTGATCGACAACAAGTATCAGCGGATCTACTATCAGCCCACCGAGGATCTTCCCTATACTGTGGTCTACAACCGGATCCTCGCATTGCTGCTCACCATCCCAGGTGTGGATAACTTTTCGACCCTAACCGTTGGCGGCAGCACGGCTGACATCTCTATCCCGTCGGACAGCATCCCGACCCTGGGGGAGGTGGTGGTCACGTGACCACAGTGGAGAAGCTGCTCCCTGCCTTTTACCTGCTGACCCCGCAGCACGCGGAGCTGCAGCGCGTGATCTTCAACGTGCTGCGCCGGGCCGACGGCGATATGGCGTTTACCCTCCGGCAGCTGTTCCCCTCCACCTGCAGCGGCTGGGGCTTGGAGATCTGGGAGGAGGCTTACGGCATCCCCACGGACCGGACCCTCAGTGAGCAGCGGCGGCGGGACCGCGTTCTCGCCAAGGTGCGCGGCGCCGGCGTCACCACCAAGGCGCTGATCCAGGCCATCGCCCAGAGCTATTCTCAGTACCCGGCAGAGGTCATCGAGGAGTCCGCTCTGTACCGCTTCATCATCTGGTATGTGGGCACCATCGAGGAGCCGGAGAACGTGGCGGACCTGATCGCGTCTGTCAACGAGATCAAGCCCGGTCACCTGGATTGGATTCTGGGATACAGGCAGACTACCGAGGAGAGCATCCGCGTCGGATCGCTGCCCCGGCAGGGAGATATTATTCTGTGGGAGGTTGATTGCACGACATGATACCCGAGATCAAACTCACCAGCAAGGGCGCGGCCCTGCTGGCCAAAACTCCGGCGGGCGGTGCCATTCCAGTGACCCGCTGGCAGATCGGCACCGGCTCCCTGCCCTCCGGCAGCTCCCTGGATCGGGAGGCTTTGGTCATGCCCCTGGATGATATCAGCATCTACGACATCAGCGAGAGCGGCAACCGGGCCACGGTGCTGGGCCAGCTGCTCAATCAGGGCCGCCCGGAGTTTATCTGGGAGGAGCTGGGCCTCTGGGCCCAGGACCCGGACGAGGGAGAAGTCCTGGCCTGCTACGGCAACGCCTTCGGAGCGGGAGAGCATATCCAGGCCGGCACAGCCCAGCTCCGGGAGTTTATTTTCGGCGCGGTGCTGATCTTTGACCAGGCGGCCAGCGTGACCGCGGTCATCGACACGTCGCTGCTTTTCATCCCGCTCCGGGAGAAGGCCCAGCCGAATGGCGTCGCAACCCTGGACGAAAACGGAAAGGTTCCCCGGAAGCAGCTGCCCGACTTCCTGCTGACCGCCGAGCCGTTCCAGGTCTACTACAATGGGGGTGAGGACTGATGGCGCAAAAGCTGGGAAACGTGCCAGTTGGCACAATTCTGCATATGAAGGAAAACGGGGTGTACCAGGATTACCTGGTAGTGCATCAGGGGTTGCCGAGCTCCATGTATGACGCGAGCTGCAACGGAACGTGGCTGCTCAGGAACATTATTTATAACGTGCTAGATTGGGGAGACCTAGCGGATTACAGAAATTCACCGATACAGACTTATTTGAACTCGACATTTCTGGGGTTGTTTGATGGCGAGATGCAGGACGCCATACGTCAGGTGCGGATCCCGTATTGGGAAGGCTATGGTTACGCCGGCCATATAAATGTGGGATCTAATGGACTGAGTTGTAAGATTTTCCTCCTAGGCGCATACGAACTTGGGTTTTCCGATACAACCACAAGCACGGCGAGCCCACCCGTGGATGGCGCAAAGCTGGCATACTTCGATTCCGCACTAAATTCCGAACGACGGGTGGCAAAATACAACGGAAATCCGTTTGACTGGTGGCTGAGGTCTCCTGACCTTCCCGGAAACGCCAATGTATGCGGGATCACGCAATCGGGCAGTTTTATAGGCTACAATCTGGGCTCATTCCCCATTGGCGTCCGGCCTGCCCTGGTATGTCCGCCTGATTTAATCGTAGACGACGACAACAACATCCTTGCCGCCGCTTACCCAACCCCACCAGCGTCTATCGCCGTCCCCACGTCTCCCGTGCCGAGCGGTGCTGCTATAGCCGTATCCTGGTCCTCCGTCTCCGGGGCAGAGTCCTACCAGCTCCAGCGGTCTGTGGACGGCGGTGCCTGGGAGACGATCTACACCGGAACCCAGACCAGCTACAGCGACACGGCAGGCGTGTGGAACAGCGTCAAGTACCAGGTGGCTACTGTCAAGGTCGGCATCGTAAGCGGCTACACCACCAGCACCGCGGTCACGATCCTGCCGTATACCATCGACAAGCTGACCGTCCCCAGTCAGATTATGGCGGGGCAGTCCGTCCCCATCTCATGGAGCGCCGCGCCTGCCGCCATAACGTACATCCTGGAGAGAAAGGTCAACAGCGGCAGCTGGACGCAGATCTATTCCGGCGCCAACAAGAGCTATACCGACACGCCGTCTGGAGGCTGGTCCACGGTCCAGTACCGTGTCAAGGGCGGCGCCAACGGCCAGTACGGTACATACAAAACCAGCCCGTCGATCCCCGTGATCTCTGCCTCTGCCCTGGTGATCTCCGGCACGGATGGGTACCTCGGTACCCTGACGGCGGACATCGGCTATACGGTGTCGTCTGACACTGGAAATCCCATTTCCGTGGAACGCTATGTCAACGGTCAGCTGGTGGCCACTGTGACCGTGCAGAGCGGCTTCGCCTACACGATCCCCGTCATGGATCTTCCCACCGGAGCGGGTACCGTTAAGATCTCTGCATCCGTCAACACCTCCGGCGGCCAGGTCAGCGCCACCCGTACCTGGACCTATGACAAGCAGGTTGTCCTGTTCCCGGAAGACGGCGGCCCGGCCCAGATCCAGGTGGAGGGCAAGAACCTCATGCCGCCCACCCTGGCCGAGTGCGTCAAAGTCCCGTCGGTCTGGGGCGGCACCATGGACAAGGCCCTGGAGCTGCTGCTGCCGGTGATCGGCGCTGCTGTGATCTCGGTGGGTACTTATACCGGCACCGGCACCTTCGGCCAGGACAGCCCCAACACCTTGACATTCCCCACCGCGCCCGCTGTGGTGACCATCTACGGCGACGGAAAGACCCTGGCCATCTCCGGCACGGTTACCACCGGCCCTGCCTGCATCAACGGTACCACCGCCACCTGGTACAGCGAGACCAGCGCGGCAGACCAGCTCAATTCCCAGGGCGTCACGTACTCCTATGTGGCCATCAGAAAGGCGGCGACGACATGACCTACTACCTGCACAAAACTCCCAACCCCTCGGGGGCCTATCCGCCCCCGCAGGACTTCCCCGGGGAGAACACCATCCCCATCACCGACGTACAGCGCGACATGGTGATCGAAAACGGTGGCTTTGTTACGGTTTCGGAAAATGTGCAGCCCGACGGCTCCATGGGCTACACCATCACACCCAACCCCGACGCCTGGTCCGCCTGGAAAGCCGCGCACCCGGAGGAGCCGTCCGCCGCGTCCGATACCGACGTGCTCAATACGCTGCTGGGGGTGATTTGACATGGACAGACTTTTGGCAGCGGAACAGCTGCGCAAGGCCCTCCAGATGCTTGCCGCAACTTTGGCCGACGAAAAGGCCCTGGAGATTGCGACGGTATTCCCGGTCTGGGCCCCGGACCAGTACTATGCCGCCGGGGCCGTGATCTCCTACGGCACCAACCCGGTGGGAGACCCCCAGCTCTACAAGGTGGCACAGGCCCACATGAGCCAGTCCATCTATCCGCCCGGCTCCGGCACCGAGAGCCTCTATACGGCTTTCGGCCTGGATGATTCCGGCTATCCCATCTGGGCCCAGCCTTCCGGCGCTCATGACGCTTACAACAAGGGCGACGTGGTCAACTACGGGGGGACGCTCTATGAGTCCCTGATCGACGGCAACGTCTGGGCCCCCGACGTCTATTCCGCCGGGTGGAAAGCGGTAAGCGGCGGCACCGTCGCGCCTGACCCCGGTCCCGATCCCGACCCCGGCGCGACGGAATATCCTGATTGGGTGCAGCCCAGTGGCGCCCATGACGCCTACAACACCGGCGACATCGTGCGGTATAACGGCGTGCTCTACCGCTCCAAGATCGACGGCAACACCTGGGCGCCTGACGCGTACCCGGCAGGGTGGGAGGAGGTCGCGGTATGACCCTCAACTTTTCGTCGTGGATTTTGTGCCCTTCCGGCCCTACGTCTATCGGCTATCAGTACGACAACCTCACCGACGTGCTCCAGGTCACAGGCACGGTCCCTGCGGGGTGGTCCTGGGACCTCATGGTGCAATGCGGCACAAATCTAAATATCATCCCCATGGAGCAGGACGAGGATGGCTCCCTATCCGTCACGCTGACCGCCGAAATGATCCCGCTGACCGGATACTACACCATGCAGCTCCGGGCAACCCAGGGGGAGCTTGTCAAATACACAAATCAATTCCAGGCGTACGTGGGCGCGAGCCTCTCCGGCGATGCCCAGTGGCCGACCGTTCCGACGGAGTTCACCCAGGTCGAGCAAAACATCCTCGATCTCAACCAACATCCCCCGTACCCCGGAGATGAAGGGTATTGGATGACATGGGATCTCGAGTCCGGAGCATATGTTCAGTCGCAGCTTCCGCTTCCTCCCGTTGCCGAAGGTCCGCCTGGAAAAGCCGCCACAATCCAGGTTGGAGCGACCACGACCGGCGAACCTGGGACGCATGCTGCTGTGCGGAACGTAGGCAACGAGAACGCGGCCATCCTAAACTTCACCGTCCCGGCAGGGCCCGCCGGCCCCACGGGTGCAACGCCGCAGATCTCCGTCAACGTGTCCACCCTCCCGCCCGGCCAGCAGGCCACCGTGCAGGTCTCCGGACCCGCAGAGGCTCCTACCATTGCGTTTGGTATCCCCCAAGGCGAGCCCGGCGAACGAGGCCCCCAGGGGCTCCAGGGCATCCAGGGCTGGGGGCTCAGCGCGGCGGCGTTGGACTCCGACGGGGCGCTGGTGCTGACGCTCCGCAACCCGGCGGACGGGCAGACCCAGACGCTGCCGCCGGTGCCCATCGACAACTCCGTCGCCCTCCAGTCCGTGGAAGCGGCCATCACCGCCCAGGGCACGACCCAGGTCCAGCGGGTGGAGGAGGCAGGAGACGACGCCGTGGGCGCGGTCAGCACGGCCAAGGACGCCGCCCTGGAGGCCGTAGGACAGGCCCAGACCACCGCCACCGGCGCGGTATCATCCGCCAAGACCACCGCCGTCCAGGCCGTCCAGGACGCCCAGGGGACCGCCACAACGGCCATCAGCCAGGCGCAGACCGACGCAGTCAGTGCGGTGGAAGGAGCGAAGACGGACGCGCTGGAGTCCGTCGGTGCATTGGTACAGCAGGCAGAGGATGCAGCAATCCGGCAGCCGATCATATCCGACAACGATACATGGATGATCTGGGATGCAGTATCCGGGCAGTACGTCGATACCGGCCTCTACGCCGGCGGTCAGGCCCCATATATCGGAGAGGATGGGTACTGGTATGTCGGGAACGTCAAGACCGACACCCTGGCACGAGGCCCGGCAGGTCCCGCCGGTGCTGGCGTCCCATCCACCGAGGGCGTGCCGACGGACTATCTGCTCAGCCCTGCCGGGTGGGTTGCACCGCCGAGTGGCGGGGGAAGCAACGAGCTTATCACTCTCGCAGATTTTACGGTTGAGGGTGATGCGGTCGCGTCAATTGTGATAGACAAAGACCCGGAAGGTAGGCCGTTCTGCGTGAGGAAGATATATTTTCTCATTTTGCCTGCCTTGCTTGAGGGCGGAGCAACTGGAACTTTTCCTATATGGTTGTATGCTGGAGGATTATCTGCTTATAGACGGGTTATTTCAAGCATTTCAAATCCAAATACTATGCAACGCGGAATAAGCGGATTTGCGATTGGATTGTCCGGATTTGCTGTTGGTGTTATGAATGCAGCTTTTTTAAACCCAGCCAGTATGGAATTAGACGGCGTAGATGGAATCCCATATTTTGAAGTCAGATCTCAGAAAACAGATAGTTTTATGTTCCGGCCTGGGACTGTCGTCAAAGTATACGGGCAGGAGGTGGTGGAGTGAAAATCTGCGAAAACGGCGTCACGCGAGACATGACCCCCGAGGAAGAGGCCGCCTGGAACCAGTCCGCCCAGGAGCAGCCGGAGCAGCCGCCTACTGTAGAAACCCAGGCCGTGGCATTTACAAGAGCCATGGCCCGGACCATGACCACCCTCTCCGACGCCGACGCGCTGACCATGCCGGATATCCTGCCTACGTGGCAGAGCTATCTGGACGCCGGGGAGCAGATCCCGCCGGGGGTGTGCATCGTGCACAACGGGCAGTGCTACCGGCAGAGTCAGTCTACCGCAGTCACGCCCCAGGCGCACCAGCCGCCTGATTCCGCCGGGATGCTGGCGGTGTATCGCCCCATCGAGCGGCAGCACGCCGGAACGCAGGCTGACCCCATCCCGTGGGTATCTGGGATGGACTGCTATGCCGGAAAATACTACAGCTACAATGGTCACATCTACCGCGTTGCGGACGGCGGCACAATGAAGCCTTGTGTTTGGTATCCTGGGATGCCGGATGTTTGGCAGTGGGAGCTGGTGGAGTAAGGAGGATATATGGACACCTGGGTTATGTTTCTCTCCGGCGCTGCCGGGGCTGCAATTTGCAGCGGCATCTCCTCCATCATGCAAATGTTCATCCGGCGGCTCTGGGAGAAATCCGACAAGGGGAGTGCGCAGACCAAGGCGCTCCGGTATTTGATGCTTTACATCATGATCCAAACCGCCAAGGGGTACATACGAGACGGAGAGATATCCATGGATGACCGGCGGCAGTTGCACAAATGGCACGAACTGTATCACGATGGACTTGGCGGGAACGGAGACATGGACAAGCTCATGGCGGAGGTTAACAAGCTGCCGCTGCGGCTGGAAGATTAACATAGGAAGAAAAGGCGACATTTTTGACTGAAAGGGGAACATATATGGAATTGTTGAATAAACTGAAATCCAGGAAGCTGTGGGCGGCCATGGTCGGTGTGATCGTGGGTGTAGCCATGATGTTTGGGATTGACCCGAACGTGGCCGAGACGGTGAGCGGCGCGGTGATTTCCGTGGTATCCGTCGTGACCTACATCATCACAGAGGGACGCATTGACGCCGCCGCCGTAGGTGACGCGGCTCAAAAGGTCCAGGACGCCATGAACGCGGTCGCAGCCCACGAAGACTGAGAGGAGAATGCAAGATGACCGAGCTGGAACTTCGGCAAAAAGCCGTCGCCCAGTTTAAAAAATGGTTGGGATTTTCCGAGGCCGATGGCCGTTACCGGAAGATTGTGGATCTTTACAACGCCATTCGACCTGTCCCTGTTGGGTACGTCCTCCAATACTCCGACGAGTGGTGCGCCGCCACGGTGTCCGCCGTAGGCCAGGCCCTGGGCATGACCGATGTAATCCTGCCCGAGTGCAGCTGCCCCCGCATGATCGAGCTGTACGACGAGCGCGGCCGGTGGATTGAGGACGACGCCTACGTCCCGCAGATCGGCGATATCATCATGTACGACTGGCAGGACACCGGGGCAGGCAACAACAGAGGCAACCCCGACCACGTGGGCATGGTGGCCGCCGTCAATGGTACCACCCTTACCATCATCGAGGGTAACAACGGCAACGCCGTTGCCTACCGCACGCTCCAGATCAATGGCCGCTACATCCGCGGCTATTGCCTGCCGGACTACGCTTCCAAGGCCACCAGCAGCCCCGGCACCGCCGGAGATGCCTCCGAATGGAGCCAAGAAGCCCGCGAGTGGGCTGTCTCTGTCGGCCTCTTCCAGGGCGCAGGGACGCTCCCGGACGGCACTCCGGACTACCAATGGCAGCGTCAGCCCACCCGAGAAGAGCTTGTCACCGTGCTGCATCGGTTCTATCACCTGTTTTCCGCGAAATAGTTAAAGCCGCCCGGCAAGGGCGGCTTTTGGCTTGTCTGCAATAGGTCTGCAATAGCACATAATTTTTCAAAATAGCGAAATTTTACGCTGAATTTTCGTAAAAGAAAAACCACCGAAAACCTATTGTTTTCGGTGGTTTTGGTCCGAGTGCTGAGATTCGAACTCAGGGCCTCTTGAACCCCATTCAAGCGCGATACCAAACTTCGCCACACCCGGATCTTGGCGCTGTTTCTTTCAGCTCCAATATGATAGCATACCGGGCCGGAAAAAGCAAGCCCTTTTTTTCTTTTTTTATCGCTGGCTGACGCTGTAATCCTCCCCGTCGAAAATCCAGTCGTCGAGATCGCCGGAGTCGCGGCACAGATGTTCCATGGGACCACTCCCTTCCCGACAGTCTATGTCCGAAAGGCGGCGGATATGCCGGTGCCCGGCGCTATGACGCGCTTTCGACCTGGTCCGTCGGGCGGGGTGCCCACACCCCGCCCAATGGGGCCGCCGGCATCACTGGGCTTGCGGTCCACGGAACCCGGTATCGGCGGCATGTGGGCATGCAGCCCCAGCGTGTCGAAAAAGTCTTTTCGCCACGCTGTGCGTATTTTTAAACTTTCTAAAAAGTTTAAAAATACGTGTCGATTGAACGCGAAGGGGGCTTTTTGCCCCCTTCACACTTCCCCCGCTGCTCTGT
>DVFN01000050.1 GCA_018713205.1 Candidatus Avoscillospira stercorigallinarum | reverse complement strand
CTGATGCCCTGGAACCCCGTTGTAAAACAGAGGAAATATCTGGAGACGCCTGATTGCGAATAAACGAACCCGGTAGGATTGCAAGGCCTACCGGGTTTTGAGCATATACGGGCGGTTGTTGAGCGCTTACGAGGTTCCCGCTCCCTTAGACACCATGCCGGTGTTCCAACGCGCATAATTTAACCCCGGACGCTTGCTCTCACAAGAGAGTTCGCGCCCGGGGCTTCTACTGTTTGTTGCTTCCATTGCTGGACCTGCCATGTATACAACCGCTAAGATAACGCCTTCCCGGCGCAGCATGCATGGATCAAGTTTCAGCAAAAATTCATGCCAACCGCCTACAGCAGCTTGGGCAAAGCGTATTCCATCATCTCATTCCAGAACGAGTAATTATGTCCCTTTCCAGTTCCGATCCGCAGCTCCGCGTCGATGCCGCGATCCAGCAAAAATTGATGGAACGCCTCATTGACCGGCAGCAGAAAATCCTCCGTTCCGCAGGCCATAAAGATCCTCGGCACCGGCTTGCCTGCGGCAAGCATCCGATCCACCAGCACCTCCGGGTTGTTGTCGCTCTCCAGCAGCTTCTGCGGCTCTCCAAAGGTCATTGCATAATACTCGTAGTTCGCTATTCCGTTGCCGCCGGACGCCGGCGTCATCTGCGATACCTCGTGCTGAATCAGGCCTGAAGACAGGGCGATAATGCCGCCAAAATTCTCCGGGTACGCAAAGGCCGTATGCAGCGCGCCAAATCCGCCCATGGACACGCCCGCTATCAGAACATCCTCCCGCCGGGCCGCTATGCCGAAGGTATTTCTCAGATACATCATCAAGTCATGGCCGAGGTAGCTGCAGAAATTATGGCCCTTGTCCGGCCGGTCCAGATAAAACGTCGTATACCCGTTGGGGATAACCACATGGAGGTTATCCCGCCGGCACAGCAGCTCCGTCTGTCCCTGGTTGACCCACTCCGTCTCATCCCCGGCGTAACCATGGAGCAATATCAGCGTCTTCGGCGGTCTCTGATAGTGTACATTTCCTTCCCGTTCCCATGCCAGCGAATAATCCGCCAGGAACAGTCGAAACACACCGGCGATATCCAAGCTCGCAGGCCGGAACCGCACCAAAATATCGGACATCGTTTCCCCTCCCGACCTGTCAGTCTTTCAGCGTGGTCTGCAACCGTGTTTCGTTCTGCGCCCGCTCCTCCTCCGAAAGTGCGTCCTCGTGGCTGTTTCCCACGGCGGCAGTAATAATGGACTGGGGGAAATGGGCCGTCATATACGTCTGAAATGCCCGGTCAAACCGGTTGGCCAGCCGAACCTGCCGGTCAAATACCATCGTATTGTCGTCCTCCGCCGTGGCGCTGGGCCAGGCCGGCAGACCGGGGTGCCACGGATTGCCGGTCTCCGCAAAGGCCGCCCAGGCATTGGCCATCTGATCCTCCAGCCGGTCCGTCACCCCGGCCTCAATGAGCCGCGGGACCATATGGGCATTGCGGAACACAAAAGGGATCTCGATCAGGTGCCAGGCTGGGGTCTGCTCCATGTTGGTCTCGTAGGAAAACAGGTAGAAGTACACCGGCGCACCGCCGGCTGCCGCGCGCTGCAGGCCGTAGCGCAGGGATGGCGCACGCATAAACTCGTCCGCCGCCGCTGCGTCGCAGAGGTTCTTCTCCGGATACGCCGCCCGGAACAAAGCAGCCACAGTCTCCGCCTGGTCGGCGTATTGACTCCGCAGGAACGCCATCTGCTCCGCTTCGGAAAGCGCATACTTCCCTTCCGGCGCCACGGTATAGCTGAATTCAGCAAAAACGGTGCCGATCATCGTGGGGACGGTCAGGCTGTAGGGATTGACCGGATGGGTCATGGAATCGCCCCAGTACCAGTCGTTGGGCAGCGGCGCGCCGCCGATATAGCCGCCCCGGGCCAAAATCTCCGGCGCGACCCGGTCATAGCTCTCCGACAGCCGGGCATATGGTACGGTCTCCAGCTGGGCAACGCTGTCAAAGCTCAGATCCTGCAGCAGCGCCGTGACAATCTCCCTTCCGTTCTGATCCGGCGGGGTATCCGCCAAAGAGGCAATCACGCCGCTCTGCACAATGGCCCGGTGATACAAGCCGTCCGCCGCCGGTGTCTGCAGCAGGTCCCGGACTTTTGCGCCGCCGCCGGACTGGCCGAAGATCGTCACGCAGTCGGGGTCGCCGCCGAACGCCGCGATGTTCTCGTGTATCCACTGCAGTGCCGCCACAATGTCCGCGTTGCCTGCATTGCCGGAGTTGGCGTACTTTTCTCCAAACGGCGAAAGATCCAGATAGCCCAGGATATTGAGCCGGTGGTTCAGCGTCACCACTACCACATCGTTGCCGCGGCAGAGGTTTTCACCATCGTAGTACATATGCTCCATGCCGGAGCCCACAGAATAACCGCCGCCGTGAAGCCACACCAGGACCGGCCGCTTCTCCGCTGTGCCCAGCCGCCGGGTCCAAATGTTGAGATACTGACAATTCTCGTGCTCCGGCCAGAACCGCAGCGGCATCATGGTCTCGTCACCGGGCAGATGGGCGCCGGTGGGACTGCCGAAGCCGTAGCTATAGCATGCCCTCACGCCGGTCCAGGGTTCCACCGGCCGGGGCATCTGAAAGCGCTTGGACCGGGCGTAGGGAATGCCCAGGAAGATGTTCACATCGTCGGATGTATAACCCTTCAGGGCCCCCTTGGCTGTGGTCACCACCACGGCGCGGGTGGTTTCTCTTCCCATCGTCTATACCTCCCGTTCCACCCGGATTACCTGGTCCGGGATTTTCGATACGACACTGCGCATCTTCTCCTCGGTCACCTCCAGCCCCTCCGGCTGGAAGGCAAACCAGATCCGCTTCGTAAAGCAGGTCTCCACCCACTTGAGCTCTACGGCCAGGGTCGTTGCGTCCTGCCACCAGGCGCCGGCCGCGCACAGCCGGACATAGTCCTCCGGACGGCCCAGGACCTGGGTATGCCAGCTGCCGTAGGTGGTGAGACGGATCTCCTCGGTCCGGCCGGACTCGTAGCGAACCTTCCAAATCAGGCCGTAGTCGTCCTCGGCAAAGGTGAAGCCGGCCAGCCCCTCGGGCTTGTTCAGCATGGGGTTGTAAAAATAGGGCGTAAAATAGCCCTCGGTCACCCGGTAGAAGGCCGTCAGCGCCGAGGCCGGAACCCCGTGGCGGGGCCGGCAGGGCAGCTGGGGTGTGCAGAGCGTCCGCATCCGGCGGGCCAGATACGCCGTCTCCGGTCCCTCGGGCAGAACCTGGTCGCCGGTGACCTTGGCCAGGAACGCCCAGGTGATATCCAGGGTACTCTGGGCCCAGTGAGCGCCCTCAGCCGTCTCGGTGATAGCGATGATCATGTCCTGATCCGGGCAGACAATGGTGAACTGGCCCATGGCGCCGTCAGCCCGGTAAACGCCCTTGGGCTTGCACATCCAGATCTGGAAGCCATAGCCCACATGATTGTCGGTGGCCTCGGGATTGCCGATGGCCTCGGTGGCCGAGTCGTTTTGGTTGGAGGTGGCCAGGCGCACATAGTCCTCGGCCAGAATCCGCCGGCCGTTGCAGACGCCGCCGTCGGCGTAGAGCTTCAGCAGCCGCAGATTGTCCTCCAGCGTAGACATCATACCAAAGCCGCCGCCCTCGACGCCGTCGGGCATCGGGTACCAGCGGTGGACCTGGGAGTCCATACCGCAGGGTTCGTAGAGCCGCTTGGTCAGATATTCCTCCACGCCCTCTCCGGTCTTGCGCTTGACGATGGCACATAGGAGGCTGGAGCCGGTGGAGTTATACATATACGCCGTGCCGGGCTTATGGACCACCGGTGTGTGGAGGAAGTCCCGAATCCAGTGCTCGGTGGCCGGCCGGGGCTCGGTCTCCATGCCGCAGCCCATGCACAGCACGTCCCGCACTGTCAGAAGCTTCAGATTTTCGCTGGGGTTTTCCGGGGCGTACTCGGGGAAAATATCGATGATCCGCTCGTCCAGCCGGACCTTGCCCTCGGTGTACAAAATACCCACCGCCGTGACCGCGTAGGTCTTGGAGTGGGACTGGAGCCCATGGCACAGCCGCGGTCCGTAGGGGGCCCACCAGCCCTCGGCCAGAAGCTTGCCGTGGCGCAGAATCATCAGGCCGTGCATCTGGGTGCCGCTGGCCTCCAGGGCGTCCAGGTACTCCAGAATTGCCCGGCTCGATACACCCACCGATTCCGGCGAAACGCGTTCAAATTCTTCTCTCATATCGATCCCTCGTTTTCTATGCGTGATTTTCTTCATCCGGGCCGCCCAGCGCGCGAATCCAGTCCGCCAGCGTCCGGGCCATGGCGCGGTGTGTGGCCGCCGTGGGGTGGCCGCCTGCACCGGTACCGTCCATGGGGTTCATCAGCGGGTACTTCCGGCACCAGACCAGCTTGTCCCCGGTCTCCCGGCGATACCGGTCCACAGCCCGTTCCAGTCCGTCAAACAAATAATACTGCATCGGCCCCAGCGTACACAAGATTTTCATTTTGGGTCCGTGCCACCGGCGCAGATCCTCCAGGAAAGCCGCGTAATCGGCGGTGAACCGCGCCTCCGCCGCCACCAAGTCCCCTGAGAACAGCGCCGCATAGGCGTCATTGGTGCCGAGATTAACTGCCAGGACCTCGGTGCTCTCTCCGCCGAAATCCCAAGGCGTCAGATCTGTCTTTCCCAGGCGCCGCTCCAGCGGCGCGTCCTGGTAGGGGTAGATCTCCCGCATGGTCGGCAGTGCGCCGCCCACCACGGAATTGAGAGCAATCCCGGAAACACAGACTGCCTGGTACCGATACCCCAGCGCCTGAGCCGCCAATGGGCCATAGGCCTGAGCGCCGTCTTCCTCCAGCGGATCATATCCCCGCCCCGGTTCCTCGGTCAGATTGCCATAGCCGCAGGTAATCGAATCTCCCACCACCGTCAGCAGCGGCCGTACATCCGCCGGAGCCGGCTCCACCGTGCCGTCATGGCGGAGGGCCGTAAGTCCCAGGTAGGTTTTATAGGGCAGCACCGCACAATTTGGCAAGAGCATTCGGCCAAAGATTTTGCCTCATACGAAAGTTATAAAAGGGCGGGAATACTGTATGTATTTCCCCCTTTTATAACTGCACGGATGGGGCAAAAGATT
>DVFN01000049.1 GCA_018713205.1 Candidatus Avoscillospira stercorigallinarum | reverse complement strand
TGAAGGGGGCAAAAAGCCCCCTTCGCGTTCAATCGACACGTATTTTTAAACTTTTTAGAAAGTTTAAAAATACGCCCAGCGTGGCGAAAAGACTTTTTCGACACGCTGGGGGCGGATTATATATCCGCCCTGGGAGGCTTGCGATTCCCGCCGTGTCTTCCTCGAATGCGCCGTGGCCGGGCCGCGTGGCGCTGGGTTACAGCACCAGGCCCTCGGTGATGTCGCAGCCCAGGGACAGGTTCAGGCACTGGATGGCTGCGCCGGAAGCGCCCTTGCCCAGGTTGTCGTACCGGGCCAGCAGGAGGATTCGGTCGTCGTTACCGGCCACGGTCAGCTCCATGGCGTCGCTGCCGGAGAGGCCTGCGCCGGAGAGGAAGCCATCCTCGTCCATTTGGCTTCGGTACCGGACCACGGGGCCCCGGTAGGTGTCGCCGTAGAGCTGGCGAATCTGCTCCGCCGTCGCGCCGCCTTGCAGGTCAGCCCGGAACAGGGGCACGGTGACCACCATGCCGGAATAGAAGTCGGCCACGATGGGACAGAAGACCGGCGCGGTTTCCAGACCCGTGATGGCCTGCATTTCCTTGAGGTGCTTGTGGGTCTGGCCCAGGCCGTACTGCCGGGGCGCGTCCAGCAGGCCGTCCCGGCCGGACGCCTCGTACTGGGCGATCATCTTCTTGCCGCCGCCGGAGTAGCCGGTGACCGAGTGGCAGCTGAGCCGGGCGGCCGGGGACAGGAGGCCCGCCGCGACCAGAGGCCGGACCAGGGCGATAAAGCCGCTGGCATGGCAGCCCGGGACGGCAATGCGATTGTTGCGCTGCACGGCCCCGGCAAAGTCCGCGCCCAGCTCCGGAAAGCCGTAGGCCCAGCCGGGGGTGGTCCGATGGGCGGTGGAGGTGTCCAGCAGCGTCAGCGGCGCGCCGTCCATCATCTCGGCGGCCTCGATGGCCGCGGCGTCGGGCAGGCACAAAAAGGCGGCGTCGCTGGCGGCCATGGCATCGTGCCGGGCAGCAGGGTCCTTGCGCAGCGCTTCGGGCAGCGTCAGCAGCTTGAGATCCCGCCGCGCCTCCAGCCGTTGGTGAATCCGCAGCCCGGTGGTCCCGGCGCTGCCGTCGATAAATACGGTTTTCATGGTCCTTCTCGTTCTTCTTTCCTCGGGAATATACGGTGATTATACATCAAAATTCATGATAATGCAATGATTATTCGTGAAAACTTGAATATTGAATATTTTGCACAATTTTCCCTTGCCCCGCTCGGGGGAACTTCGGCATTTGGCCGGAACAAACGCCGCCGCGGTGCTGCTGTGGACCAGCGTCGCGCTGGCCCGCTGGCCCCGGGTTTCGGCGGCCTCCTCCCGGGAGATACAGCAGACCCTGAACGGGCTGCGGCAGCAGGCCCAGCTGGCGGCCCAGCGGCAGGAGGCCGACGGATTGCTGCTGGAGCTGGCGGCTGAGGGCGAGGCCCTGTCCGACGAGTTCCTGGCCAACGCCCAGCAGGAGGCGGCCCTGCGGCAGGAGATTCTGGACGCCCAGGCGGCCTATGAGGCGGCCCTCTCGGCCGAGGAGGCGGCGCGGCTGGCCCAGCAGAACCAGAACAACGTGGCAGGCGGCAGCGGCGCGGCGGTCACGCCGGGAACCTCCGGCTTTGTTGCGCCGGTGGACGGGCCCCATGTGATTACCTCGTCCTTCAGCGTGCGGGAGCATCCGCTCTTCGGCTACACGAAAATGCACCCGGCCATCGACCTGACCAAAAACCAGGGCTGGCCGATCTACGCCATCGCCGCCGGGACCGTGACCACCGCGGCGTACAGCGAGGCCAATGGGTATTACGTATCGCTGGCCCATGGCAGCGGCTATACCAGCATCTACTGCCATATGACGAAGTACATCGTTTCCGTAGGCGACTCCGTCTCCCAGGGGCAGGTCATCGGCTATGTGGGCTCCACCGGCTGGTCCACCGGGCCCCATCTGCACTTTGAGCTCCATCAGAACGGAACGGCCCTGAATCCGGCCGAATACCTGCCCCTCTCGTAGGGGCGGCCTGTATGGCCGCCCGGAACCAGTTTCCGTTTCGCGCCGGGGTTCGATGGTTCCGCTCGCCGTAGGGCGCGTCCGCTGGCCTCCCGTGTGCAAGGCAGTCCGCCGACCGCATACCCCCATCCGCCCCTACAGACCCGCTTTCGGTCTTCTCGTAGGGGCCGATGCCCACATCGGCCCGCCAACTTCTGCGTGCAAGGCAGTTCGCCGGCCGCTGTGGGCGTAGGGCGGCATGCCCACATGCCGCCGGGACCGGGTACATCGACCGCCAGCGCTGCGTAAATCGTACCCGGCTACGGATGCGCGCCCCACGACGGGTGCGTTCGGCGATGGTGCTTTTGATGCCGGCACCGAGCGGGCCGATGTGGGCATCGGCCCCTACGGAGTGCGTTCGGCGATGGTGCGTCCGACGCGGCCGTGCGGCACGGGCGGATATAAAATCCGCCCCTACGGACCCGCCTCCCGGCCTTCTCGTAGGGGCGGGCTTTATGCCCGCCCGGACCGGCTTCCGCCGGGGTTCGACGATGGTGCTTTTGATGCCGGTACCGAGCGGGCCGATGTGGGCATCGGCCCCTACGGAGTGCGTTCGGCGATGGTGCATCCGAGGGCGGATATATAATCCGCCCCTACAGCGTGTCGAAAAAGTCGGTGATTAAACGCGAAGGGGGCTGTCTCGAAATGAGACAGCCCCCTCAGCGTGTCGAAAGAGTCTTTTCGCCACGCTGTGCGTATTTTCAAACTTTTGAAAAAGTTTGAAAATACGTGTTTATTGAACGCGCATGGCCCAGGCCAGCTTCTCTTGCCCTTCGGGCAATTCACCTTCAGGGGTCTTAACCCCTTGCACACATTCCCCGCTGCTCTGTC
>DVFN01000048.1 GCA_018713205.1 Candidatus Avoscillospira stercorigallinarum | reverse complement strand
CAGACTGTCAAAAAACCTCGCTGAAAGCTGATGTGACAGAGCAGCGGGGAATGTGTGCAAGGGGTTAAGACCCCTGAAGGTGAATTGCCCGAAGGGCAAGAGAAGCTGGCCTGGGCCATGCGCGTTCAATCAACACGTATTTTCAAACTTTTTCAAAAGTTTGAAAATACGCCCAGCGTGGCGAAAAGACTTTTTCGACACGCTGGGGGCGGCCTTTATGGCCGCCCGGACCGCACCCTCGAAAGCACCATGCCCTCAGTCATCGCGGTCCGGCCATGGCGGCATGTGGGCATGCCGCCCTACGACGTTCGGCGGGGGTGCGGCGGGAATCAGGAGCCTGTTCGGGCGGCTGCTAGCCGCCCCTACGACGCGCTTTCGACCTGGTCCGTAGGGCGCGCACCTCCATATTTCCCGCCGACGTCCAGGGCCGCAGCTTGCGAAGGGCGGCGGGATATGGTATAATTACAGAATTCAGGATTTTCCACGGGGAGGGACCGCCGTGACGGAAGTACGGCTCCGGGCGTGCCCGGATTATGAGCGGGAGCACTGCCGGGCGGCGCTGGAGGCCGTCTGCGGAGGTCTCAGCTGGGTACAGCCCGGCATGAAAATCGGCGTCAAGGTCAATCTGGTGGCCGGCGCGCCGCCGGAGAAGGCCGTCACCACCCATCCGGCCCTGGTGGCCGCGCTGACAGAGCTGCTCATCGAGCACGGCGCGTCGGTGGTCGTGGGCGACAGTCCCGGCGGCCTCTTCACGCCGGCGTTTCTCCAGCGGGTCTACCACCTCAGCGGCTACGAGGCCGTGGAGCAGGTCGGGGCCACGCTGAACACCGACTGTGAAATTCGCGAGACCGACTTCCCCCAGGGCGCGGTGCTCCACCGCTTCTCCTACACGGCCTGGCTCGATTCCTGTGACGCCCTGATCAACTTCTGCAAGCTAAAAACCCACGGGATGATGGGCATGACCTGTGCCGTAAAGAACTTGTTCGGCTCCATCCCCGGGACCATGAAGCCCGAATACCACTTTCGCTTCTCCCGGCCCGAGGATTTCGCCAAGATGCTCACGGACCTGCCCTGCTATTTCCGGCCCCGGCTCCACCTGGTGGATGCGGTGACGGCCATGGAGGGCAACGGTCCCGGGTCCGGCGATCCCCGGCGCCTGGGCCTGGTCCTGGGCTGCGAGGACCCCTTCGCCCTGGACGAGGTCTGCGCCGGTCTCATCGGCTGCGACGCCGTCCCCACCCAGGCTGCCGCCCGGGAGCTGGGCCGCATCCCCGCCTACACGGTCACCGGCGAGGACCCGGCGGCCTTTCATATCCCGGACTTCGTGCTGCCGCCCCGGCGGGGCACCCTGTTCCAGATGCTCCTGCCGGGCAAGGCCGGAGAGGCCCTGAGCCGGGTGCTTCAGTCCGCCATGGCCCCCCGGCCCACCCTGACGCCGGCTAAGTGCGTCGGCTGCGGCAAGTGCGCCGCCATCTGCCCGGCCAAGGCCATTATCATGGCAAATCATAAGCCAGAATTCAATCGAAAGACCTGCATCGGCTGCTTCTGCTGCCAGGAGTTCTGCCCCAAGGGCGCGCTGGAGGCCCGGCGCACCCCGCTGGCAAGGCTGCTGTCGCCCATGTAGAGGCGGCGCAAAGGCTCCCCTCAAGGGGAGGCTTAAAGACCTCGCCCCTGCGAAAGCTTCCACTGTATTATCATGGTCACGAAAGGAGACCTATTCCCATGTCCCATTTTGCATCGGCGCCGTGGTGCAAATTCTATGGCACCACCCCGGCCCATCTCACCTATCCGAAGAAGACCATCTACCAGATGATCCGGGCCACCTGTGAAAAGTTCCCCAATCTGCCCGCCTATGAATTCATGGGCAAGGTCACCACCTACCGGGAGTTTCTCCAGCGCATCGATTTGACGGCCCGGGCCTACTACGCCATGGGCATCCGCAAGGGCGACCGGGTGACCATCTGCATGCCCAACTGCCCCCAGGCTGTGGACAGCTTCTACGCCCTCAACCGCATCGGCGCGGTGAGCAATATGATCCATCCCCTGTCCGCCGCCAAGGAAATCGCCTTCTATCTGAACTTCTCCCACTCCAAGGCCATTCTGACCCTGGACCAGTTCTACCCCAAGGTCAATTCCATCCGGGGCGAGCTGCAGGAGCCGGTGACCATTCTGGTGGCCCGGATCAAGGACGAGCTCAAGCCCCTGCTGGCCATGGGCTATGCCCTGACCCAGGGCCGGAAGCTGCCCAAGGTCCCGACCCGGGGCGAGGGCCTCCTCCACTGGGACCGCTTCCTGGCGGGCGGCCGCCGTCTCAAGGAGCCCCTGCCCAAGCTGCAGGGCCGGGCCGAGGACGGCGCTTCCATTCTCTACTCCGGCGGCACCACCGGCACCACCAAGGGCATCCTCCTGAGCAACCTCAACTTCAACGCGCTGGCCCTGCAAACCATTGCCGCCAGCGGCTTCGCCCCCATCGACGGCTTGAAAATGCTCTCGGTCATGCCGGTCTTCCACGGCTTCGGTCTGGGCATCGGCATCCACACGGCCCTGGTGGGCGGCGCCTGCTGCATCCTGGTGCCCCAGTTCAACGTGAAGACCTACGCCGAGCTGCTCAAGAAGAAAAAGCCCCACATCATCCCCGGCGTGCCGACCCTCTTCGAGGCGCTGCTCCGGGCCGACAATCTGGAGGGAGCCGACCTCAGCTTCCTCAAGGGCGTGTTCTGCGGCGGCGACAGCCTGTCCATCGAGCTGAAAAAGAAGGTGGACGAATTCCTCACCGCCCACCATGCCACGGTTCAGATCCGCCAGGGCTACGGCCTCACCGAGTGCGTCACGGCCTCCTGCCTGACGCCCAAGGAGTACCACCGCCCCGGCTCCATCGGCGTCCCCTTCCCCGACACCTATTACAAGATCTGCCGCCCCGGCACCACCGAGGAGGTGGACTGCAACGTGGAGGGCGAAATCTGCCTGACCGGCCCCTCGGTGATGCTGGAGTACGTGGACAACCCCGAGGAGACCGCCAACACCCTCCGCCGCCACACCGACAACCGCCTGTGGCTCCACACCGGCGACCTGGGCAAGATGGACGAGGACGGCTTCGTCTACTTCTCCCAGCGCATCAAGCGGATGATCGTCACCTCGGGCTATAACGTCTACCCCAGCCAGCTGGAGAACGTGC
Organism: Candidatus Avoscillospira stercorigallinarum; assembly: GCA_018713205.1. GTDB lineage: Bacteria > Bacillota > Clostridia > Oscillospirales > Oscillospiraceae > Avoscillospira > Avoscillospira stercorigallinarum. The sequence goes on along the minus strand of DVFN01000048.1, from coordinate 1,208 downwards.
TGGACGGCCACGAGAAGGTGCTGCTCTCCTGTGTCATCGGCGTCAAGGACGCCTATAAGATGCAGCGGGTCAAGGCCTTTGTGGTCCTCAAGCCCGGCATCGAGCCCAGCGACGAAATCCACGACGAGCTGATGGCCTACTGCAAGGAGCGCATCGCCAAGTACGCCATGCCCAAGGAGATCGAGTTCCGCGCCGAGCTGCCCAAGACGCTGGTGGGCAAGGTGGCCTACCGGGTCCTGGAGGAAGAGGAGGAGGCCCGGGCCGCCGGGCAGGAGTCGTGACGGCCCCCAAGGCCCGGATCTGGGAGCTGGACGCCTTCCGGGGCGTCGCCATTCTGGCGGTGATTCTGGTCCATCTGCTCTTCGATCTCCGGTATTTCCTGGGCCTCAATCTGGGCTATGACAACACGGTATTTCAATTTATCATGCAGTATGGCGGCGTGGTCTTCGTGGTGCTCTCGGGCATCTGCGTCACCCTGGGCCGCCGGAGTCTCCGCCGGGGCCTGATCGTCTTCGGCTGCGCCATGGCCGTGACCTTGGTCACCGAGGCCATGGTCTGGCTGGGACTGGACAGCGGCAGCATCGTGGTCCGCTTCGGCGTGCTGCATCTGCTGGGCCTTTGTATGCTCCTCTGGCCCCTGCTCCGGCGGCTGCCCACCGGCGCCATGGCCGTCCTGGGCCTGGTCCTGGTGGTGCTGGGCTACTGGTTCCGGACCTTCCAGGTGGAGGCAGTCTGGCTCTTCCCCCTGGGCCTGACGGCCCCCGGCTTTTCCTCGTCGGACTATTTCCCCCTGCTGCCCCACCTGGGCTGGTTCCTCCTGGGCGCAGTCCTGGGCCGGACGGCCTACCGGGAGAAGCAGACCCTGCTGCCCCGGGTCAATGCCCAGGCGGCTCCCATCCGCTTTTTCAGCTGGTGCGGCCGGATGTCCCTGTTCCTGTACCTGGGCCATCAGCCGGTGCTCTACGCCCTGGTGTCCGCCATCGCCGCCCTCCGCGGCTGACCGACCGCAACCACCGGGGCTGCGAACACAACGCACCGGGACACACGGGCCGGACGGGGGCTTATCGGGTAAATTAAGGCATCACCGCACAATTGTGTCTGCGGCCTTCGCCCAATCTTTTGCCCCATCCGTGCCGTTATAAAAGGGGGAAATACATACAGTATTCCCGCCCTTTTATAACTTTCGTATGAGGCAAAATCTTTGGCCG
>DVFN01000047.1 GCA_018713205.1 Candidatus Avoscillospira stercorigallinarum | reverse complement strand
GACAGAGCAGCGGGGAATGTGTGCAAGGGGTTAAGACCCCTTGCGCGTTCAATCAACACGTATTTTCAAACTTTTTCAAAAGTTTGAAAATACGCACAGCGTGGCGAAAAGACTTTTTCGACACGCTGTGGCGGGGTGCGCTAGGGCTGGTACTGCTCCACGATGGCGGCCACCTGGCCGTTCTTTAAATACAGCCGGAAAACCACGTCCCAGCCGGTGGTCTGGGCCCAGGTCCAGAGGGTATCCTGTTCCACCCGGCAGAAGGGTTTATAGTGGTCCTGCAAAATCCAATAGGCGCAGTCCTCCGCCAGCTCATAGGTTTTGCCGGTCTCCCCTGCCTCGATCCGATAGCCGTTGGGCTCGTCCTCGTCCTCGGTCCACTGGACCTGGTCCACGGTGACCGTGCCGTCCAGCGCCCGGAGGAAGCCATAGATAAAGTTGTCGTCATAGGCCGCGCCGGGATCGTCCTCGCTGGTCTCCAGCACATCCGAAGGCGTTTCGCTCTCCAGGGAGACCGCCTTGGCCCCCAGGCCGTCCCACAGCGTCTGGAGGTCCATGGTTCCGGCCGCATAGGGCACGCCGCTCAGCAGCAGCCCCGCCCCCTCCTCCAGGGGGATATAGCCGATGGTCAGCTGGCTGCCGTCGGTGACGGCCAGCCGCAGAACGAAGGCCGCCTCCAGGGTGGGCGTCTGAATCTGGGAGAAATCCGTGGCCAGATTCTGCTGCAGGAACTCCAGCACGGCGGTTTTGTCGGCCACGGTGGTCAGCGTCTTCTGCTGGTTTTGGCCGTTGTCGAAAAACTCCACGCCGAAGAGGTCGTCGGGCGTCAGCTTCAGCAGGCGATAGAGGCTCAGTTCGCCCACCTGCTCGCCGGTGTCGCCCTCGGGCAGGTACCGGAAATAGTAGGTACAGCTGCCCCAGGCCTGGGCCTCCTCGGTCTCGGTCCACTGGGCCGTCGCTTCAAACAGGTAGCTCCCGGCCTCGGTGGGCACGGGGATGGCGTTGTCCTTCCCCGACGGGTCCACGGACACGGCCTCGGCATAGCCGTCGGCATTGGTGTAGCAGGAAACGGTCAGGCTCTCGGGCTGGATGGCGAATTTCAGCTTCAGCGTGCCGGTCTTGCTCTTGTTCACAAAGGGGATGGACGCCAGCTGGCCCAGGGGGTCGCCGCCCTCGGCCTGGGTGGGCGTGACGGCTGCCTCGGTGCGGAGATTCCATCCGTAGTCCCAGGCCACCGCGGTGACGCCGCTGTCGCCGTACTCCACCTCCAGATCCCAGGGCCGGTCCGTGGCCGCGGGCGTCTCGCTGCCGCAGGCGGACAGGAAAAGCAGCAGCGCCAGCATCAGGGGAAGAAGCCGGTATTTCATAGAATCGCCTCCTGTGAAGCAGTGTTGCGGTTCCGCTGTGGAACCGGCTGTTTTTCTTATCATACCACAGCCTTGCATTCCTGTCCAATCTTTGCTATGATGGGCTCACACGCGCCGGATTCCGGCACAGTTTTTCAAATAACAGGAGGCAATTCCGATGCAAAAGACCAGACTGAGAAAATATGCCCAGCTCATCGCCCGGATGGGCGTCAACGTACAGAAGGGCCAGGACGTCTTTGTGGAGGCCGAGCTGGACCAGCCCGACTTTGTGGCCATGGTCACCGACGAGCTCTACAAGGCCGGCGCCCGGAAGGTCATCGTCCACTTCACCTTCCAGCCCCTGACCAAGCTCCATGTCCGCCATCAGAGCGTCAAGGCCCTCTCCACCCTGGAGAACTTTGAGGAGGCCAAGCTCCAATACTGGGCCGATCACTTCCCCTGCCGTCTCTACCTGACCTCGGAGGACCCCGACGGGCTCAAGGGCTTGAACATGGCCAAGGCGGCCAAGGCCCAGCAGGCCAAGTACCCCATCATCAAGCCCTACCGGGACAAGATCGAGGGCAAGCACCAGTGGTGCATCGCCGCCGTGCCCGGTGTGGCCTGGGCCAAGAAGATGTTCCCCGGTCTCTCCAAGGGGCAGGCTGTGGAGAAGCTCTGGGAGGCCATTCTCTCCACCTCCCGTGTGGATGAGGACCCCATCGCCGCCTGGGGATCCCACAACCAGGACCTGAAGGCCCGCTGCGCCTACCTCAACGGTCTGGGCATTGAATCCCTCCACTACACCGCCTCCAACGGCACCGACCTGACCGTGGGCATGATTCCCCAGGCCCGCTTTACCGGCGGCCACGAAACCATGGCCAATGGCGTCAGCTTCAACCCCAACATTCCCACCGAGGAGTGCTTCATCTCCCCCATGAAGGGCGTGGCTGAGGGCATTGTCTACGCCTCCAAGCCCCTGTGCTATGAGGGCCAGCTGATCGAGAACTTCTATATGAAGTTCGAGGGCGGCAAGGTCACCGAGGCCAAGGCCGAGGTCAACGACGCGCTGCTGCAGAAGATGCTCAACATGGACGAGGGCGCCCGGTACCTGGGCGAGTGCGCCCTGGTGCCCTTCAACAGCCCCATCAACGAGACGGGCCTTCTCTTCTACAACACCCTCTTTGACGAGAACGCCTGCTGCCACCTGGCTGTGGGCATGGGCTTTGTGGACACCATTGAGGACTACCACAACAAGACCCTGGAGGAGTGCCGCGCTCTGGGCATCAACGACTCCATGATCCACGAGGACTTTATGATCGGCACCGCCGATCTGTCCATCACCGCCAAATGCCGCGACGGCCGCGAGGTGGCCATCTTCCGCGACGGCACCTGGGCTTTTTAATCGATGATTACCACCGTTCCCGACTATTTTGACGAGTTCCACTGTCTCGCGGGCAGCTGTCCCGACACCTGCTGCGGCCAGTGGGAGATCGTGGTGGACAAGGCCGCCGAGGCCCGCTACCGGTCTGTGAGCGGGGACTTGGGGCAGCGCATTCGCGCTGCCCTGGTTACTATGGACGGCGAGACCTGTATGGCCCTGGACCATGGCCGGTGCCCGCTCCTGACCGCCGAAGGCCTCTGCCCCATCGTCACCGAGCTGGGGGAGGACTTTCTTTCCGAGACCTGCCACACCCATCCCCGGTTTACCGAGGTCTACGGCGGTCTCCGGGAGACCATGCTCTCCATTTCCTGCCCCGAGGCGGCCCGGCTGCTGCTGACCCGGACCGAGCCCCTGACCTTTGTGACCACCCGGGACGACGCGCCCCCGGAGCCCAACGACCTGGACGGCGACCTCTACCATCTGGTGGACCGCAGCCGGGCTGCGGCCCTCTCCCTGCTCCAGGACCGGACCCGGCCCCTGTCGGACCGGCTGGCCCTGGTGCTGGAGCTGGGCTGGCGGCTGGAACCCCTGATCGACGCCGCCCGCTGGGACGCCGGTCACCGGCTCCTGGACCGGTACGGGCTCCGGGCTTACCGGGGCAAGCGGCTCACCTATCTGCGCCGGAAGCGCCGGGGCGGTGATCTGGCCCCGGTCCGGGACCTGCTGCGCTCCCTGGAGCCCCTCTCCCCCGCCGCACCGAACTGCTATGCCGCGCTGGCAAAGCCGGATCTGGCAGCGGCGGAAATTCCTCTGGAGCAGCTGGCGGTCTATTTCCTCTTCCGCTGGTGGCGCAAGGCCAGCTGCAACGGCTACCTCTACCGCCAGGCCGGGGCCTTGGTCACCGCCGTGCTGGCCACGGCGGGGCTGACCGAGGTCTGCGGCTCCCTGCTGGAGGCCGCCCGGCTCTTCTCTAAAGAGGTGGAGCACAGCGAGGAAAACCGCGCCGCCTTCCGCCGGGCCATGGACGGCCCCGATTTTTCGCTGCCAGCCATTCTTTCCCGTCTGGAGGTTCCCCATGCAATTTGACGCCTGCTGCATTGAATGTCTCGTCCGCCGTCAGTATCAGCTGGCCGCCCGCCACGGCGACGGGGCCAAGTCCTACGCCTATCTCCGGGACGTGCTCCAGGCCATTCTGGACGCGCCCGCGGGCGTGGCGGCTCCCTATCTGACCGGCTCCTTTGCCAAAGCCTATCAGACATACTGGCCCGGCGAGGACGCCTACGCCCAGCTGAAGCGGGAGTCCAACGACCTGGTGCTCTCGCTGCTGCCGGAGATCCGGGCCCGGGTGGAGGCCGCCGGAGACCCCCTGAAATTGGCCCTCCAGTTTGCCCGGACCGGCAACTTCCTGGATTTCGGCATTCTGACCCCGGAGACGGCCCACGCCGCCTTGGCCGACGCCCTGGACAAGACGCCGGATATGGCGCTGGACCCAGCGGTCTACGCCGACCTGCTGGCCGACCTGGAGCAGGCCCGGTCCCTGGTGATTCTCGGCGACAACGCCGGGGAAATCGCCTTCGACACGGTGCTGGTGGAGCAGCTGCGCCGCCGGTATCCCGCGCTCGCCGTCTCCTACTGCGTCCGGGGCGAAAACACCCTCAACGACGCCACCCGGGAGGACGCCGCCTATGTGGGCATGGACGCCCTGGTCCCCATTCTGGACAACGGGTCCGCCATTTCCGGCACCGAGCCCGGCTTCCTGGGCCCGGCGCTCCAGGACGCCCTGGACCGCGCCGACGTGATTCTCTCCAAGGGCAGCGGCAACTTCGAGTGTCTGGCTGGCTGCGGGAAAAATATCTATTACGTCTTTATGTGCAAGTGCGACCGGCTGAGCCGGATTCTCCGGGTGCCCAACATGACCGGTCAGTTCCTCCGGGAGCTGACGCTGCCGCCTCTTACTTTTTTGCAGCCTTGACAAAAAATTTTTGCATACCTTGTATATTCCCCGGTCAAATCGGGCAATAGCACCAAATCCCATCTGTGAAGCAGATTTTTCTTGCGTATTTATCCCGGGTCTGCTATACTGGGTTAGGTAAACAAGTATGTTTTACCCGGAGAGCGAAAGGCTCTGCGGGTATTTTTCTGTGCAATGGAGGTTTTCACATGGAGACAGATGTCGTCATCGTAGGCGCAGGCCCGGCCGGTATTTTTACGGCCATTGAAATGCTCAAAAAGGGCAGCAAGCAGAAAATCATCCTGGTGGAAAAGGGTCAGCCGGTGGAAAAGCGCCACTGCCCCAAGGCCAAGACCAAAAAGTGCGTCAACTGCAAGCCCTACTGCCACATCACCACCGGCTTCTCCGGCGCGGGCGCTTTCTCCGACGGCAAGCTCTCCCTGAGCTACGAGGTGGGCGGCGACCTGCCCAGCCTGATCGGCGAGGACCTAGCCCAGGAGACCATCGACTACACCGACAAGATCTACCTGGAGTTCGGCGCGGACGAGCACGTCGAGGGCCTGGGCAACACCGAGGCGGTCAAGGAGATCCGCAAGCGGGCCATCCAGGCCGGTCTCAAGCTGGTGGACTGCCCCATCCGGCACCTGGGCACCGAGAAGGCCCAGGACCTCTACCTCTCCATTGAGAAGCACCTCCAGAACGCCGGGGTGGAGATGATCTTCGGCTACGCCTGCACCGATCTGATCCTCGACGGCGACGTGTGCCGGGGCGTCCGGATCACCAACGGCAAGGATTCCATGGAGATCACCGCCAAGCACACGGTCATCGCCACGGGCCGCCGGGGCGCGGACTGGCTGGAGCAGCTGTGCGCCTCCTACTCCATCGCCCACCAGCCCGGCACCGTGGACATCGGCGTCCGCGTGGAGGTCCGCAACGAGATCATGGAGAAGGTCAACGAGGTCCTCTATGAGTCCAAGCTCATCGGCTATCCCCGGCCCTTCAAGAACAAGGTCCGGACCTTCTGCCAGAACCCCGGCGGCTTCGTCAGTCAGGAGAACTACGACAACGATCTGGCCGTGGTCAACGGCCACTCCTACAAGGAGCTCAAGAGCAACAACACCAATCTGGCCATCCTCTGCTCCCACAACTTCTCGGTGCCCTTCAACCAGCCCATCGCCTATGCCCAGAAGGTCGGCGAGCTGACCAATATGCTGGCCAACGGCCAGATCCTGGTCCAGCGCTTCGGCGATATCCTGGACGGCAAGCGCACCTGGCCCAAGGAACTGGCCCAGTCCAACCTGAAGCCCACCCTGGTGGACGCCGTGGCCGGTGATATCACCGCCGCCATGCCCTACCGGGCCATGATTAACATTATCAACTTCATCCAGGCCATGGACCACGTGGTGCCGGGCTTCGCCTCCTACGAAACCCTGCTCTACTCCCCCGAGCTGAAGTTCTACTCCAACCGGGTGAAAATGGACCCGGATTTCAACACCAACGTCAAGGGCCTCCACTGCCTGGGCGACTCCAGCGGCTGGACCCGGGGCCTGATGATGGCCTCCGTCATGGGCGTCCTCATGGGCCGCAAGCTCAGCGAAGAGGGATAAATTGCACAGAGGCTGTCTCTTTTTTCGAGACAGCCTCTAAAACCTCGCTGAAGATGTCTGTGACAGAGCAGCGGGGAATGTGTGCAAGGGGTTAAGACTCCTTGCGCGTTCAATCAACACGTATTTTCAAACTTTTTCAAAAGTTTGAAAATACGCACAGCGTGGCGAAAAGACTTTTTCGACACGCTGAAATCAGCAGTGTCGAACCGGCACTGCTGATTTTTCGTGTGTGAAACAATACATTTTGCCTGCCCCTGCGAGAGGAGCATAGGCGGGTCCGTAGGGGCGCATTGTATATGCGCCCACGCCCAGCCTCCGCAACCACCAGAGCCCGGATCACAACGCGCCCGGGTTCGGGCGGATATACAATCCGCCCCTACAGGCGCGGTTGGTGGATTGCCTCGCCCCCAGAGGCCGGCGGGCCGATGTGGGCATCGGCCCCTACGAAGGCGAGGGCCTTTGAACTGCCGTGCGACAAGCGCAGCGCACCCCAGATGGGTACGGAGAGGAAGGGATTCGGTTTCATTTTGGCTGCGCCAAAATAGAGGTTCAAATCCCATCCCGAGCATAAAAAACCAACACGCCCGTAAGGGACGTGTTGGTTTTTTGGCGGAGAGGAAGGGATTCGAACCCTTGAGACGCTATTAACGCCTACACGATTTCCAATCGTGCGCCTTCGACCAGCTCAGCCACCTCTCCACGGTACCTTCTTGCCGGTCAGCTTGAATATCATATACGATCCAAGGTCATTTGTCAAGCATTATTTTTCGGCATTTTGCGTTCCGCTGAATGGGCGGCATATTACACCGCCCATTCAGCGGGGTGTTAAGCGCTTAATAGTCGATCCGGCCGGGCGTCGCGATTTCGTCCATGGTGTTGGTACAGCCGATGGAGTTGTCGGGACGGCGCTTGGTAATCAGGCTCTCCTCCAGCAGCTCGGCAATGGCGTCGATCTCGCCCCGGGCGAAGGCTGCCATCTTCTCTCCGGCCGTCTCCATCCGGGCCGCCACGCCGCCCAGGCGCACCTCCAGGATCTCAAAGCCGTTGGGCTTATTGGTGGACTCCCACAGCTGCCGCCAGAGCCTGCGCAGCCGGTGCAGCGCCTCCACGGTCTCCGGGACTCCCGCGGCCAGCTGCGCGGCCTTCTCCCGGTCCATGGCGCGGACGGTGGCCCCGGCCTGCTCGTGCCAGACGCACTTGCGCGCCAGCGCCTGGGCCAGCGCCTCATAGAAGCGGAACAGCAGGCTGTATTCCGGATTCTCCGCGGCATAGCGGGCATACAAGGGCGCTAAGGCGGCGAAGTGTCCGGACAGGTCGAAGCCCGCGGTGTCCGCCTCGAAGAGCTGGATCAGCGGGTCCTGGTACAGCAGGAACTTGCAGGCGTTGACCGGGTCGGCAGGATGGCCCTGCATGCCGGGTACTTTATTGAGGCGGCTCAGATCCAGGAACGCCTGAGGGTCCGCGCCGCAGCAGCGGCGGAACCGGTCGAACAGGGCCGCTTCCTCATATACGCCGGTATAGGCCATTTCGCCGTAGAGCTGCAGCGCCAGCAGGGCGGCCATCAGATTGGTCTCCGCGCCGTTGTCCCCCCAGGCCGTGGCCAGCACCAGGGGCGTTCCCGCCTTCATGGCCGCCGTCAGACCGGCCACGGAGTTCTCGATGGCCGTGGGATAGTCCGGCGCGGGGCCGATCCAGGTCCAGATACCGCCGGCAAACACCGTCGGCGCCGGGAACTGCGCGTGCTTATAGAGCGCATCGGCATACTTCGCTTCGTCGGCCTGGTAATAGTCCCAGTAGACCAGCGTCACCCGGGGATCGACCGCGGCCTTGGCCTTTTCCGAGGGCAGGCCCGGACTGTGGTAGTTCCGGCCGTCCAGATGGAAGTACATATCGCTCCACATCATGGCCTTGAGCCCATACCGGTCGGTGATCTCCAGGAGCCGCTTCAGGTGCCGGCCGATGACGCTGTGGGGGTCTTCATAGCCCCAACGGGTCAAATGCGCGCCGAGGCCCACGCCGAAGGCCTCGTCCATGCCCAGGTGAATCCACTTGGAGCGGTAGGGCGCGGCGGCGGCGCGGATCATCTGCTCCAGCAGCACGTAGGTCTCGTCCAGGTCGGCCAGCAGCACCTCGTCGTTGTCCCGCAGATGGGTGAAGGCGGGCCAGTGGAGAATGCGCTTCAGATGGCCCAGGGTCTGGATGCAGGGGCAGAGCTCAATGCCGAAGAGATAGGCATAGTCGTCCAGCGCCTTGAGCTCGGCATAGGTGTACCGGCCGCGCTTGTAGCCGAAAAAGGGCTGCTCCGGAACCTCATAGGTATCCTCCGTATAGAGCATTCCCATGTTCAGGCCCATCAGCGCCATTTTCCGCAGGAAAAAGCGCATGGCCTCGGGCGTCAGAACCGCGTTGCGCGAGCAGTCGAACATCACGCCCACCGTTTCAAATCTGGCCTTTTCGTGAATCGCACAGGGGGTCAGCGGCTGCGGAATCAGACTCAGCGCCCGGTAAAACTCCACCGGGGCAGCCCAGGTGACGGTCACGGACGCGCCGTCGCTTTCCACGGCCAGGGCGTCGCCCCGGACGCAGCGAATCTCCAGGCCGGCCGCATCCGGCGTCATTTGCAGGTCATCGGCCAGCGCCGCCAGCGCCGGCTCCCAGGTTTCGGGCATCTGCCCGTGGATATGCACCTTTCTATTCATGGCCATGTCTCCTTCTGTCCCGCCCTGCCGGCGGGAAGGTATTACCGCTATTATGAAGGAAATTCCGCCGGTTGGATAGTGGCAAAAAGGCACTTTTATAAATCCCAATTCTACCTGTCACGACACCTGTACAGACAGGAGTCTGCAAATCCTCCCGTCTGATATGAACAGATTATGTATGAAATGTTAATAAGATGTGACATTTCAGCACTGCAAAGTGGCTTTTCAGCACTATCGAAACCGGGGCGCTTTCATTATAATAGGCAGTAAGGAATTGTGCGTTGTGCATAATTCTCAAAAACAGAGGAAGGGAATGATTATTGACTATGGCGGAAACGAAAGTAGCCAAGAAATCGCCCAGGCTGACAAAAAGTGGGAAACCCCGGTGGTCGCGAGACGATACCGAGCTCTCCATTCTTGCGCTCCCCACCACAGTATGGTATGCGCTGTTTGTCTACCTGCCGATGTTTGGCATCATCATCGCGTTCAAAGATTACTCGCTGTCTGAGGGCAAAGGCTTTATCGGCAGCCTGATCGACAGTCCTTGGGTTGGCTTTAAGAATTTTGAGTACTTCTTCAACCTGCGGGACTTCCCCATGATCCTGCGCAACACCATTCTTTATAACCTGGTGTTCATCGTGCTGGACCTGGTTCTCCCGGTCGGCCTGGCCATTATGATCAATAACCTCTACAGCAAGCGGGCTTCCAAGACGTATCAGACGCTGATGTTCATGCCCCACTTCATGAGCTGGGTCGTGGTCAGCTACTTCGTCTACGCCTTCCTGGTCACCGACAAGGGCCTGCTGAACTCCATCATCCGCTTCTTCGGCGGTGAAAACATCGGCTGGTACACCAACGGAAAATACTGGCCGGTCATCCTGACCATCATGCACGTCTGGAAGACGCTGGGCTACAGCATGGTGGTCTACCTGGCCAGTATCACGGGCATCGACAACAGCCTCTATGAGGCCGCCATGCTCGACGGCGCCAGCAAGACCCAGCAGGCGCTCTACGTGACGCTGCCCTCCCTGAAGCCCATCATCATTATGATGTTCATTCTGGCCGTGGGCCGCATCTTCTCCTCCGACTTCGGCCTCTTCTATCAGGTCTCCCAGGGCGCCAACCAGCCGCTGACCTCTTGGGTCGCTACGCTGGACGTGAAAGTGTACCTGATGCTGACCTCCCCCACCACCAGCATCGGCTGGACGTCCGCGGCATCCATGTTCCAGTCGGTGGTCGGCTGTATCATGATCCTCACGGCCAACGCGGTTGTCCGCAAGTTTGACAAGGCCAGCGCCCTGATCTGACGGGAAGGAGGAACGTAATTATGAGCAAATCTCGGAAAGATACCGGGCTGAGTACCTTGGAAAAGCTCAACAGCATTAAGCCCGCTACCAATATCGCGTTTAATATCCTCTTTGCCATCATCGCCTTCGTCTGCTTCATGCCCATTATTTTCGTCTTCATCATCTCCATCACCGACAATAATGTCATCAAGCAGCAGGGCTATCAGTTCTTCGTCACGGCGGAGACCTTCTCCAGCGCGGCCTATGAATACCTCTGGAGCCAGCGCGCCACCATTCTCCAGGCCCTGTGGGTCTCGGTCTACGTCACGGTCCTCGGCACCGTCCTGGGCGTGATGCTGACCACCCTGATGGGCTACGTCCTCTCCCGCCGGGAGCACAAGCTCAACAACTTCCTGTCGATCCTGGTGTTCATCCCCATGGTCTTCGGCGGCGGCATGGCGGCCACCTACGTGGTCAACACCCAGTTCCTCCACCTGCGGGATACCATGTGGATCTTGATTCTGCCTCTGGCGGTCTCCAGCTTCAACGTCACCATCTCCCGCACCTTCTTCCGCACCACGATCCCGGACTCCATCATTGAGTCGGCCCGGATCGACGGCGCCTCCCAGTGGACGATTTTCGCCAAGATCGTTCTGCCGGTCTCCAAGCCCGTGCTGGCCACCATCGGCCTGTTCCTGGCCTTCGGCTATTGGAACGACTGGTTCCAGGCCAAGCTGTACATCGACAGCGACAACCTGCGGTCCCTGCAGTCCATGCTGAACAAGATGCAGGAGAGCATGGATTACCTCACCAAGAACCCCACCGCGCTCCTGGGCGACAGCGCCGCGCTGCGCAACGCCATGCCTGCCGAGTCCGCCCGCATGGCCATCGCCTTTATCGTCGCCGTGCCCATCGCCTGCATTTACCCCTTCTTCCAGAAGTACTTTATTTCCGGTCTGACCGTCGGCGCCGTCAAGGGCTGATTTCGGACCAGGCGAACCCAATTGTCGCGGCGGCCATCCCGCCGTTGCAATAACAAAACCAAATAGGAGGATACAAAATGAAAAAACTGATTGCCTTGCTGCTGGCCGCGCTGATGATCTTCGGCGTGCTGGCGGGCTGCGCCAGCGAAACGGCGCCGAGCGGCGACACCGCCGCTGACAGCAGCGATACCGCAGATACCACCACCGAGAATCCGCCCACCACCACCGAGGACGGCATCCCCGTCATCACCTGGTATCAGGTGGGCGCCGGCCAGCCCAAGGACATTGAGGCCTGGAACGAGATCGTCAACCCCTACCTGGAGGAGAAGATCGGCGTCCACCTCAATATGCAGGTTGTGGACTGGGGCTCCTGGGGCGACCGGCGCACCATGCTGGTGCAGACCAATGAGGACTACGACATTATCTTCACCGACATGAGCACCTATGTCAACAATATCCAGATGGGCGCCTTTGCCGATCTCACCGAGCTGATTAAGGACACCCCCGGCATCACCGACCTGATCCCCGAGGAGTACCTGAAGGCCTGCATGATCGACGGCAAGCTCTACGGCATCCCCGCTTACAAGGATTCCTCCATGACCAACTTCTTCGTCTGGACCAAGGAGGAAGTGGAAGAGTACTATCCCGACTACGCCGAGGATCACACCCTTGCTGATATTGACGCCGGTCTCCGGGCGGTCAAGGAAGGCACCGGCGTCACTCCGCTGATGCTCAACAAGGACGGCATCTCCTGCATCGTCGGCAATATGTATGACAACTTCGGCACCGGCCTGCCGGCCATCGGCGTCAGCTACTTCGACGGCAGCAACAAGATCGTCCCCGTCTTTGAGCAGGAGGACATCCTGGAGCAGTTGCGTCTGCTGCACACCTGGTACAATGACGGCCTCATCAACTCCGACGCCAACACCCTCGACAGCTTCCAGGGCTACTGCTCTCTGGGCGTGAGCCAGGGCTGGCCCGGCGCCAGCGTGGGCTGGGGCACCGGCCGCGGCGCTGAAGTCGTGGTTTCCCAGTTCGGCGAGACCGTTCTCTCCAACGACACCGTGCAGGGCTCCATGGCCTGCATCAACAACTCCTCCCCCAACAAGGAAGCCGCTATGAAGCTGCTGGAGCTGGTCAACACCGACACCAAGCTCCGCGACATGATGGCTTACGGCATTGAGGGCGTCCACTTCGAGTATGTCGAGGAAGACGGCATCCAGAAGGTCAAGCGCCTCAATCAGGACTGGACCGCTGCCTCCTACACCCAGGGCAGCACCATGCTCATGAGCCCTGAGTCCGGCACTGTGGGCGACCAGAGAGAAGAGATCCGGTTGCAGAACGAGAACGCCGTGGCCTCTCCCGCTCTGGGCTTCTACTTCGACACCACCAATGTGAAGGACCAGCTGGCCGCCTGCACCGCCACCTGGATGACCTACAAGGGCCTCATCATGACCGGCGCCGGTGATCCCGACCAGATCATCCCCGAGATGATGGATACGCTCCGCGCCGACGGCTTTGACGATATCCTGGCCGAGGCACAGGCTCAGTTCGACGCCTACCTCGCCGGCTGAGTTAAAAAAAACTACATCGTGGGGGCCAACCTCTGGCCCCCACAGCGTGTCGAAAAAGTCTTTTCGCCACGCTGTGCATATTTTTAAACTTTTGGAAAAAGTTTAAAAATACGTGTCGATTGAACGCGAAGGGGGCTTTTTGCCCCCTTCACACTTCCCCCGCTGCTCTGTCACAGACATCTTCAGCGAGGTTTTTCGACAGTCTGTGGGGGCCAACCTCTGGCCCCCACTTTTTGGGATGACGGCCCGCAGCAGGCAGCGCCGCTGTCTGCCGAACAGTCGGACGTGGGCAGGGGCTTCTCACGATCTGGTTTCCGTGTGGAAAAACCAGCATACAGTGTTTCGTTTTAGCTATTCACAAGGCAGCGTTTGTGATGTATGATAAGCGGACTGCAGCGCATCAGGGAATCTGCCCTGTGAACAGACTCGCCGCTTTCCAGACGAAATTGTGAGGTAATGTTTATGTACTTTATCGATCAACGCATCCAGGTTATCTGCAACCAGCTCCAGATGCTCCGGTTCCGGGACAGCCGCTCGCTGCCCGACTGGGAGTATAAGCCCGGCCAGTTCTTCCGCCCCGAGGAGGCCGACGCCGCCCAGCCGGACTGGGCGCCCTTTGACTGCCAGCATATGCACTGGTACGCCGCCTATGCCGGCACCGACCAGTTTGAAGGCAAGTTCCAGGGCCAGCACTCGGACTTCCACGGCATCCCCGGCAGCCACTATTGGTTCCGCGGCCGCATCACCATCCCCCAGGACATGGACGGAAAGTCCGTCTGGCTGAAGATCCGCACCCAGATTGAGGAGTGGGACGACGGCAAGAACCCCCAGTTCCTGGTGTTTGTCAACAAAGAAGTGATGCAGGGCGCCGATATGAACCACCGGGAGATTCTGCTTCGCCGGCCCGCCGTGGGCGGCGAGACCATCGACCTCGATATCCAGGCCTATACCGGCACGCTGCACCGGGAATTCTCCTTCCTGGCGGACCTCTATGTGCTGGACGAGGCCATCAACCGCCTGTACTATGACCTCCAGGTGCCGCTGTGGGCTTTCCCCCGTCTGGGGCAGGACAGCAAGACCCGCCTGGATATTCAGACCGTATTAAACGATACCATTAACCTCCTGGATATGCGTGTGCCCTATTCTCCGGATTTCTACGCCTCTGTGGAGAAGGCGCAGGCATACATAACCGAGAACCTCTATGAAAAAATGGGCGGCTGGGACGAGGTGGTTGCCACCTGCATCGGCCACACCCATATCGACGTCGCCTGGTGGTGGACCGTGGCCCAGACCCGCGAGAAGGTCGTCCGCTCCTTCGCCACGGTGCTCAAGCTGATGGAGGAATTCCCCGGCTACAAGTTCATGTCCAGCCAGCCGGTGCTGTACTACTTCCTCAAGCAGCGCTATCCGGAACTCTTTGAAAAGATCCGCCAGCGGATCGCCGAGGGCCGCTGGGAGACCGAGGGCGGCATGTGGCTGGAGGCCGACTGCAACCTGACCTCCGGCGAGTCCCTGGTGCGCCAGTTCCTCCACGGCAAGCGCTTCTTCCGCGAGGAGTTCGGCCAGGACAACAAGATCCTCTGGCTGCCCGACGTGTTCGGCTACTCCGGCGCGCTGCCGCAGATCATGAAGAAGTCCGGCGTGGACTACTTTATGACCACCAAGCTGGCCTGGAACCAGATCAACCGGATTCCCAACGACACCTTTATCTGGCGCGGCATCGACGGCAGCGAGGTCCTCACCCATCTGATTACCACCGTCGGCATCGGCCAGAATCCCAAGGAGAGCTTCTTCACCACCTATAACGGCACCCTCCATCCCGATTCCATCATGGGCGGCTGGGAGCGCTATCAGGACAAGGAGATCAACAACGATATCCTGATCTCCTACGGCTTCGGCGACGGCGGCGGCGGCCCCACCCGGGAGATGCTGGAGACCTCCGTGCGTATGGAGCGCGGCATCCGCGGCATTCCCAAGGTGCGCCAGGAGACGGCGCGGGTCTACTTCGACGAGCTCAACGCCCGGGTGAAGGACAACCGCCGTCTGGAGACCTGGGAGGGCGAGTTCTACTTCGAGTACCATCGCGGCACCTATACCTCCATGGCCCGGAACAAGAAGGGCAACCGCAAGAGCGAGCTGATGATGATGGATCTGGAGCTGCTGGGCGTTCTGGCCGGGGACTATCCCCTGGAGGACGACACCCGGCTGTGGCGGGATATCATTCTGCTGAACCAGTTCCACGACATTCTCCCCGGCAGCTCCATCGCCGAGGTTTATGACGTCACCAAGACTGAGTATGAACAGCTGGCTCAGGAGGCCGGCGCCATGATCGAAAGCCGCCTGAACAAGCTGGCCGGATCGGGCGAGGGCGTCACGGTGTTCAACACCCTGGGCTTTGACCGCAATGATGTGGTGCGCCTGGGCGACCTGAAGGCCAGCGCCCTGCAGGACGAGACCGGCGCGCTCTATCCGGTCCAGCAGACCCCCGACGGCGCTGTGGCCTACCTGCGGAACCTCCCCTCCAAGGGCTACAAGACCCTGGCGGCGGCCGAGACCGCGGCGGCCAGTCCCTTCGTCCATCGCGACAACCTCCATCTGGAGACTCCCTTCTACACCGTCACCCTGGACGAGCAGGGCCGCATTGTGTCCCTCTTCGACAAGGAGTTCGACCGCGAGCTGGTCCAGCCCGGCATGAAAGCCAACCAGCTGCGGGTCTATGAGGACAAGCCCATCTACTACGACAACTGGGACATCGATATGTTCTATACCGAGAAGTCCTGGCCGGTGGATGAGCTGCTGGAGATGGCATGGGTGACCGACGGCCCGGTCTGCACCACGCTGGCCCTGACCTACCGGTGCAGCCTCAGCACCGTTTGGCAGAAGATCCACTTCTACGCCGACACCCGCCGCATCGACTTCGAGACCAAGGTGGACTGGAAGCTGCACCAGCATCTGCTCAAGGCGGAGTTCCCCGTGGATATCCATTCCGACGAGGCCACCTTTGAAATCCAGTTCGGCAACGTCACCCGGAAGGTCCACACCAACACCTCCTGGGACAAGGCCCGCTTTGAGAGCTGCGCCCAGAAGTGGATGGACTTCTCCGAGGGTCACTACGGCGTCAGCCTGCTCAACGACTGCAAGTACGGCCACAGCGTCAAAAACGGCGTCATCGGCCTGACGCTCCTCAAGAGCGGCGTCGAGCCCAATCCCAACGCCGACGTGGAGGTGCACACCTTCACCTATGCCCTCTACCCCCACGGCGAGACCTGGAAAGAGGCCGCCACGGCCCACGAGAGCTACAAGCTCAACCAGCCCGCCTATGTGGTGGCCGCCGGTCAGCCCGGCCAGGCAATGAGCTACGCCTCGGTGGACCAGCGGAATGTGATCCTCGAAACCGTCAAGGAAGCCGAGAACGGCAGCGGTACGGTGCTGCGGCTCTATGAGTTTGAAAATGCCCGCACCAAGACCGTGCTGCACGTCCCGGCAGGCGTCACCCGCGCCTACAGCACCAACCTCCTGGAGGAAATCGAGGAGGAGCTGCCGGTGGAGAACGGTCAGGTGGCCTTTACCATCAAGCCCTACGAGATCAAGACCATCCTGCTGCAGTGATACCGCCCCGCTGCGTGTAACGCTTCAGCCTTCAACGCGAAGGGGGCTCAACGCCGCCCCCTTCGCACTTCCCTGCCAAGTAACTGTGCAATCATTCGGGCTGTCGCGATTTTGCGGCAGCCCCGTTCAATATCCCGGCAGGGCCGCCCTGCCGGTCGATAATCCTGGGATACCGAAATGGAGGAACCAATGGCGCAATATCAAGACAGCACCCTTGCCCCGGAAGTCCGCGCAGCGGATTTGCTCCGCCGGATGACCCTGCGGGAAAAGGTGGGGCAGCTGACCCAACGGCTCTACGGCTTTGCCTGCTACCGCCGCGTGGGCGATCAAATCGAACTGACAGAGGAATTTCAGGCGGAAGTCGCCCGCTACGGCGGCCTCGGGGCGCTTTACGGCCTCCACCGCGCCGACCCCTGGTCGGGCCAGGATTACGAGACCGGTCTGACGGACCTGCTGGCAGTACAGGCCCGCAATCAGGTCCAGCGCTACGTGCTGGAGCACTCCCGGCTGGGAATCCCGGCGCTCTTCAGCAGCGAGAGTCCCCACGGTCACCAGGCGCTGGACGGCTATCTGCTGCCGGTCAATCTGGCCTGCGGCTGCTGCTTCGCGCCGGCGCTGCTGGAGGAGGCCGCCGCCATCTGCGGCCGGCAGCTCCGGGCCATGGGCATCGATCTGGCGCTGGTCTCGGCGCTGGACGTGCTGCGGGACCCGCGCTGGGGCCGCAGTGAGGAGTGTTTCAGCGAGGACCCCTATCTTTCCGCCCAGATGGCCGCCGCCGTGGTGCGGGGCTATCAGGGGCAGGGCGTGGACGTGGTGGCCAAGCACCTGTGCGCCCAGGGCGAGACCACCGGCGGCGTCAACGCCAGCGCCGCCCGCATCGGCCCCCGGGAGCTGCGGGAGATCCATCTGCCGCCGGTCAAGGCCAGCGTGGAGGCCGGCGCAGCCGCCTTTATGGCCGCCTACAACGAAATTGACGGCGTATACTGCCACGCCAACCGCTGGCTGCTGACCGACCTGCTCCGGGGCGAGTACGGCTTCCAGGGCTTCGTCATGTCCGACGGCGTTGCCATCGACCAGCTGGACGCAGTCACCGGCGACAGAACCGCTTCCGGCGCTCTGGCTCTGCAGGCCGGTGTGGACATGGGACTCTGGGACACCGGCTTCCAGCAGCTGGAGGAGGCCGTGGCCCGGGGGCTGGTGGAGGAGCGGCAAATTGACGAGGCCGTGACCCGCATTCTCACGGAAAAGTTCCGCCGCGGTCTCTTTGAGCAGCCCTATATCCCCGAGACCACGGCCTATCAAGGCTATACGCCCCAGGCCTATCCCCAGGTGCGGGCGCTGGCGGAGCGGTGCCTGGTGCTGCTGAAAAACACCGGCGGCCTTCTGCCGCTCTCCGCCGCGTCGCCTCTGCGGCTGGGCCTGGTGGGCCCCAACGCCGACGCGCTCTATCACCAGCTGGGCGACTACTCGCCTCCGGTGCGCGCCGGGGCCGGGATCACGGTCAAGCAGGGCCTGGAGCGGTACCTGGAGGCGGCCCGGAGCGCCGTCCGGCTCCTCTATCATCCCGGCTGTCCCATGTTTGCGCAAGACGACGCCATGGCGGCCTCGGCCTTGGAGGCGGTGTCGGACTGCGACGTGGTCATCGCCGTCGTGGGCGGCAGCTCCAGCCGCTTTGCCGGCGCGGGAGAATTTGACGCCAACGGCGCAATGAAACGCCAGTCCCAGATTACCATGGACTGCGGCGAAAATGTGGACGACTGCCATCTGCGGCTGCCCGGCGGGCAGCTGGAGCTCCTGCGGGCCTTGAAGGCCGCCGGGAAACGGGTGGTGACGGTGCTGCTGGGCGGGCGGCCCTATGAGATGGCGGAGCTAGACGCCTGCAGCGACGCCATTCTCTGCTGCTTTTACCCGGGCCTGACCGGCGGCGAGGCCGTGGCCCGGCTGCTGTTCGGCAGCGCCGAGCCCGCCGGACGGCTGAGCGTCTCTCTGCCGGACCATGTGGGGCAGCTGCCGGTCTATTATAACGCCAAGGATTCCTACTGTCCCGGCGCGTATTACAACGCCGGACGGCCCCGCTACGGCTTCGGATGCGGTCTCAGCTATACCGCCTTTGCCTATACCCTGGTCGCGCCTCCGGCCCCAGACCGGCTGGCTGTGACCTTCCAGGTGCAAAACACCGGCGACCGGCCCGGCTGGGCCGTGCCGCAGCTCTATCTCCATCGGACCCAGGGCGCGGTCACCAGCCGCGTGCGGCAGCTGTGCGGGTTTGAAGCCCGCCGTCTGGAGCCCGGCGAGGCCGCCACCCTGACCATCCCCATCCCCCCGGAGAGCCTGATGCAGTGGGATGCCGCCATGGTCCAGCGCCGTCTGCCCGGCCGCATCCAGTGGTTCCTGGGCGACAGCGGAGAAACATATTGCGAGGGCGTCTTTGTGCTGCCCTGACGAAGCGGTATATATGGCATCACCGCACAATTGTGTCTGCGGCCTTCGCCCAATCTTTTGCCCCATCCGTGCAGTTATAAAAGGGGGAAATACATACAGTATTCCCGCCCTTTTATAACTTTCGTATGAGGCAAAATCTTTGG
>DVFN01000046.1 GCA_018713205.1 Candidatus Avoscillospira stercorigallinarum | reverse complement strand
GACAGAGCAGCGGGGAATGTGTGCAAGGGGTTAAGACCCCTTGCGCGTTCAATCAACACGTATTTTCAAACTTTTTCTAAAGTTTGAAAATACGCACAGCGTGGCGAAAAGACTTTTTCGACACGCTGAGGGCGCATATACAATGCGCCCCTACGATGCGATTTCCAGACCTGCGTAGGGGCCGATGCCCACATCGGCCCGCCAGGCTGTGCGTGCAAGGCAGTCCGGCCACCGCTGCGGCCCCTACGGTTCTCCTGTTCTGCGCAGCTGGACGAGGGTTTCTACATGGGCGCATTTTGGGAACATGTCAAAGGCCTGGGCGGTGGTGAGGCGGTAGCCGTGGTGGTTGAGGCGGGCTGCGTCGCGGGCCAGGGTGGCGGGGTCGCAGGAGATGTAGACGATGCGGTCCGGGGCCATCCGGGCCATGGCGTCGATGACGGTCTCGTCCAGGCCCTTGCGGGGCGGGTCCACCACGATGACGTCGGGGCGGATTCCCTCGGCGGCCAGCTGGGCGGCGGCCTGGGAGGCGTCGGCACAGCGGAATTCGGCGTTGGTCATCCCATTGCGCCGGGCGTTTTCTCTGGCGTCGGCCACGGCCTGGTCGATGATCTCCACGCCGATGACCCGCCCGGCTTTCCGGGCCAGCACCAGCGAAATGGTCCCGGTGCCGCAGTAGAGATCCACCGCGGTCTCCGTGCCGGTCAGCGCCGCCAGCTCCACGGCGGCCTCGTAGAGCTGCTGGGCTTGGTCGTGGTTCACCTGGTAGAAGGACCGGGGCGACAGGCGGAAGGTCAATCCGCAGAGCCGGTCCTCGATATAGCCCGGACCGTAGAGGGTCCGGAAGCGGTCGCCCAGGACGGCGTTGCCGGGCTTTTTATGGATGCTCAACACCACTGTCCCCAAGTTGTCCACATTCTTCAACAGGTTTTCAACAAGCGCCATTTCCTGTGGAATTCCGTCGCCGTTCACCACCAGGCAGACCAGCACCTGGCCGGTGACCGAGGCCGTGCGGACGTAGATATGGCGCACCAGGCCCTGGCGGGTCTTCTCGTCGTAGGGCGCGACGCGGTTGTCGCGCATCCAGCGGACCACCGTGTCCTTGGCCCGGTCGGCGGCGCTGCCCTGGATGCGGCAGCGGCCCACGTCCAGTACCTGGTGGGTCCGGGGACGGAAAAAGCCCGCCGTGGCCTTGCCGTGGACCAGGGCCACGGGGTATTGGGCCTTGTTGCGGTAGCCGGTCTCCCGGGGGCTGGGGACGATGGGCACCAGCTCCAGGCTCTGGCCGCCGATGCGGTTCAACGCGTCGGTGACCCGCCGGGCCTTGGCGTAGAGCTCTTCTTCATAGTCCATGTGCCAGAAGACGCAGCCGCCGCAGGCCCCCGCCTGGGGGCAGCCCGGGGGGACCCGGTGGGGACTGGGCTCCAGCACCTGGAGAATCCGCCCGTAGGCGGCGGTGTGGCCCAGGTGCTCAATCTGGACCCGGACGGTCTCACCCCGGATGGCCCCGGCCACAAAGACGGCCAGACCCTCCACCCGGGCCACGCCCTGGCCCTCGCTGGCGTAGCCGGTGACGGTCAGGTCCAGGACCTGACCCAGCCGGACGGGATAGTCTTGCTGTTTCACGTGAAACATCACTCCATCGAAAGGTGTTCGCCGGTGGCGAGGTCAAAGTGATCGGTGCGGCTGCTGGTCACCGGATCGCCTTCGCCGTACTCGGCCCGGACCTCATAGGACACCAGGAGCGCGCCGTCCTGGACGCCGTCTACGGTGTAGCTGCCGAAGACGCTGACCACGGTGTGGCGGTCCGTGGCCTCCAGATAGACGGTCTCCTTGGCGTAGGTCTCCATTTCGGGCAGCAGATCGGTATAGAACTGGGTCATGGCCTCGCTGCCGTCGGTACCGGAGAAGACCGGCAGGGCAAAGGTATAGCCCACGGTATCCTCCACCAGACCCTCGACGGTTTGGTCCGCGCAGCTGAGGTCGGCGGGGACCGGCTCCAGCGGCGAGGCGTCGGGGTTGATCTCAATGGGGAGTTCGTCCACCTCGGGCAGGGGTTCAGACGTCTCCGGGGCGGTTTCCGGCACGGTGGTTTCCTCCACAGAGGTGGCGGGCGTCTCCGGCGTCGAGGGAGCTTCCTGGGCGCAGCCGGTCAGCAGCGCCAGAGCCAAAATCAGACAAGGTGTCAATTTATTACGCATAGCGTACTCCTTTTCTACTGAGATGGCCCCATTTTACCACAGATCCGCCGGAGCCACAAGAGCCTGGTAGGGGAGGGGCCTTTTTGCGCTGCCGGAGCCCTAGGAAGGGAATATCGATTTTCTTATCTCATAAGCCGCGCCGCATATAAAATACTCCCTCCGTGATGGACAGTGCTTGGGTCACTGTCTTTCACGGAGGGAGCGTTTTATGCCGTCACGGGGTTATACGTGCCAGATTTCCTGGGCGTACTGGCGGATGGTGCGGTCCGAGGAGAACTTGCCGGCGGAGGCCACGTTCATCAGGCACTTCTTGCCGAAGGCCATGCGGTCGCGGTAGTCGCGGTTGGCCCGGAGCCGGGCCTCCTGGTAGGACTCGAAGTCCTTCAGCAGGAAGTAGTGGTCGGGCTTATGCCAGCTGGCGCCCTTGAGCAGGGCGTCGTGGAGCTCCTGGAACTCCTCGTCGGTGGGGACGGTGCCGTCGATGAGACTGTCCACCACCCGCTTAATCCGGGGATTGGATTCATAGATGGCCATGGGATCATAGGTGTCCTGAATGGCCTCCAGCTCTTCGACGGTGGCGCCGAAGATATAGTTGTTCTCGGCTCCGGCCTGCTGAACGATTTCCACATTGGCGCCGTCCAGGGTGCCCAGGGTCACCGCGCCGTTGAGCATGAACTTCATGTTGCCGGTGCCGGAGGCCTCGGTGCCGGCGGGGGAGATCTGCTCGGAGACGTCGGCGGCGGGGATGATATGCTCGGCATAGGAGCAGTTGTAGTTCTGGACGAAGACCACCTGCATCTTCCCGGCCACGTCGGGATCGGAATGAATCAGCTTGGCAATCTGGTTGAGATAGCGGATGATGGCCTTGGCCCGCTGATAGCCCGGGGCGGACTTGGCGCCGAAGAGGAACAGGGTGGGGGTGAAGTCGGTGATTGTGCCTTCCTTGAGGCCGTAGTAGATGTCCAGGATGGAGAAGCCGTTGAGGAGCTGGCGCTTATACTCATGGAGCCGCTTGATCTGCACGTCGAAGAGGAAGCCGGGGTTGACCTCCACGCCCTCCTTGGCGCGGAGCACCTGGACCAGCTGCTCCTTTTTGATCCGCTTGACCTGGTTGAACTCGGCGACGATCTGGTCGTCGATGACCGGCTTGAGGACCTGGAGCCAATCCAGCTGGGTGAGGAAGCCGGGGCTTACGTACTGCTCCAGGAGCTTGGTGAGCTCGGGGTTGCACAGACCCAGCCAGCGCCGGGGCGTGATGCCGTTGGTCTTGTTCTGGAACCGCTCGGGGTAGACGGCGTACCAGTCCTTGAAGATATCCCGCTTGAGGATTTCGGTGTGGATCTCGGCCACGCCGTTGACGGCGGTGGAGAGATAGATGGAGAGGTTCGCCATATGGACCTGGTTGTCGCGGATCAGGAACAGCTGGGGATGCTCCTTGCGGCAGCGTTCATCCAGCCTCTTGATAATTTCCACGATTTCGGGCACCACGCCGGCCAGCAGGTCCAGGTCCCATTTCTCCAGGGCCTCACCCATGACGGTGTGGTTGGTGTAGGCGAAGGTTTTTCCGGCCACCTGGGTTGCGGACTCGAAATCCAGGCCCTCCAGCATCAGCAGGCGGATCAGCTCGGGGATGGAGATGGCGGGGTGGGTGTCGTTGAGCTGGATGGCGGCTGCCTCGTGGAGGTGGACGAAATCCTTGCCGTAGGTGGAGCGGTAGACCCGCAGAATATCCTGGAGGGAGGCGCTGGAGAGGACATACTGCTGCTTGATCCGCAGCTCCTTGCCCTCCTTGGTGGAGTCGTTGGGATAGAGGACCCGGGTGATATCCTCGGCCTTGTTCTTTTCCAGCAGGGCCTTTTCATAGTCCTGGGCGTTGAAAGCGTCAAAATCCAGCTCCTGCTGGGGCTCGCACTGCCACAGGCGCAGGGTGCCGATATTGTCATTGCCGTAGCCGATGATGGGCATATCGTAGGGCACGGCAATGACGGTCTGGTCGGCGAAGGAGACCTGGACGGCGTGCTTGTCGCGGCGGTAGCTCCAGGGATCGCCGTAGCGGGTCCAGTCGTCGGCGGACTCCTTCTGGGAGCCGTCCTTGCCGAAGCTCTGCTTGAAGAGGCCGAAGCGGTACCGCAGGCCGTAGCCGGACAGGGGCACGCCCTTGGTGACGGCGCTGTCCAGGAAGCAGGCGGCCAGACGGCCCAGGCCGCCGTTGCCCAGGGCGGCGTCCTCGATGTCCTCCAGCTCGGCCAGATCCACGCCCTTTTCGGCGAAGGCCTTGCGGATGGGCTCGAGAATCCCCATATTGAAGAGGTTGGAGTAGACCAGACGGCCCATGAGGTACTCGGCGGAGAAGTAGTAGGCCTTGCGATGGCCCTCCCGCGCCTTTTTGCTGTCAGTCCAGTGCTGATTCAAAGCCATCATCACCGCCTGACCCAGGCAGTCGTGCAGCCGCTGGGGGGTGGTGGAGGTGAGGGTCTCGTCATGGCGCAGCTTTAAGAGCGCCTCGGTATTGCTGACGATGGACGGAATAGAATAGCTCATAACACATCTCCTAATTCAAACGCCAAAATCGGGAGGCGTCGTCATCCGCCTCCGGCCAGGTTTTTGCATTGCGTTGTCCGAACATCATGCCCATTCAGCCGCCATTCCAAACGGAAGACCGCCGCTGAAGAGCGTCATCGTATCAAATATACAATTATTATATCGCCGCATCCCGGCAGTGACAACAAAAAATTGCTTTTCTGCCGATTTTCTGTAAAATTCCCCAATTAATGCGGCGGGAAAGGGGAGAAAGCTGGCCGAAATGCGCCGTATCCGGTGTCCCCGACGGGAAAACGCCCCACGTTGACACCGGCGGCGGCGTGTGGTAAGATACAAAGCGAAATAAGCGGGTATGGCGGAATTGGCAGACGCGCAGGATTTAGGTTCCTGTGGGCAACCGTGTGGGTTCGACCCCCACTACCCGTACCAAATCGGAGCAAGCGTTGCATCGCTTGCTCCGGTTTTTTATGCGCGTGCACCGCCGCGTCGGGTACACCATCGGCAAACGCACCCCGTAGGGGCGCGCATGGCGCGTCCGAGCCCAGTTCCCGCAACCACCGGGGCCCGGGACATATCGAATCTGGTACCGGGCGGAATCATCAAACCCCGGCGGAAGTCGGGAGCCGGTCCGGGCGGCCATACAGGCCGCCCCTACGAGAGGACCGAAGGCGGGTCCGTAGGGGCGGATTATATATCCGCCCGGGCGCACCGACGTGTTGGATGCACCATCGCTCTTTCGGGCGGCCGCTATGACGCAATGGTTTTTTGAATCAAAAGCAGGCGCTGCGGACTGGGTGGAGTCCACGGCGCCTGTTTGTTATGCGTGTGCAGGTTGGTTTGGCGTTATTGGGCGGCCAATTGGGCGGCCAATGCTTCCACGACCCGGGCGCAGTGGGCGGCGGCGGCGGCTTCGAAGGTGGGGTAGTCCACTTCGGCGGCGCCGTCGGCCTGGTCGGAGATGGCGCGGATGATGACGAAGGGCAGGCCGTTGCGCACCGCGCCCTGGGCGATGGCCGCGCCCTCCATTTCGGCGCAGTCGCCTTGGAATACCTGGATCAGCCGGTCCTTGACGGCCTTGCTGCAAATAAACTGGTCGCCGCTGACCACCCGGCCCCGGAGCACCCGGCGGCTGGGGTCCACGGTTTCACTGGCCTTCTGGGCCAGCTGGGCCAGCGCCTCGTCGGCGGGGAAGCTCAGCGCCTGTCCGGGCACCTGGCCGGGGGCGTAGCCGAAGACCGTCACGTCCATATCGTGCTGGACCGCGTCGGTGGAGATCAGCAGGTCGCCGATTCGCAGCGCCGGGTTCAGGGCTCCGGCAATGCCGGTGTTCAGCAGGTGGGTCACGGCGAAGCGGTCGCAGAGGCACTGGACGCACAAGGCCGCGTTGACCTTGCCCACGCCGCTCTGGACCACCACCGCCGGGGTACCCCGGAGGATTCCCTCCTGGAACGTCATGCCGGCCACGGTGGTGACCACGGGCTGCTCCATGGCCGCCCAGAGGGTTTTGACCTCCTGCTCCATGGCGCCGATGATACCGAGTTTCATATGCGTCACCTCATTCCGGATACCGGAGCGTCTCCGGCGCGGCGGCCTCCAGCACGGCTAGATAGCGCTGGGCGTGGTAGCGGGCCATGGGCAGATTCATATCGAGATAGTTGCCGCAGTCCTTGGCGGCGGCGCCGGGGACCGGACCGTCGAAGGCCGCGATAAAGCGGAAGGTGTCCCGCAGCAGGGGCAGCAGATCCTCGGGGCTATGGTCTCCGGCCACCAGCAGGTAGAAGCCGGTGCGGCAGCCCATGGGCCCGAAATAGATCACCCGGTCCTTCCAGGTTGGATCGTTGCGCAGATAGGTGGCCCCCAGATGCTCGAGGGTGTGGACTTCGGCGGTGTTCATCACCGGCTCGGCATTGGGCCGGGTCATCCGCAGGTCGAAGGTGGTCACGGTCTCCGCGCCGATTTTGTCCCGCCGGGAGACGTAGAGGCCCGGCAGCAGGCGCAGATGGTCCACGGTAAAGCTGGCGATTTTCTCCATAATTACACCGTCACCAGCTCGTAGTCCCGGGCGCCCAGGCCGATCTTCTCCGCGTGGGCGGGGCCGGAGCGCCAGTTGGTGGTGGGATGGGTCCCGTCGAAGCGGTCGGCCACACCGGCCCGCTGGGCCAGAATGCTCATGGGGTTCACAGGCTGGCGGTTGACGGCGTCGGCGCAGGCCACGTCGATGGCCACCGGGTCGAAGGAGGCGAACATGCCCACATCGGGGACGATGGCGGCGTCGTTCTCGGGATGGCAGTCGCAGTTGGGCGAGACCTGGTTGACGATATTGATATGGAAGCTGGGCCGTCCGTCCACCACGGCCTTGGCGTACTCGGCGATTTTGCCGTTGAGGTTTTCAAAGGTCTCGTCCTGGGCGGGGAGAATGGCGTCCTTGGGGCAGACGCCGATGCAGCGGCCGCAGCCGGCGCAGCGGCTGTGATCGATGGTGCAGCGCTTATCGGCAATCACCGGCGCGCCGTGGGCGCAGATCTTCACGCAGGCCCCGCAGCCGACGCACAGGTCGTGGTCCACGATGGGCTTGCCCGCGCTGTGCATTTCCATTTTACCGGCCCGGGAGCCGCTGCCCATGCCCAGGTTCTTCAGCGCGCCGCCGAAGCCGGTGCACTCGTGGCCCTTGAAGTGGTTCAGAGAAATGACGATATCGGCGTCCATAATGGCCCGGCCGATTTTGGCGGTCTTGCAGAGAATACCGCCGGCCACAGGGACCTCCACGTCGTCCGTGCCCTTGAGGCCGTCGGCGATGAGGATTTGGCAGCCGGTGGCGTAGGGGCTGAAGCCGTTGCGCAGCGCGGTGTCCAGGTGGTCCAGGGCGTTTTTCCGGGAGCCCACATAGAGCGTGTTGCAGTCGGTCAGGAAGGGATAGCCGCCCAGCTCCTTGACGTAGTCGGCCACGTAGCGGGCAAAGTTGGGCCGGAGAAAGGCCAGATTGCCCAGCTCGCCGAAGTGGATCTTGATGGCCACATATTTGCCCTGAAAATCGATCTGGTCCATGCCCGCGGCCTTCATCAGCTTGCGGAGCTTGGTCTCGTGGTTCTGTCCCTCCCTCATGCGGAAGTCGGTGAAATATACCTTCGCCTGTTCCATAGCGATACCTCCTGGAGCGTGTATTACTTATACTATACCCGCTTCCGCGGCCGCTGTCAAACCCAATCATTTCAGCTGCCGCCGGGCCCGGGCGGGCCGCAGCCTTTTGTGGATTAAGTACAAAAGCACAGTTTTCTTTTTGCTACTTCTAATAAAGCTGTGAAAAACAACTAAAAATCGTCGAAGTTTAAAAATACGCACAGCGTGGCGAAAAGACTTTTTCGACACGCTGATCAGGCGGGCTCTGCCCGCCTGATGCTGTCTGGGACGAGCACAGACACGCCGCTTAAATTTCTGCGAAACCCGCCACAGGAGTGATGATTATGGCACGCAAACCCAACCTGGTATATATCCTCGCCGACGATATGGGCTACGGAGATCTCTCCTGCCTGAACCCCGACTGCGCCTTTGAGACGCCCCATTTCGACGAAATAGCCCGCCGCGGCGTGGCCTTCACCGACGCCCATGCCACCTCCGCCGTCTGCACGCCCTCCCGCTACGGCATTCTGACCGGCCGCTACAACTGGCGCTCCCGGCTCAAGTCCGAGGTGGTGGGCGGCTACTCCCAGCCGCTGATCGAGCCCGGCCGGACCACTGTGGCCTCGCTGCTCCGGCGGGCCGGTTATAAAACAGCCGCCGTGGGCAAGTGGCACCTGGGCATGGATTTCGCCAAGGGCCCCAACTTCACCGAGGCCCTGGACTACGGCGCCTGCCCCGATGTGGATTATTCCAAGCCCATCGGCAGCTCCCCGATCACCAACGGCTTCGACTACTACTACGGCATCAGCGGGTCTCTCGATATGCCGCCCTATATCTATATTGAGAACGACCGCTTCACGGCATTGCCCGACCATGTGACCAAGGGCACCGGCAAGGGCTTCTTCCGGGAAGGCCCCACGGCCCCGGACTTCGTCCACGAGGAGGTGCTGGACCACCTGACCGACAAGGCCCTGGAGGTCATCACCGCCCACAAGGACGAGCCCTTCTTCCTCTACTTCGCCTTGCCCGCGCCCCATACGCCCATTCTGCCCGCGCCCCAGTTCCGGGGCAAGTCCCACACCAACGAGTACGGCGACTTCGTCCTCCACTGCGACGATGTGGTGGGCCGGGTCCGGAACAAGCTGGAGGAATTGGGCTTGACGGAGAATACGATTCTGGTTTACACTTCCGATAACGGCTGCTCGCCCATGGCCAACTATGCCGAGCTGCTGGCCGCGGGCCACAACCCCAGCTATATTTTCCGGGGCACCAAGGCCGATATCTATGAGGGCGGCCACCGGGTGCCGCTGCTGATCCAGTGGCCGGCGGAGATGCCCCAGGGCAAGACCTGTGACCGGGTGGTATGCCTGTGCGACCTGATGGCCACCATGGCCGACTATCTGGGCCTGGAGCTGGGCGAGGCCGAGGGCGTGGACAGCGTCAGCAACCTGTCCCTGTGGAAGGACCCCGCGGGCCCCGAGGTCCGGGAGGACCTGGTGCACCAGAGCATAGACGGCTCTCTGTCCATCCGCAAGGGCAATTACAAGCTGGAAATGTGCCCCGGCTCCGGCGGCTGGTCCGATCCCAAGCCCGGCGAGGAGGACCCCGACGCCCCCCGGTTCCAGCTCTATGATCTGCGCCAGGACGTCCGGGAGCGGCAGAACGTCATTCTCGACCATCTGGACGTGGCCAAGGAGCTCCGCGCCCGGCTGAAGGAGCACGTGCGCCGGGGCCGCAGCACCCCCGGCCCGGTGCAGCAGAACAACGGCGAGGCCGTGTGGTCCACGGTCCGCTGGCTGGAAGAGCCCGACGATACCTACGAGACTGAATTGGGAGGTCCCTATGTTTACCTTTGATCGCAGCGCCTATGAGGCAAGAGTGCAGTGGTTCCGCGAGGCCCGGTTCGGCATGTTTATCCACTGGGGCCTGTACAGCATCCCCGCCCGGGGCGAGTGGGTCCGCAGTGACGAGCAGATGCCCGAATCCGAGTATATGCCCTACTTCGACGAGTTCAACCCCCGGGACTATAATCCCCGGGCCTGGGCCAAGGCCGCCAAGGAGGCCGGCATGCAGTACGTGGTCCTGACCGCCAAGCACCACGACGGCTTCTGCCTCTTCGACAGTCAGTATACCGACTTCAAGTCCACCAACACCAAGCTGGGCCGGGATATCGTCCGGGACTTCGTAGAGGCAGTCCGGGCCGAGGGCCTGCGGGTGGGCCTCTACTTCACCCTGATCGACTGGCACCACCCCGACTATCCCCACTACGGCGACCGGTACCACCCCATGCGCAACCACCCCGAGTGCTCCAACGAGAACCGGGACTTCAACCGCTACCTGGAGTATATGTTCAACCAGGCCCGGGAAATCTGCTCCAACTACGGCAAGCTGGATCTCCTGTGGTTCGACTTCTCCTACGACCATATGCGCGGCGAGACCTGGAAGGCCACCGAGTTTATGGAGATGGTCCGGTCCCTCCAGCCCAATGTCATCATCGACAACCGGCTGGAGGTCAGCGGCGAGGGCTTCGGCTCCCTCCACGACTGCCGCCCCACCCCGTACCACGGCGACTTTGTCACCCCCGAGAAGTTCATCCCGCCCCAGGGCATCCTGGACGTGGAGGGCAACCCCATGCTCTGGGAGGTCTGCGCCACCATGAACAACAACTGGGGCTTCAATGGGACCGATCCCTTCTATAAGCCCGCCTCCATGCTGATTAAAAAGCTGGTGGAGTGCGTCTCCAAGGGCGGCAATATGATTCTCAACGTGGGCCCCGACGCCCAGGGCAATATCCCGCCCCAGTCTCAGGCCATTCTCCGGGACATCGGCCGCTGGATGCACGACAATGCCGAGAGCATCTACGGCTGCGGCCGCAGCGAGCTGCCCCGGCCCGAGTTCGGCCGCATTACCCAGAAGGACAAGACCCTCTACTTCCATATGTATGAGAATACCATGGGCCCCGTGCCGCTGCTGGGGCTGCGGGCCGAGGACGTGGCGGGAATCCGCCTGCTCTCCACCGGCCAGGAGATCCCCGTCTCCACCAGCTGGGTCCACAGCGACTATCCCGACATCGTCTTTGCCGACCTGGGCCCCAATCCGGTGCTGCCCGACCCGGTGGATACCGTGCTCAAGGTCATGCTCAAGTAAGGGAGGACTCCCATGAAGCTGCAATTTTCCGAGGACATGGTCCGAGCCATCGACGACCGGTTCGAGGCCAACCTCCAGGCGTATCCGGCCAAGCGCCGGGAGGTCGAGGACTATCTCCGCCGCTGTGACGGCGATACGGCCTTGTGCCTCCGGGCCCTCTATGGCCATATGCACGTCAACGACCTGGTGACCTATGCCGTGGCGGAGATCGACGCCTATGTCCAGGCCACGCTCCGGGCCCGGGACGCCCTGCCCTACCTCCAGACCCTGCCCGAGGACCTGTTTCTGGCCTATGTGCTGCCGCCCCGGGTCAACAACGAGAATCTGGACCTGAGCCGCGGCCAGCTCTTCGAGGCGCTGCTGCCCCTGGTCCAGGGCAAGACCATGACCGAGGCCGCCCTGGAGGTCAACTACTGGTGCTTCGGCCGGGCCACCTATATCGGCTCCGACGACCGGACCATCGCCCCGTCCACCATGCTCAAGTCCACCCTGGGCCGCTGCGGCGAGGAGTCGGTGTTCACCACCTCGGCACTGCGCAGCGTCGGCCTCCCGGCCCGGCAGTGCTACGTGCCCCGCTGGTCCCACTGCGACGACAACCACGCCTGGGTGGAGGTCTGGGCCGACGGCGCATGGCACTACCTGGGGGCCTGTGAGCCCGAGCCGGTGCTGGACCGGGGCTGGTTCACCGCCGCCGCCTCCAAGGCCATGCTGGTCCATGCCAAGGCCTGGAGCACCTGCCTCACCGGCGGCGACGTGGCCTACCGGACGCCCCTCTATACTCTGCTCAATACCACCGATACCTACGCCCCCACCGCGGTGCTGGAGGTCTCCGTCACCGACGGCGGCATGCCGGTGTCCGGCGCGGCGGTCCGGTTCTGCGTGGTCAACTACAGCGAATTGTTCCCCATCTATGAGACCGAGACCGACGGACAGGGCGTGGCCCGGTTCCGCACCGGCCTGGGCGGGCTGTATGTGGAAACCGTCTGCCGGGGCCGCATCGCCGGTGCGGCGGTGGATCTGCGGGAGACCCGGACCCTGACCCTGGAGCTCCGCCAAGGCGACCCGGTGGAGGCCCTGCCCCTGCGCACGGCGGAATTCCGGCTGCGGCCCCCGGCGGAGCACGTCCCCGACGCCCCCGCCGACGAGCAGCTGCGGCTCCACAAGGCCCGGGCCGCCGCCCTGGAGGCCCAGCGCCAGCGCATTTGGCAGTCCTTCTGCCATGACGCCGCCGGCGACGATTTCGCGCCCTTCCGGGTCCATGCCCGGGGCAATCTCCCGGCGCTGGAGGCCTTTTTGGCCCTGCCCCAGTATTCGGACGAGGACAAGCGGCTGCTGCTGGAGACGCTGCGGCCCAAGGACTTTATGGATCTGACCGTGGATATGCTGCAAGACGCCCTGGACGGGGCCCTGCCCTACCGGGCCCGGCTGGATCGGGAGACCTGGCAGCAGTACGTGCTGGCGCCCCGGGTGGACTATGAGATGCTCCTGCCCCACCGGGCCGCCGCCCGGGCTGCGCTGCCCCAGGGCTTCGCCGCGGGCCGGGACCTCTGGGCGTGGATTCAGAACGAGATCCAGGTCATGCCCGACTACGGCGTCCGGAACTGGTATCCCAGCCTCACCGGCGTCCTGACCCACCGCCGGGCTCCGGCCTATGCGCTGGGCGTGGTCTTCGTCCAGCTCTGCCGGACCTTCGGCATTCCCGCCCGGCGCAACCCCAATACCCTGGCCTACGAGTGGGCTGAGGCGACCGAGGCCGGACCGGTCTTCCACCCGGTGGAGGAAACCCCCGCCGCCCCGGCCCGGACGGTCCCCCTGACCCTGACGGCCCGGACGCCCACGGTCTATGACCTCCAGTTCACTTTGGCCCGGTTCACCGGCAGCGGCTACCAGACCCAGCGCTATGAGGGCCTGACGGTTTCGGAGCCCTGCACCCTCCGGGTGGTCCCCGGCGACTACCAGCTGCTGACCACGGTCCGGCAGATCGACGGCTCGGTCAGCACCCGGCTGGAGCGGTTCCCCGTGGCCGGTCCCACGGAAAAGGCCCTGATTTTGCCCAAGGACGAGACGGCCCAGTGCCTCCAGTCCGTGTCCTTCACCCTGCCCGAGGGCCCGATTGCCCGGGCGCTGGCGGAGCAGCGGCATGAGAAATCCCTGTTTCTGGCCGTGGCCCCGGGACAGGAGCCCACGGAGCACCTGCTGCGGGAGCTGCTGGACTGCCAAGCCGACTTCCGCGCCGCGGCGTGGCCCATCGCCATTCTGGCCGACCCCGAGGCCCAGCTGGAGAACCCCACCCTGCGGGAGGTTCTGCGGGTCCTGCCCACGGCCCGGCTCCTGGTGGATCGGGACCCCCACGGCCTGGACGCCCTCCACCGCCAGATGGGCGTGGGCGACCAGCGGCTTCCCTTCGCCCTGGCCCTGGACGCCCAAGGCCGCGGCTGCTGGGCCTCGGCCAACTACAACATCCGCACCGCCCAGACGCTGTATAAGGTCCTGACACTGGCAGAGGGATGATGCAGCCGGACGATCTCCTGCGGAGCCAATACCGGCATGGCTAAGCCCCCGAATAGGCAAAAAACCTGGAAGAGCACCGCTCCTCCAGGTTTTTTGCGGTCCGGGCGAACAGACCGGCGACGGGATGTAGGGGCGGCCTTTATGGCCGCCCGGACAGGGTTGCGATTCCCGCAAGCCTCCGGCAAACCGGCAGCGCGCACGGGCGGCCATATAGGCCGCCCCTACGAAATTTCAGAAGACAGGACCTTTCTGGGCCAAAGGTGTATTGCAGGGCAGCAAATGTGGGAAAAATTGATCTGCTCTGCAATTACTCTGACTCGGCTGCCGTTTCTTCTGCCTCACACTGGTCCAAATACATGGCCTCACAGCTCTGCTGTGCTTCGATCAGGGTGTGGATGGCCTGCTCCGTGGCGCGGAACAGTGTGAGATATAATTCCTTGTAATCGGGCATCTGACATCACCTCTTTTGCATTTTAACCTAAAACAGGTTAAAATGCAATGCCGAAACGGGAAATATGGGATACTATGCCCGGTGATGCAAGATGAATCGACTGCGTGATTTGCGGGAAGATGCGGATCTCAATCAGACCCAGGTGGCCCGCTATCTGGGCATGTCCCAGACTGGCTACTCCAAGTATGAAACCGGAGAAAATGACATTCCCACCCAGGTGCTGATCCGCCTGGCCCAGTTTTACAAGACCAGCGTGGACTACATTCTCGGCGTAAGCGACATCCGCAGCCCCTACCCCCGCTGACTGGCGGCACGGGATGTAGGGGCGGATTATATATCCGCCCATCCGCCTCCGCGTGCAAGGAAGTCCGCCGAACGCTGTGGGCGTAGGGCGGCATGCCCACATGCCGCCATGGCAAGGCTGCGCGAACTGCGAACCCAGTGGTTCCGGCTGCCTGGTTTGGCGGGGTGTGGGCACCCCGCCCTACGGACCGTATCGAACGCACAGCGCATGAATATGACTTTTTGACACGCTAAAAACCGTGGAAGAGTACCGGCTCTTCCACGGTTTTATGTCTTCAGCAGGGTATGCATTCCTTTGAGAATCCAGCCGCACTCGATTACGCTCATATGGGTGAGGTTGAGATGGACCAGGGCCGGTAGGCCATGGCATGTCCCTACGGTTCGCTGAGCTTGACCACGGCCATGCCGTCGAGAATGGCGATGCTGCCCTGCCGGGGGTAGACGGTCAGGGCCTCGGTCTGGGCCGGGTCCAGGGCGGCGGCGGCCTCGGAGCCGTCCAGGTAGACCGGTCCGGCGTAGCCCAGGTAGTAGCGGAGGAAATAGTCGTAGGTGTAGCTGGTGCGGAAGTCGGCCAGACTCAGCACACCGGTGAGGGAGATATCGCTGAGGGCCGGGGTGGGGTTCAGGTCGTCGGTATAGGCCCCGGAGCCCAGGAGCACAATGGGCATCCCCGATTCGTAGCCCTCGCACTGCTCCACCGCGCCCAGAAGGCGGTTGGAATAGGCGGCGCACTGCTCCAGGGCCACATCCAGCTTCAGATAGGCCCGGTTGTCGGCCACGATATAGGAATAGGTGGTCACGGCCAGAGAGGCGGCCAGAACCCAGCCCGCGGCGGCGGTCCAGCTGGTCTCCCGGGGACCGGCTGCCTCCAGCAGGGCCAGCGGCAGCAGCAGCAGGTACACCGAGCCGTAGAACATCAGGCTGTGGACCTCGGCCCCGCCGGACATCAGATAGATGAGATTGGCCGCCAGCGGATAGAGCAGGGTCAGCCCCAGGGCCAGCAGAGTGCGGGAAACGCCCAGCCGCTGCCGGACCAGCAGCCGGATCAGCAGAAAGGCCGCCACGGCTCCGGCCAGCAGCAGGAGATATTTGACGAAGGAGAAGGTATAGCCGTCGGTGTTGCGCAGAAGAACGTCGATATAGGCCGTATAGCACCGCAGCACCAGCCCGGGGATGTCCCGAAGGGCCAGCTGGCCCATGGCGCTGAGGCCCATATAGTCCACCAGCCCCACCTCCCGGGTGGTGAGCCGGACCAGGACCAGGTAGACGCCCATGGCCAGTCCCAGAACCAGCACCCGCCGCAGACCCTCGAGGATCAGGCTCCGGCAGGTCCGGCGGCCTGCCAGGGTCTCCAGCAGCAGCGAGCCCACCAGCAGCGCCGCGGCCACGGGGAAGTAGCTCTGATAGATGCCCAGGGAGCAGGTGATGGCCGCGGCTCCGGCCGGAATCCCGGCCCGGGGGAAGCGGACGGTCCAGTAGGCCCCCAGGGCCGCCAGAAAGAGGCCGAAGAAGTAGGCGTCGGCGGTGAACATATAGGAGAAGGTGGCCGCCGTGGCCGGGAAGGCCGTCAGCAGGCCCGCGGTCAGCACGCAGGCCACGGGGCGGCGGATGCCCAGCAGCGTCACCGTCAGGGCCGCGGCGCCGGCCAGACACAGCAGCGCCAGCAGGCCGATGAGCCAGGGCATGCTGTAGTTGCCGTCCAGCCGCAGAATCAGCGGCAGCAGCCACCGGCCCGAGGCCGTGCCGTAGGTGGCGGAAAAGAGATGGCCCACATCGTCGTGATTGGGCAGCTTATTGGTGAACATAAAGAGGTGGGCGGCCAGGCCCAGAACCAGGGCGGCGGCACAGGTCAGCCGGACATAGCCCGGCGTCCTGGTCCAGAGGCGGCGCAGCGTCTGGTCCGGCGCGGGAAGCTTATGATCCATGGCGTTCCCCTCCCGCGCCGCAGGTCTCGGCCACCAGGTACCGGGGCCGGGCCTTGATTTCCAGGAAGATCTGGGCGATGTAGTAGCCGATGATGCCCAGGCCGATCATTAAAATACTGCCGATGAGCAGCAGCAGCAGAATCACCGTGGTGAAGCCGTCCGCCGCCGTGCCGCTGGCCCAGCGCACCAGGGTCTGGATGCCCAGCACCACCGCCAGCACCAGAAAGAGACCGCCCAGGGCCGTGATGATCTGCATGGGCGCGCAGGAGTAGGCGGTGAGATTGGAGAGGGCGTAGCGGATCAGAGAGAGGGTGGAGAAATGGGACTGGCCCACGGACCGGTCCCGGACCTCGAAGGGGACGTCGATGGACCGATAGCCCGCCCAGCCCACCAGGGCCCGGAAAAAGGTCTTCCGCTCCGGCAGGTCCAGCAGGGCGTCCACCACCTGCCGGTCCAGCAGCTTGAAATCTGAGGACCGGCGCATGTCGATGCGGGCGGCGCGGCTCATCAGCGCGTTGAAGCACCGGGCCGCCAGACCGTAGGCCGCCGATTCCGTGCCCCGGTCCGCCTTGACGCCGTTGACCACGGCGTAGCCCTGCTCCCAGAGCCGGACCATCTCCGGCAGCTTCTCCGGCGGGTGCTGGAGATCACAGTCGATCACGGCGCAGCAGGCGCCCCGGGCATACCGGAGCCCGGCGAAGATGGCGGCCTCCTTGCCGAAGTTCCGGGAGAAGCGCAGACCCCGGACGGCGGCGTTTTCCCGGTGGGCGGCCTGGATCTCGGCCCAGGTGCCGTCCCGGGAGCCGTCGTCCACAAAGAGCAATTCATATTCAATGTGCGCCTCGGCCAAAATCGTCCCGATGGTCTGCGCCGCGGGCAGCACCAATCCCGCCTCGTTATAGCTGGGAATGACGACGGACAGCATGGTCAGGCCCCCTTTCTCAAATAGACGATGCGCCCGGTGATGTAGTTGACCACCACCACGACCACGGCGACCAGGAGCTTGGCGGCCAGCTGGTGTACCTGGGCCAGATCCACCAGCAGATGGAGCAGCAGGCTCTCCAGCCCCAGGGAGAAGAGCCGGGAGAGGGCAAAGCTGCCGGCCTCCCGCCAGCCCCGCCGGGCCACGGACCGGTAAACCCAGCGGCCATTGGCAAAGTAGGCGAAGATCACCGCGCACACCCAGGCCAGTACATTGCTCAGCTGGTAGTACAGGCCCGTGCGGTCCAGCAGGAAAAAGACGGCGTAGTTGACCAGGGTGGTGCAGCCGCCTACGATCAGATAGGACCACTGCTCCCGATAGCGGCGGAGCAGGGTTTGCAGCGTTTGTTTCATAGTCAAAGGATCTCACTTCTTCGGCTGACGGCGGGCATACATCCCGTGCAGCAAACCATCACCCGGCGAAGAGAAACTCCGCCGGGCTGGACTGTTTTATTCACGCGGAGGGTTGGATTCGCCGCTCTTGCCTCTGGGGCGGCGACGGCGGCGGGGCCGGTGGGATTCGGACGGAGCGTTTTCTCCCTCGGGCCGCTTTTCCCGCTGGGGCTTTTCGCTCTGGTGGTCCTGCCGGGGCTTTTCCGGCCGCTCCTGCCGGGGCTTTTCGGCCTTGGGCTGCTGGGGCTTCTCGGCGGCCTTGTCCTGCTTGGGCGGCTGGCCGGCCTCGGACTTTTCGCCGCTGGGACGGCGGCGGCGACGGCGGCTGGGACGGCCGGCCTCGTCGGGCTTTTCTGCCTTCTCCGCCTTTTCCGCCGGGCTGCTGGCGGCAAGGGCCTCGCCTCGGTACATCACGTCGGGCAGGCTCTCGGGCATGGGCTCGCGCTTCTGCTCCGGCTTGGGCAGAGAGGACAGGGGGGCCAGATCCCGGGGAACCGGCGGATCGGTCTTCTTGGCCTTGCCGCTGCGCAGAACCACGATTTCGCTGTTGCGATAGGTGTTGATAGTGTCCGGCTCATCCTCCATCCGGACCCGGACGCACTGGCGCAGCAGATTGACGTCCACCACCGTGCCCCGGCCGTCCACGGTGTCCACAAAGGACTCGTTCTTGGGGCTGGTCTTCAGCAGGTCCTCGTAGGCGTCCTGCTCGTATTTCAGGCAGCACATCAGCCGCCCGCAGGCGCCGGAGATCTTCGTGGGATTGAGGCTGAGATTTTGGGTTTTGGCCATCTTGATGGACACCGGCTGGAAGTCGTCCAAAAACTCCCGGCAGCAGAAGGGACGGCCGCACATGCCCAGGCCGCCGACCATCTTGGCCTTGTCCCGGACGCCGATCTGCCGGAGCTCGATGCGGGTGCGGAACACCGAGGCCAGATTCTTGACCAGCTCCCGGAAGTCCACCCGCCCGTCGGCGGTAAAGAAGAACAGAATCTTGCTGCCGTCGAAGGCGCACTCCGCCGACACCAGCTGCATGTCCAGGCCGTGGGCCTGGATCTTCTGCTGGCAGACCTCAAAGGCCCGCTTTTCCTTCTGCTCGTTTTCGGCGTTGATGCGCTCGTCCTTCTCGGTGGCCAGGCGCAGCACCCGCCGCAGCGGCGGCACGATGTCCTTGCGCGGCACGGGATGGTTGCCCGCGGCGCAGATTCCGTATTCATGGCCCCGGGCGGTGTCGATGATGACGTGATCCCCGGCCTTCAGGGTCAGGTCGGCGGGATCGAAGAAATATACCTTACTGTTGTTGCGGAAGTGGATATCCGCCACGATTACCGTGTCCGGCGCTTCGGGCTCCGGGGGGCAATCGGGGGCCTCCGGCGTCCGTTCGGGGGATTCGGTCTCCGGCTCCGCCGCCGGGGCGGCAGACTCCGGCAGCAGATCGGTGGGGATTTCCGACGGCGCAGAGGCGGGAAACATGGGTTCCAGGTCTTGCATGGATAACTCCTTACTCTGTCATAGACAGTGACATTGATTCTCAGGGGACGGCGGCGCTACAGCGCCAGCGCGTCCTGCATTTCTGCGGTGAGGTAGCCGCACAGATGGCCGAGGCCGACGTTGGAGTCGGCGGCCTCCAGGCAGGTATCGACGCCTTGGAGGCAGCGCATCAGGGCCGGAGCGGCCAGGGCGCGGCCCAGACCGGCGGCTTCCCGGGATTCCGGCAGGCCGGAGCGGGCCATCAGCGCCCGGGCCAGCAGGGCCTTCCACGCCTGCAGCAGCGCCAGCAGCTCCTCCCGGGTTTTCCGCTCCAGGGAAGCGCCCAGGGCGGTCAGGCCCAGCATATCCCGCCGGGTCAGGCATTGGAGCAGCGTCTCGGTCTCAGGCGCCAGCAGCTCGCCCTCCAGCACTGCGGCCGCCGCGCCCAGGTAGCCGCCGCCGCGGCGGTAGGCCGCCAGCAGGGCCTCCCGGTCCCGCTGGGGGAACCGCTCCGCCAGCCAGGGCAGGGCCTCGGCCTGGGACAGGGGCTCCAGCCGCAGCAGCTGGCAGCGGCTGCGCACCGTGGGCAGGAGCCGTTCGGGATTGTCGCTGAGCAGCAGGAACACGCCGTAGGGCGGCGGCTCCTCGATGAGCTTCAACAGGGCGTTCTGGGCGCTCTCGGTCAGGGCCTGGGCCCGGGGGAAGAGGTAGACCTTCCGCCGTCCCTCGTTGGGACGGATATAGGCGTCGGCCTGCAGGGCCCGAATCCGCTCCACCGGCACGGTTTTGCGGTCGGGGGTATCGACGGTGATGATGTCGGGATGAATCCCGGCCATGGCCTTGCGGCAGGAGCCGCAGATGCCGCAGGGCTTCTCGCGGCCCTCGCACTGGAGCGCCGCGGCCAGCAGCCGGGCCAGGGTGGTCTTGCCGGAGCCGGCGGGACCGGCCAGCAGATAGCAGTGGCCCGTTTTTTCCTGGGCCAGCGCCGCGCCCAGCCGCGATTTCAGCGCCCCGTTGCCCAGCAGCAGGTCAAAGCCCATATACGTCCCTCCGAATGGTTCCCACTTCTCTGCTGCGGAAGCGTTTCCCGTGGTTTTTCGACAGTCTCGATTCTCATCTATTATATCAGAGGCAATGGGAAAGCGCTATCCCTAATTTTCCCCGGCGGCGGGGCCCGCCATGCGCAGCGGCAGGCGGAGAATGACCCGGCAGCCGCCCTCGGCGCGGTTTTCCAGCCGCAGGCCGTAGTCCGCGCCGAAGGTGAGCTTCAGGCGGTTGTTGATATTTTCCAGCGCGATGCCGTGGCCGGAATCGTAGTTGGCGGCGCCGTAGTGGACCCGGGCGAAGCGGGCGTTGAGCTGGTCGCACCGGTCCGGCGGGATGGGCGCGCCGTCGTTTTCCACATAGAGCAGCAGCACCTGCCCCTCCACCCGGGCGTCCAGGGTGATGGCGCCCTGGCGGTCCTCCTGGAACACCAGCCCGTGCTGCCAGGCGTTTTCCGCCAGCGGCTGGAGCGAGAGCTTGAGCACCATGGCGTCGTACAGCGGCGGGGGAATGCGGTTTTCCAGACGGATACGGTCGTCAAAGCGGATGTTGAGAATGGAGATATAGTTCTCCATATGGCCCAGCTCCCGGCGCAGGGGGACGATGTTCTGCTTCATGCTCATGCTGTAGCGCATCATTTTGGAGAGCTGCTCCGAGAGGCAGAGGATGGGTTCGGTCTCGCCCAGCTGGGCGATGCAGTAGATATTGTCCAGGGTGTTATAGGGCAGCACCGCACAATTTGGCAAGAGCATTCGGCCAAAGATTTTGCCTCATACGAAAGTTATAAAAGGGCGGGAATACTGTATGTATTTCCCCCTTTTATAACTGCACGGATGGGGCAAAAGATT
>DVFN01000045.1 GCA_018713205.1 Candidatus Avoscillospira stercorigallinarum | reverse complement strand
GCCCCCGGGTTGCCACTAAGCCTTCCCGGGCAGCTTCGCAGCCCGCCAAGGCAAGTGGCTGCCCAACCGCTGCGGTCGCTTCTTCCGCCGCTGGCGGCGCTCCCTTGCGGGCCTCCCCTCAAGGGGAGGCTTAGGGACCCGTTGTCTGAGAGGGAAGGCTCCCCTTGAGGGGAGCTGGCGCGAAGCGCCTGAGAGGTGTTACCGCACCGAAGGTTTCCCGCAGGGTTTCGGCCTGTGCAAAGGGCGCTGACGCGCCGCCGCCGCTGCGCGGCGGCACACCTCTCCGTCACGGCTTCGCCGTGCCACCTCCCCTCAAGGGGAGGCTTAGAGACCCGTTGTCTGAGAGGGAAGGCTCCCCTTGAGGGGAGCTGGCGCGGAGCGCCTGAGAGGTGTTGCCGCACCGAAAGCTTCCCGCAAGGTCCCGGCCTGTGCTCACCGCTGTTGAGATAAACCCATTTTCTTGCGCCGCGTCTGCGGCGCTTTTTTTGATTCCCGCTGCCTTGCAAATTGGGGAAACCTGGGGTATACTGGCCTTATCAAATCTTCCAGTTTCTCCAAAGAAAGGAGGCCAACGCCGTGCGGACCTATGTCTTGGACCCCGGATCTCCGACGCCCCTCTATGAGCAGCTCTACCGGTGCATCAAGGAGGATCTGCTGGCCGGCGTCATTGCGGGCGGAGAAAAGCTGCCCTCCAAGCGGGCGCTGGCGGAAAATCTCAACGTCAGCCGCATCACCGTGGAGAGCGCCTATCAGCAGCTGCTGACCGAGGGCTATCTCCGGTCGCGGCCCCGGTCGGGCTACTATGCCGAGGTGCTGGAGACGCTGCCCCAGCCGTCCGCGCCCCGGTGTCCCGCTGCCGCGCCGGTCTCGGAAGCGCCGCCGCCCAGCGCGGGGCAGTTTCCCTTTTCCGTCTGGGCCCGGCTGATGCGGGGCGTGCTGCTGGACTGCCGGGAGCGGCTGCTGGCGCCCATGCCCGGCCAGGGCCTGCCGGAGCTCCGGGCCGCCATCGCCGGGATGCTCCGCCGGAGCCGGGGCATGGCGGTGGACCCCGAGGCCATCGTCATCGGCGCGGGGGCGGAATATCTCTATAACGTCCTGCTTCAGCTCCTGGGACGGGACAAGGTCTTCGCCCTGGAGAACCCGGGCCATCGGAAGCTCCGGCAGGTCTACGCCGCCGGCGGCGCCCAGGTCCGGCCGGTGGAGATGGACGAGAGCGGCGTCACGGTGCCGGGCCTCATCGCCTCGGGGGCCGGCGTCCTCCACATCTCGCCGGGACACCAGTTCCCCACCGGCGCCGTCATGCCCATCGCCCGGCGGCGGCAGCTGATGGCCTGGCTGGGCAGCAGCCGCGGCCGGTACCTGATCGAGGACGACTATGATTCCGAGTTCCGCTTCACCGGCAAGGTCATTCCCACCATGTACAGCATGGACGCCACCGGCCGGGTGATCTATCTGAACACCTTCTCCAAGACCATCACCCCGGCTCTGCGCATCAGCTATCTGATCCTGCCGCCGGAGCTGCTGGACCGGTACCGGGAGAAGCTGGGCTTCTACAGCTGCACGGTGCCCAGCTTCGAGCAGCTGACGCTGGCCCGGTTCCTGGACGAGGGGTATTTTGAAAAGCACGTCAGCCGGATGAAGCGCCACTACCGGCTGCTGCGCCAGCGGTTCCGGGCGGAGCTGGAGCAGCGGCAGTTCGGCCAGCGGGTGGAGGTGCTGGAGGACGAGGCCGGGCTCCATATGCTGCTGCGGCTGAAGACCGTCCTCCCCGACGCAGACCTGACGGCCCGGTTCCAGGCATCCGGCATCCCGGCGGCGGCCCTGGCCCAATACTATTTCCCCGACACCGCCCCGAAAACCCCGGGCGCCGTGGTCCTCCAGTACGCCGACCTGCCCGAGACGGAAATCCCCGCCGTCCTGGACCTGCTGGCGGAGATAGTGAAGGGGGAAGAATGAAGAAGCGCTGCGCGCCGTAGGGGCGCGCATGGCGCGTCCGCTGGGTTCCGTGTGCAACGCACCCCCATGACCGCACGGGCTGCCGGTCCTGTCGTAGGGGCGGATTATATATCCGCCCGGGACCGGGTGCGTTGTAATTGCGGCCCCGGTGGTTCCGGCGGCTTTGCGGCGGGGTGTGGGCACCCCGCCCTACGAGAGCTCGGGCGGGATTGCGTTCGCCAACGGCCCATTGGACCCGGCGGCGGGGGGAACCGGCCCTGCGCTTGAAACGGGGCGAAAAACGTGATATAATACAAAATCACGAAATTGTATGTTGGAGGATACCGACTTGGAGACCAAGACCACTGTGATCGCCCCGGAGGAGCTGAACAAGCAGGCGGAAATCTGCGGCGAGATTCGCGCCCACTGGGCCGCGGCCGGACGGACGCCCCGGGCCTTTGTGGATACCTACGGCTGCCAGCAGAACGAGGCCGACTCGGAGAAAATTCGCGGCATGCTGGCCGCCTGCGGCTACGAGATGGCCGAGACCGAGGAGGGGGCCGACGTCATCGTCCTCAACACCTGCGCCATCCGGGAGCACGCCGAGCAGCGGGTCTACGGCAACGTGGGGGCCCTGGTCCACACCAAGCGCCGTCACCCGGGACAGAAGATCTTCCTCTGCGGCTGCATGATGGGTCAGGACCACGTGGTCCAAAAAATCCGCGAGAGCTACCGCCATGTGGACGGCGTCTTCAACCCTCACCAGCTGTGGCGGTTCCCGGAGCTTTTGAAGTACGTCCTCTCCACCAACAAGCGGATTTTCGCCGCCGAGGACTCCGCCGGGTCCATCGCCGAGGGCATCCCGCTGCTGCGGCAGGGCGGCGTCAAGGCCTGGGTGTCCATCATGTACGGCTGCAACAACTTCTGCTCCTACTGCATCGTGCCCTACGTCCGGGGCCGGGAGCGGAGCCGCAGACCCGAGGACATTCTCGCCGAGGTGCGGGGCCTGCTGGACCAGGGCATCCGGGATATCACCCTCCTGGGCCAGAACGTCAACTCCTACGGCAAGGACTTAGGGCTGGGCGTGGACTTCGCCGACCTGCTGGCCGAAATCGCCCGGCTGCCCGGGGACTTCTGGCTCCGGTTTATGACCTCCCACCCCAAGGACGCCACGAAGAAGCTCTTCGACACCATGGCCGCCAGCCCCAAAATCGCCAAGCAGTTCCATCTGCCGGTCCAGTCGGGCAACGACCGGGTGTTGAAGGAGATGAACCGCCGCTATACGCGAGAACAGTACCTCTCCCTGGTGGAATACGGCC
The DNA here is from genome assembly GCA_018713205.1 of Candidatus Avoscillospira stercorigallinarum. Lineage (GTDB taxonomy): Bacteria > Bacillota > Clostridia > Oscillospirales > Oscillospiraceae > Avoscillospira > Avoscillospira stercorigallinarum. The sequence goes on along the minus strand of DVFN01000045.1, from coordinate 3,833 downwards.
GCAGCGTCATGCCGGATCTGGTGCTGACCAGCGATATCATCGTCGGCTTCCCCGGCGAGACCGAGGCCGAGTTCGAGGACACCCTCAGCCTGATCGAGCAGGTGCGCTACGACGCCCTCTTTACCTTTATTTATTCGCCCCGCAAGGGCACCCCGGCGGCGTCCATGCCGGACCCGGCCACCCGGCAGGAAAAGAACGCCTGGTTCGACCGGCTGGTGACGGCCCAGAACCGGATCTCCGAGGAGATCCACCGGAGCTACGTGGGCAAAACCGTCCGGGTCCTGGTGGACGGCGTCGAGGGCGAGTCCCTCACCGCCCGCACCGAGGGCGGCCGCCTGGTCCGCTTCCCCGGCCCCGCCGACTGGATCGGCCGGTTTATGGACGTGGAAATCACCGGCCACAACACCTGGAGCCTGACAGGGCAGCCAAAATAGGTAAGAGGTAAGAGGGAATAGGGAATAGGGAATCTAGGAGGCAGGCAATGGCAGATCTGACGCCGATGATGCGGCAATATATGGAGATGAAGGAGCGCAACCCGGGCTGCTTACTGTTTTTCCGCCTGGGGGACTTCTATGAAATGTTCGCCGAGGACGCCAAGCTGGCCTCCAAGGAGCTGGACCTGACCCTGACCACCCGGGACCGGGGCAAGGACAAGGAGGACCAGACGCCCATGTGCGGCGTGCCCTACCACTCCGCCGAGAGCTATATCGCCCGGCTGGTGGCCAAGGGCTTCAAGGTGGCCATCTGCGAGCAGATGGAGGACCCGGCATTGGCCAAGGGTCTGGTGAAGCGGGAGATCGTCCGGGTGGTGACCCCCGGCACCGTCACCGAGAGCTCCATGCTGGACGAGCGGAAGAACAACTTCTTTGCCAGCGTCTACGGCGAGGCCGGGTGCTTCGGCCTGTGCTTCTGCGACATCTCCACCGGCGCGTTTACCGCCGTGCTGGCCCACGGTCCCGAGCGGGTGGTGGACGAGCTGGGCTGCTACCAGCCCGCCGAGCTGCTGCTGGGCGGCCAAGCCCCCGAGGACCCGCTGCTGGCCGACGCATTGCGGACCCGGGTGCCCTGCTGCGCCGAGGTGGGCGACGCGGCCCTCTTCGACTATGACGCCGCGGCCTCGGTGGTCACGGCCCAGTTCGGGCAGGATTTGGAGGCGCTGGGCCTCTCCGAAGCGCCCCAGGTGGTCCAGGCGGCAGGCGCGCTGCTGACCACGCTGAAGCAGAACCAGAAATCCGATCTCCCCCACGTCCGCGCCCTGGAATTCTCCCACGCGGCCCGGTTCCTGGAGCTGGACCTGACGGCCCGGCGGAACCTGGAGCTCACCGAGACCCTCCGGTCCGGCGAGAAGCGCGGGAGCCTCCTCTGGGTCCTGGACAAGACCAAGACCGCCCTGGGCGGGCGGCTGCTGCGGTCCTGGCTGGAGAAGCCCCTGGTGAGTCCCAACCTGATCCAGAAGCGGCTGGACGCCGTGGAGGAGCTGGTGAACAGCACCATGGGCCGGGAGGAGCTGATTCGCGTGCTCCGGGAGGTCACCGACCTGGAGCGGGTCATGGCCCGCATCGTCACCGGCACCTGCACCTGCCGGGACTTCCGCCAGCTGGCAGCCGGTCTCGCGCCGCTGCCGGCGCTGGCGGCGGCCCTCGGGCCCTTTGAGAGCGCCATGCTGGCCACGCTGCGGGACAATCTGCCCGACCTCACCGCCCTGGTGGACGAGATCGACCGGGCCATCGTGGACGAGCCCCCCTTCACCGTCCGCGAGGGCGGCATGATCCGCCCGGGCTACAGCGAGGAGATCGACCGCCTCCACGACATCATGTCCGGCGGCAAGGACACGCTGGCCGAAATCGAGGCCCGGGAGAAGGAGCGCACCGGCATCAAGAATCTCCGGGTGGGCTATAACCGGGTGTTTGGCTATTATATCGAGGTGGCCAAGGGCCAGGTCTCCCTGGTGCCCGACACCTATATCCGCAAGCAGACCATCACCAACGGCGAGCGCTATATCACCCAGGAGCTCAAGGAGCTGGAGGATACCATTCTCAACGCCAAGGACCGGGTGGTGAGCCTGGAGTATGAGGCGTTTCAGACCATCCGGCAGTATCTGGCGGACCACGCCCCGGAGGTCCAGGCGGCGGCGTCGGTGGTGGCGGCGGCGGACGTACTGAGCTGCTTTGCGGCGCTGGCCGTGGACCGGGACTATGTCCGGCCCGAGGTGGATCTGTCGGGCCAGATCGTCATAGAAGGCGGCCGCCATCCCGTGGTGGAGCAGGTGCTCCGGGGCCAGCTCTTCGTGCCCAACGATACGAAGCTGGGCACGGCGGACTGCCAGGTGGCCATTATCACCGGCCCCAATATGGCCGGTAAATCCACCTATATGCGGCAGGTGGCGCTGATCGTGCTGCTGGCCCAGATGGGCTCCTTTGTCCCGGCCCGGGCGGCCCGGATTGGGGCGGTGGACCGGATTTTCACCCGCATCGGCGCGTCGGACGATCTGGCCGCCGGACAGTCCACCTTTATGGTGGAGATGCAGGAGGTGGCCGAGATTCTCCGCCGGGCCACGCCCCGGAGCCTGCTGATTCTCGACGAGATCGGCCGGGGCACCTCCACCTACGACGGCATGGCCATCGCCCGGGCGGTGCTGGAGTACGCCGCCGACCGGCGGACCCTGGGGGCGAAGACGCTCTTCGCCACCCACTACCACGAGCTGACGGCCCTGGAGGCGGAGCTGGAGGGCGTGAAAAACTTCAATATCTCGGTGAAAAAGCGGGGCGACGAGATGATTTTCCTCCGGAAGATCGTCCCCGGCGGCGCGGACCGGAGCTACGGCGTCGAAGTGGCCAAGCTGGCGGGCCTGCCGCCGAAGGTAGTCGCCCGGGCCCGGAAGCTGCTGAAGGAGCTGGAGGAGGGCGGCGCGGTCCGTCCCGCCCCGGAGCAGCCCCGGCAGGACCAGGTCTCTCTGCTGGACCTGGACGCCCTGGAAATCCGCGACAAGCTCAAACCCGTCACCGTCGAAACCATGACCCCCATCGAGGCCATGAACCTGCTCTATGAGCTCAAGCAGATGATCCGATGATTCCCGTTTTCCCTGTCGGATATGCCTTCGCTGGCTGCACCAACCGTAGGGCGGGGTGCCCACACCCCGCCTCAGGCTGTCGCAACCACCGGGGTTCGGATCACAACGCACCTGGTTCCGGCGGCATGTGGGCATGCCGCCCTACGGCCCGTGGTAGGCCGGATGCCAGCGGGGAGGCGTTGGGGCCTGTCGCCTGAGAGGGGAAGGCTCCCCTTGAGGGGAGCTGGCGCGAAGCGCCTGAGAGGTGTTGCCGCACCAATGGTTTGCCGCAGGGTCTCGGTGTGTGCAAAGGGCGCTTGCGCGCCGCCGCCCTTCGGGCGGCACACCTCTCCGTCACGCTTCGCGTGCCACCTCTCCTCAAGGAGAGGCTTTGGGCTGCGATGCCTGAGAGGGAAGGCTCCCCTTGAGGGGAGCTGGCGCGAAGCGCCTGAGAGGTGTTGCCGCACCGAAGGTTTCCCGCAGGGTTTCGGTGTGTGCAGAGGGCGCTTCCGCGCCGCCGCCCTGCGGGCGGCACACCTCTCCGTCACGCTTCGCGTGCCCCCGGGTTGCCACTATGCCTTCCCGGCCCGCGTTGCGGTCCGCCAAGGCAAGTGGCTGCCCAACCGCTGCGGTCGCTGTATCTGCCACAGGCAGCGCTCCCTTGCGGGCCTCCCCTCAAGGAGAGGCTTTGGGCTGCGTCGCATGAGGGAAGGCTCCCCTCAAGGGGAGGCTTTGGAGCCCGGTGCGATTTGCCGACGTTTATCACAAAAAGGAGGCTTCCCGT
>DVFN01000044.1 GCA_018713205.1 Candidatus Avoscillospira stercorigallinarum | reverse complement strand
AATTCCCTGATTCTGACACTGAGAAAGAAGCTCGCTTCGATCGGAATCAAAGGCTTCATCGTCATAATGGGCATGGCTTTCAAATATCATCTTTCCGCCGCACTCTCTTTCCTCGTTTTCTTCTCATTATACAGAACCACTGCCCAAAAATCCAGTACCGCTTTTTGCATCGGTGTACAGAGGACAATACGCCCTGGTATGCCGGTACTATCCCTCCACCACATATCTCACATCCGCGAACCCCACGCAGTCGCCGGGCCGGAGCCTTGCCTTTTCATTGACTTCCAGGCGTCCCCCATTCAGATATGTCCCGTTTGTGGAGTTCAGGTCTGTCAGATAATAGCAGTCCTCCTCCCTGGAGATCCTTCCATGTATCCGGGAAATCCCTCTGGCCTTCAGCCATCCATCCACCGCGTCTTTTTTCTTTCCTATTAAAAAGCTGTCCTTCGTAATCCGCAGATCCGGATAGGCCGCGCTTTCGATCCGGTCCGTAGGGCGGGGTGCCCACACCCCGCCAAATCAAGCCCGCAGCCATCGCGACCCGCTACCTTTCCACCTCGTAGGGGCGGCTAGCAGCCGCCCGGACTGTACGCCTGTGTTGGATGCACCTCCGCCGAACGCACCCGGCCCCGGCGGCTGAGTGGGCAGGCTCTGGAAGCGTAAACAGACGCGAAAAAACCGCCCGGGGATTGACCGGGCGGTGAAGCAGTGCAATTAGATCAGGTCGATCAGGCCGCTCTCCTTGGCGATGCGGGCCACGTCCTCGTACTTGTTGAGGGCATAGAGGTGGATGCCGTCGATGCCGCAGGCACGGTACTCGTCGATCTGGTTGATGGTATACTCGATACCGGCCTCCTTGAAGTCGGCCTTCTTCTGCGCCGCGTTGGCGTCGAAGGGCTCCTTGTCGAAGGGGTTGGGGAAGATCCAGTGCTTGGAGATGATCTCGCAGAGCTTCCGGGGCATGACGCAGCCGTTGCGGCTGAGGGCCATGTTGATGGTGGCAGCCTGGTCGAGGATGGGCATGATGCCCACGTCCACGGGCAGCCAGATGCCGGCGCCGCGGATGGCGTCCAGCCAGTACCGGAACTGATCCATATCCCAGCACAGCTGGGTCATGATGTAGTCAGCGCCGTTGTCCTGCTTCTGCTTCAGGAAGGCAATGTCAGCCTCCAGGCTGCGGCAGGCGATGTGGCCCTCGGGGGAACCGGCCACAGCGATGGTGAACTTGTCGCCGAACTCCTGCCGGACGAACTTCACCAGCTCGGTGGCATAGTGCAGGTCGCCGCCGGTGCCGGTCCAGCCGAAGGGCAGGTCGCCGCGCAGGGCCAGCATGTGGTTGATGCCGTGGGCCAGGTAGGTATTCAGCTGGTCCTTGATGCCCTCCTTGGTGTTGCCGATGCAGGTGAAGTGGGTCACAGGGGTGCACTTACCGTCCTTCTGGATCTTGTCCAGGACTTCCAGGTTCTTGCCCACATTGGTGCCGCCGGCGCCATAGGTGCAGGAGATGTAGTCAGGGTTCAGGGTGTAGAGCTGATCGAGAACGCCGCCCTCGCCGCAGAGCTTCTGCATACCCACGTCCGTCTTGGGCGGGAATACCTCAAAGGAGAATGCGGCGCGCTTTTCAAAGATTTCGGAAACTCGCATATCGTGTCCCTCCAAAAAAAGTTCTCCGATGACACCCGGAGACGCTCGCCGGCGTCATTCGGAAAATCATATATTATATCTATAATTTAATATGGATTGCCGGGAAAGTCAACGGGGAATCTGGAAAACGGTGTAGAAAATTACAACGAGGCGGCTTTCTGAATTGGTAAATCTGTATCGATTGACGAATCGCCGTTCCGGGTCCGGTCAGGCCTGATTGTTTTCCCGGAGCAGGCGGTATTTGATATCCCATAATTTCTGGGACAGGTCCACATAATAGGTGTGGGGATTGTCGAAGCGCTTGACCTCGTCCCAGAGGGCGTCCACTTCCTTCTTGCAGTAGTCCTGGATCTCCTGCAGGCTGGGCAGCCGGTAGACCAGCTGCCCGTTCTTGAAAATAGGCTGCTGGAGCTCCCGGGCCGTGTAATTGTAGACGCGCTTGCGCTTCCAGGTGGCCTCGGGGTCGAAGATTTCGATGTCCTGGGAGTCGTCCACGGTCTCGTCATAGACGGCCAGATAGTCGGCGATGGCCTTGCCGGTGTCGTTGCCGTAGAAGCGGTAGAGCTTCTTGAAGTGGGGGTTGGTGATCTTGCCCACGTTCTCGCTGATTTTGATTTTGGGGATCACCTGGCCGTCCTTCTCCACGGCGGCCAGCTTGTAGACGCCGCCGAAGACCGGCTCGCTCTTGGCGGTGATAAGCCGTTCGCCCACGCCGAACATGTCAATCTGCGCGCCCTGGAGCAGCAGGTCCTGGATGATATACTCGTCCAGGGAGTTGGAGACGGAGATTTTGCAGCTCTGCCAGCCGGCCTCGTCCAGCATTTTCCGGGCCATTTTGGTGAGATAGGTCATATCGCCGGAATCCAAGCGGATGCCGCACTTGGTGAGGCCTCGGGGCTTGAGGACCTCGTTAAAGGCGCGGATGGCGTCGGGGATGCCCTTTTTGAGGGTGTTATAGGTATCCACCAGCAGCACCGGGTTGTCGGGGTAGATCTCGCAGTAGGTCTTGAAGGCCTCGTACTGGGTGTCGAACATCTGGACCCAGGAGTGGGCCATGGTGCCGCCGGCATGGACGCCGTAGAGCTGGTCGGAGATGGTGCAGGCCGTACCGGCGCAGCCGCCGATGTAGGCTGCCCGAGCGCCCAGCACCGCGCCGTCCGCGCCCTGGGCGCGGCGGGAGCCGAACTCCAGCACGCTCCGCCCCTGGGCGGCACGGACCACCCGGTTGGCCTTGGTGGCGATCAGGCTCTGATGGTTGATGGCCAGCAGCAGATATGTTTCGATCAGCTGGGCCTGAATGGCCGGTGCCCGCACGGTCAGAATGGGCTCCCGGGGGAAGATGGGCGTCCCCTCGGGGACGGCGTAGATGTCGCCGGTAAAGCGGAAATTCCGCAGATAGTCCAGGAAGCCCTCGGAGAAGAGCTTCCGGCTCCGGAGATAGTCCAGGTCCGCCTCGGAGAAGTGGAGGTTTTGAATATAATCTGCCACCTGCTCCAGTCCGGCGGCAATGGCAAAGCCGCCCTTGTCCGGCACATCCCGGAAAAAGACGTCAAAATATGTAATTTGGTCCTGGAAACCCTTGCTCCAGTAGCCGTTGCCCATGGTCAGCTCATAAAAATCGCAGAGCATGGTCAGATTCAGGGGTTCTTTCGTGGTCATACCAACACCTCATTTGTGCTTTCTGCTCAAAAGTATAGCACAGTTTTTGTGAAAAGACAACTGTCTTGTCAGCTCCAACGCCGGGGCGGGCGTTTGCCCGCCCCCTGGGGTTTAGTGGCTCCGCACGGTGTCGATGACCCGCTCGGCGCCCTCCTTGAGGCTGTGGGCGGCGTCGTCGGCCAGGCGGTAGGCCTCGCTGTGGCGGGGAATGAGCAGCATCGTAGCCGCTCCGGCCACGGCGCCGATTCCCACGGTGAGCAAGACAGATTTCATTTGCATCCTACATCCCTCCGCCGGTAGTATGTGCCGTCCAGCGGAGAACATGGCGTGAAAAAATATGGAATCTGCGCGATATTTGGCCTTTACCGGCCTGTGACGTCCTCGGGTTCATATTCCCGCAGGGGGGCCAGAAAGCCCAGTTCGCCCAGCCGGGCCTCCACGGCGTCGAGGATTTCCTCGCTGGCGGCGGAGACGGTGTGGTAGTGAAAATCGTCGGTAATCCGCATCAGGGGCTCGGATCTGCTGGAGGCGAGGCGGGTCAGGAAGCCTTCAATGTCCCGGCGGGAGGCGATGCGCAGACCCGCCCGGACCACGCCGTAGACCTTGTGATAGACGAACACGTCCTCCACCCGGCCGCCCAGATCCACGATTTCCTGGAGCTCCCGCCGGGTGTCGGCGGGGCTGTGGCGGACCTTGAATGCCCGGCGGCAGGGGGCGGCGTCCCGGTCCAGGAGGTAGCCCCGGTAGGTGGAGAGAATCTCCAAATCGGTCCGGGCCCGGAGCAGCGCCATATCCTGGACGATGACCTGCCGGCTGACGCCCAATGCCTTGGCCAAGTCGCTGCCGGACCGGGGTTCCCGGCTTTTCCGCAGCAGTGCCAGCAGCTGGGCCCGGCGCTCCTCGCCGTTCATTGTTTCGCCTCCAGCCGGTCCAGCTCCGCCTGCCAGAGGGCGCGGACCGCGTCCGAGGGCATCCGCCAGTCGCCCCGGGGCGAGAGGGTGACCGAGCCCACCTTGGGACCGTCAGGCAGGCAGCTGCGCTTGAACTGCTGGGTAAAGAACCGGCGGTAGAAGGTCTGAAGCCAGTGGAGAATGGTCGCGTCGTCAAACTGGTCGCTCAGGGCGTACCGGGCCAGACGGTAGACCTTGGACGGCGGGAAGGCCCAGCGGATGGCGTAGTAGAGGAAAAAGTCGTGGAGGGTATAGGGACCCACCAGATCCTCGGTCTTCTGGGCGATCTGTCCTTCTTCGGGGGGCAGCAGCTCCGGCGAGACCGGCGTGTCCAGGATGTCCCGGAGGACCCGGGTCAGGGCCTCGTCCCGGCTCTCCCGGGCCGCATAGTCCACCAGATGGCGCACCAGAGTCTTGGGGATCGAGGCGTTGACGCCGTACATGCTCATATGGTCGCCGTTGTAGGTGGCCCAGCCCAGGGCCAGCTCGCTGAGGTCGCCGGTGCCCACCACCAGGCCGCCGTTTTGGTTGGCCAGATCCATCAGCACCTGGGTCCGCTCCCGGGCCTGGCCGTTTTCAAAGGTCACGTCATGGTCGTCCATGGACTGGCCGATGTCCCGGAAGTGGGACTGCACGGTCTCGCCGATGGGCACCGTGCGGATTTCAGCGCCCAGCTGCCGGGCCAGGGTCAGGGCGTTCTGGAGGGTTCGGTCGGTGGTGCCGAAGCAGGGCATGGTCACGGCCAGAATGTCCTTCCGGTCCCGACCCAGGAGATCGAAGGCCCGGGCGGTAATCAGCAGGGCCAGGGTGGAATCCAGGCCGCCGGAGAGGCCGATGACGGCCCCGGCAGCGTGGGTGTGGCGCAGGCGCTTTTTCAGGCCCTGGGCGGCCAGATGAAAAATTTCCTCGCAGGTGGAGGCCCGGTGCTCCAGGTCGTCGGGGACGAAGGGCATCGGGGCCACAGGCCGGGTCAGCTTCGTCTCCGTGACGGTCAGAGAGAAGGGGATCAGGTCGCAGCCGGGGCAGCCGCCGGCCACATTGCCCATGCGGCGGCGCTCCTGGTCCAGCTTCTGCACGTCGATTTCCGTGACCAGCAGCCCGGTTTCAAACCGCTGCTCGGCCAGAATCGTCCCGTTTTCGGCAATCAGGTCATGGCCCGAGAACACCAGATCGGTGGTGGACTCGCCTTCGCCGGCGCAGGCGTAGAGGTAGGCCGCCGAGAGCCGGGCCGACTGCCCCGCCACCAGAGACCGGCGGTAGGGAGCCTTGCCCAAAATCTCATTGCTGGCCGAGAGGTTTAAGAGCACCGTGGCCCCGGCCAGGGCCAGGTGGTTGGACGGCGGGTCCGGCACCCAGAGATCCTCGCAGATCTCCACGCCCAGGACCAGCTCGGGGATATCCCGGCAGGGGAAGAGGAGCTTCGCCCCCAGGGGCACGGTCTGGCCGCAGAGGGTCACCGCCATGGTCTCCGCCGGGGCCGGGGTAAAGTGGCGTTTTTCGTAGAACTCGCTGTAGTTGGGTACATGGACCTTGGGCACCAGGCCGAGAATTCGGCCGTTCTGACACAGGGCCGCGCAGTTGTAGAGGCAGCCGCCCGCCGCCACCGGCAGGCCCACCGCCGCCACCAGGTCCTTGCCCTTGGTTGCCTCCAGCACCGTCTCCAGGGCCGCTTCCGCGCCCCGGAGCAGGGTGGGCTGCAAAAAGAGGTCGCCGCAGGTGTAGGCCGTCAGCCCCAGCTCCGGCAGCACCAGTACTTTGACGCCCCGGTCCGCGGCCTGGGCAATCAAATCCGCGGTCGCTTGGGCATTGTGGGCGCAGTCGGCCACGGCGACCTCCGGCGTGGCCACGGCTACGGTGATAAAACCATCTCGCATCGTCATTCCTCCCGGGCCGTCTGGCCCTTATGCTTGTTCCGTTCCGGCTTCGATTTCCCGCAGTCGGGCTGCCACCGGGCATTCACCCTGGAAGGTGCAGCCGGGGTAGCCGCAGTCCGACTCCCAGCCGTTGCCGGTCCATTCCAGCAGTACCGTCCGCGCCTGGTCGGTGCAGCGGCAGTAGCCGGATATCATATATTCTTCCTCCATGGAAAAGCCTCGCTTCCCGCGGCCTGTCCGCGTGTTTCTGCTATTTATTATAATCGACAATCCAGCCCTTGTCCACTTGCGAATCGCCGGGAAAGCGGGATATCCCGCGCCCCCGCACGCCCATCCTCACCGTAGGGGCGCGCATTGCGCGTCCGCTTGCTGGCGATGCCTGGGCGGCTGCACCATACGCACTGCGGCGCATCTTCGCCGTAGGGGCGGATTGCATATCCGCCCTGAAGCGGTTGCAGCTGGCGAAAAAACACCGGTGGACTCCCTATGGAATCCACCGGTGTGATGGGCGTGTGTTGCTTACTGGAGCAGCAGCAGGCAGAAGACCAGCGTAAAGAGCGCCACAGTTTCTACGATGCCGATGACGATGAAGTAGTTGGCGGTGCCCTTGCCGGTCTCGCCCAGGGCGTCGGCAGCGGAGGCGGCGACGCGGCCCTGGAAGTAAGCGGACAAACCGATGGACAATCCGCCCAGCAGGCCGACCATCAGAGCCAGCATGCCGGAAGCACCGGACTCCACGGCGGAGCGGATGAAGTTCATCAGCAGGAAGCCGTAGATGGTCTGGGTCAGAGGCGCGCCGGAGAAGGCGACCATGATGAAGGGCGCGGGCTTGCCGCTGGCGTAGCACTTTTTCCAGGAACCGACCGAGGACAGGCACGCCGCGCCGGCACCGAAGCCGGAGCCGATGGCGGACAGGCCCAGAGCAGCAGCCATACCGATATATTGGATCTCCATAACAATTCTCCTTTATTTTTTGATCTTGTCGAGCTTTTTAAACGGTTCGTAGGCGATACCCGCCCATTCCATACCCAGCTGTCCGGAAAACTCCAGCAGGTTCAGGCGCACGCCGTGGACCACCACGGAGAGGAAGCCCATGACCAGGTTCAGCGCGTGGCCCACAATCATAATCAGGGCGGCGACGATGACCAGGGGGCCTTCAAAGCCTGCGGCCATATTGTTGAAGCTCTGTGCGATGGCCAGGGAGGCCATGCCGACGGCAAACAGCCGGATATAGCTCATGACGTTGCCAAAGGCGCTGATGGTGTTGAGGAACACCGTAAAGGCGTCGGCCAGACCGGCCTTGAGACCCTGGGAGAAGCTCTTGCCCGGGGCCATGCCGCCGAAGAGCACCACCAGCACGAAGCCCACGCCCACACAGGCGCCCACGGGAGCCAGCGGGACGTTCTCGCCGATGACCAGGTACAGGGCCAGGAAGTAAATGGCGCAGATGGCAATCAGCCAGCCCAGGTCGGCGATCCAGCTGAGGTTTCGCTCCGTGAGCTTGCGCTTGATGCTCATCACGCAGGCCAGAGACAGCTGCAGCGTGCCCAGGATAAAGCAGAACTTCATAATGGCGTTCTGCTGGTCCGTGGCGGCCACGGCGAAGTAGGCGGGGTAGTTGGCCAGGATCGGCACCGTCACGGCCCGCAGCAGCGGTACCTGCATGGCCGACTCCAGGCCGAACCAGGTGCCGGTCAGCGCGCCCCATAGGATGGTGGCGATACTCAGCACCCAGAGCAGCAGCGTGGCGTCGGAGAGCTTGTGGCTTTTGACGGTCAGGATGACCGCGCCGATCAGGAGCAGCACGCCGTAGCCGGCGTCGCCCAGGATCATGGCAAAGAACAATGCGAAAAATGCCAGGAACCAGAAGGAAATATCGTATTCGCGGTAGCCCGGTACGACGCCCAGAATATCGAAAATCGGGATCATCAGCCGGGTGACCTTGTTGTAGCGGACCTTGGTGGGGACCAATTCATCCTCGTCCGGAGGATTGTCCATGGCCCAGGCCCAGCGGTTTTCAGCGGCGGCGGCCTTGAACTCGTCCACATTGTCGGCGGGGACGTAGCCGGTGAGCCATACCAGACCGCCCTCGGAGGCGGCGGTGTTCCGGACCGAGGAGTACTCCATGGCGTTCTGGGCCTGGAGGATCTGGGCCTGGAAGCTGGGAATGTGGGCCGCCGCCTGTTTCAGCAGCGCCTCGCCGTCCGCCATTTGCTGATCCAGGGCCGCGATTTCCCCCTCAATTTGGGCGAGGCCCTTGTCGGGCACGGTGAACTCGTCGGCGGAGATGCCCTCGGGCAGGGGACCCCACAAGGCCACGGTCTCCATTTTTTCCACCGGCGTCAGCCGGATAAAGGGCGCGGCGCCGTCGGCGGCCAGGGCCGCCAGAGATTTTTTGTCCAGCCGGTAGATATGGAGGTCTATCCCCCGCTGCCGGAGCCAGCAAAAATCCGCCGGATCGAAGTCGCCCCACTTGCGCAGGTTCTCGGCCTGCGTGACCAGGGCGGCCCGCTGGGTGCTCAAATTCTGACGGCTATCCAGCACGGCCCGAACCTTTGTATACAGCGCTTCAAAGTCCCGGTCGGAGAGGAGCTCGGAAGCGGGCGTCTCGGGGGCGTACTCGTGGAGGGCCAGCTCGGTGCCGGAGAGGTCGGAAATCCGCTGGAGGCACGCCGGGTCGGCGGCCTGCTTTTCGCGGATGTGGACCAGCCCCAGCTTGCGAAGCCCGTCCAGCAGCGCCTCCTTTTGGGAGGCCTGGGCCACGATGGAGACGACCTTCATTTTTTCAATCACGTCGCCACCTCCCGCAGCTTGTTTTTGGCAATCTTGCCCCGGACAACGGCGGCGGTCTGCTGGTCGCCCAGGTAGATGCTGATGACGCGAATATTCTCCTTGGCCTCGGGGATCTTGACCTTTTCAAAGAGGTTGACCCGCTGGGAGGTGACTCGGAGCTCCTGCTCCAGCAGCTCGGCCCGGCGGCGGAGGGTCTTGGCCTCGGCGTCCAGCCCGGCGATTTCCTGGAGCTTGACCACGGCGGTATCCACCCAGAGGGGATAGTCGCCGGGGTCATAGTCAATCTCCCGGAACTGGAGGGCCCGGAACACCGGCACAATGACGCCGGCAATGTTCTCCTCGCCGCAGATGACGCTCTCCGGCTCCACCAGATCCTGGAGCTTCCACTCCATGGTCCGGTTCTCGGAGAACACGGCCACCCAGTCGTCCAGGCCGTCGATGGCCGCGGACCGCCGGGCCTCCAACGCCTCCAGCTGGGCGCTGAGCTGGAGCATCACCGACTGGAGCTGCTGCTTTTTCAGCTGCAGCGTCGGGAGATACCGCTCAAAGCGCTTTAACGCGTCTTTTTGCGCTTTCAGCTCATTTTTTGTCAGTTTCACAGCCATAGGCGTGTCCTCACTGCAGGGCGTCCCGCTTGGGCCAGTGCGCCTGGAGCAGGCTGGTCTTGAGGCCGGTCTCGTTGGGTTCGAAGCAGTCGGCCAGGATCTCCCAGCCCAGGTCCAGCGCCTGTTCCAGGGGGATATTCACCGACAGGTCCATCAGCTTGGACTCGAAGAGCTCGCCGTATTTGAGGAGCTTGTCGTCCCACTCGGACATCATAAAGCCCATGGAGCGCTTCTCCTGGCTCTCCTTGTAGGAGCTGTAGAGGCGGATCATGCAGTCCATCAGCGCCCGATGGTCGTCGCGGGTCTTGCCGTTGACGTTCTGCTTCAGACGGGACAGGGAGCCGAAGGGCTCGATGCGGCCGTTTTTCAGGTAATACTGGCCTTCGGTGATATAGCCGGTGTTGTCGGGCACCGGGTGGGTGACGTCGTCGCCGGGCATGGTGGTGACGCCCAGGATGGTGATGGAGCCCGCGCCGTCGAAGTCAACGGCCTTCTCATACCGGGCAGCCAGGCAGCTGTAAAGGTCGCCGGGGTAGCCGCGGTTGGAGGGCACCTGTTCCATGGTGATGGCCATTTCCTTCTGGGCGTCGGCGTAGTTGGTCATATCGGTCAGCAGCACCAGGACCTTCTTGCCCTCCAGGGCGAACTGCTCGGCCACGGCCAGGGACATATCGGGCACCAGGGTGCACTCGACGATGGGGTCCGAGGCGGTGTGGACGAACATCACCGTGCGGCCCATGGCGCCGCCCCGCTCCAGGGTGTCCCGGAAGAAGAGGTAGTCGTCATACTTGAGGCCCATGCCACCCAGGACGATGACGTCAACCTCGGCCTGCATGGCGATCCGGGCCAGCAGCTGGTTGTAGGGCTCGCCGGACACCGAGAAGATGGGCAGCTTCTGGCTCTCCACCAGGGTGTTGAAGAGGTCAATCATCGGAATACCGGTGCGGATCATGTGCTTGGGCACGATGCGTCGGGCGGGGTTGACGGACGGGCCGCCGATGGGGATCATATTCTCGGTCAGGGCAGGGCCGTTGTCCCGGGGGACGCCGGCGCCGTCAAAGATGCGTCCCAGCAGGTGTTCGCTGAAGGACACCATCATGGGCCGTCCCAGGAACCGGACGGGGTCGGTGGTGCTGACGCCCTGGGTGCCCGAGAAGACCTGGAGGGAAACCTTGTCGTGGTCCAGCTTGATGACGTTGGCGTAGCTGTCGCCCACCAGCGCCAGGTCGCCGTTGCGGACGCCCTCGGCCCGGACCGTCAGCACGTTTCCCACAATGGATTCAATTTTCGTGTATACTTTCTTCATGTCATGTCTCCCATCTGTGCTACGGTTGCCTTATACCACTTGGGACAGATAGTATTCGGTGAGCTTCTTCTGCTGGGCTTCAAAGGCGGGGGTCTCGAACTCGGTGTTGTGCCAGTCCAGGAACTCCTGCCGCAGCTGGTTGAAGAAGCCGCGGATTTCCCGCTTGTCGGTGAGGCTGTAGCGGCGGGTCAAAACGTCGTAGATGACGGCGAACACGCACCGCTGCCGCTCGGGGGAGCAGGCCGCGTCGATGGGGTCGAAGGAGTTCTGCTGGAGGTAGACGGCGTCCAGCAGCTCGCCCTTCTGGTAGAGGATATAGTCCTCGGCCGAGGTGCCCTCTTCGCCGACGACCATCATCATCTGGCCCACTTCGATGCTCCGGCGGAGAATGGAGCGGGCCTCCTCCACCTTCGCCATGTCCACAATGCCGGTATATTTGGACCAGGAATCGATGGGATGGATGGAGGGGTACTTCCGGGCGTCGGACCGCTCGCGGGAGAGGCCGTGGAAGGCGCCGACCACCTTCAGCGTGGCCTGGGTGACGGGCTCGTCAAAGTTGCCGCCGGCCGGGGAGACGGTGCCGCCGATGGTGATGGAGGCGGTTGAGCCGTCGTGGAGCCGGACCTTGCCGGCCCGCTCGTAGAAGGAGGCGATGACGGATTCGAGGTAGGCCGGGAAGGCTTCTTCGCCGGGGATCTCCTCCAGACGGCCGCTCATTTCACGCATGGCTTGGGCCCAGCGGCTGGTGGAGTCGGCCAGCAGCAGCACGTCGAGGCCCATCTGCCGGTAATACTCGGCCATGGTCACGGCGGTGTAGACCGAGGCCTCGCGGGCCGCCACGGGCATGGAGGAGGTGTTGCAGATGATGATGGTGCGCTCCATCAGCGACCGGCCGGTCCGGGGGTCGATGAGTTCGGGGAACTCCTTCAGAACTTCGACGACCTCGCCGGCGCGTTCGCCGCAGGCGGCCACAATGACGATATCCACGGCGGCGTTCTTGGCCTCCATGTGCTGGAGCACGGTCTTGCCCGCGCCAAAGGGGCCGGGCACGCAGAAGGTGCCGCCCTTGACCACCGGTAGGAAGGTGTCGATGCAGCGGATCTGGGTGACCAGGGTCTCATCGGGCCGGAGCCGCTCGGCGTAGCAGTGGACCATCTCCTTGATGGGCCAGGAGAAGACCATGCTCAGCTCTTTGATTTCGCCCTTGCGGTTCTCCAGCACGGCCACGGTGGACCGGACGTGGTAGGTACCCTTGGGCTGAATGGATTGGACGGTCCAGCCCTCGTCCTTGAAGCCGAAGGGGACCATGATATGGTGGGTAAAGAGGCCCTCGGGCACGGTGCCCAGGGTGTCGCCGGCCTGGACCGCGTCGCCGACCTTTGCCACCGGGGTGAACTCCCAGGACTTGTCGGGGATGGGGTCCAGGTAGACGCCCCGCTGGAGGAAGAAGCCGCACTGATCGGCCAGCTCCGGCAGGGGGTTCTGGAGGCCGTCATAGACCTGGCTCAAAAGGCCGGGGCCCAGCTCCACGCTCAGCAGCTCGCCGGAGAGCTCCACCCGGTCGCCCACCTGGACACCGTTGGTCATCTCATAGACCTGCATACTGGCGACGCCGTTGGTAATGCGGATGACCTCACCTTTGAGCCGTTCGTCTCCTACGCGGACGTAGCAGACCTCATTTTTCTTGACCGAGCCGTCAAACTCCGCTGTAATCAGGTTGCCGTTGACGCCGGTCACAATTCCAGTTACCTTTTCCATATGATTCTCACCCGCTTATAAACGATAGATTTTCTGCTGGATTCCGTCGAGAAGGGAGACGAACTCGGCCTTGCCGGTCTCGAACTGGAAGCCGTGGAGCCGCTGCATCAGCTGGAGCTTCAGGGCGTAGCCGAAGAGGGCCGTGTCGTCGAAGACGTGGAAGCCCACCAGAGCATCGATCTGCCGGAACTCCAGCTCCAGCAGCTGCTGCTCCCCCAGGAGGGGATTCTCGGCGGCGATGGCCGCCTGGACAGCGGCGGCGGCCTCCCGGTCCGCGGGAGCCTGGCAGGGCTTGCCCAGCTTCTGAAGCCGCTGATAGCGCAGCTCCTGACGCAGCCGCCGGTAAAACACCGCCCAGGACCGCAGCAGCGGCCCCTTGTCCGAATCCACCGTCAGCTGCTCCAGCGCGCCGTAAGTGGCCGCGCTGACGGAGGAGCGGCACATCTCCAGAAAAGTCGGGTAATCAAAGGGCGGCGGCGCACTGGCCGCCAACATGGGCAGGCTGGAGAGCAGATAATAATAGGAGGCCACGGCGCACCTCCCTTACAGCTGGATATCCCGGAAGAAGGGCATCAGGATCTTCGAGATTTCCTCGTCGGTGCAATCGAAGAAGCCGGAGCCGTCCTTGGCGGCCAGCCGGAAGCCGGCTCGGACGGATTTGGACGGACGGATCTCCAGACCCGCCTTGAGCTGCTGGGCCAGCTGCTGCTTGAGACCGTCGCCGACGGCCTGGACCTCGGCGGCGTAGTCGGCGGGGTTTTCCCCCTCCAGGGCTGCGGCGATCAGCTTGCCCAGGGCCTTGTCGTCCAGGGCCTTGCCCACATCCTGGGTCAGCAGCCGCTCAAATTCGGCTTGGACCGCGGCCTTAAAGGCCAGCATGGCGTCCCGCCGGGCCTGCTCGGCGCCGAGCTGGGCATTCTCCCGATACCGGGCCACGTCCTTCTGGGCGGCGTCGCGCAGTGCGGCCGCCTCGGCGTTGGCCTGGGCCAGAATGTCCTCTGCCTGCTTCCGGGCGTCGGCCAGAATGCCGTCGGCTTCCTGGGACGCCTTCTCGATGCCTTCGGTCCGGATCGAGGAAAGCAGGTCTTGAATTTGAAGCTCCATAATATCTCTCCATTCCGCCGCCAAATGATCGTGTTGCAAATGGCGTCTGCGGTTTGCCGTGAGGCTATCTCCGTGGGCGGCCCAGGGAGAAAACCGCCAGACGTCTGGAAGAGTCGGGCATAAGCGCCCTCTGAAGCACAGGAGGCGGCAGCGCCTCTGCCTTACAGAGGAAAATACAACGATCATATTATACCACGGGTTTGCCGTTCTGTGTAGTGGTATTCGTGAATAATCACATTCCTCTTTATGTCCTTTTAGCG
This sequence comes from Candidatus Avoscillospira stercorigallinarum, assembly GCA_018713205.1. GTDB lineage: Bacteria > Bacillota > Clostridia > Oscillospirales > Oscillospiraceae > Avoscillospira > Avoscillospira stercorigallinarum. The sequence continues at coordinate 4,940 of DVFN01000044.1, read as the reverse complement.
ATCCGAGCCGGCGCCGGATAGGCGGAAAGCCTGCTTTTGGGCGGCCCACTTCCGAATGATCCGTTCCACGGGCGGGGAGAGGGGCGCGGGCAGATCGTCCGGGGCGAAAAACCGCAGCTCCTCCACTTCCCCGGGCTGGGCGGTCAGCGTGCCGCTGTAGTCCCGGCAGAGGAACACGAGATCGATATTGGATACCTCATCGCCGTTGGGATAGACGTAGTGGGTGTCGGGACCGGAAAAGACCCCGAAGAACTCCAGCCGGTGGGCGGTGAGCCCCGTCTCCTCCAGCAGCTCTCGCTTGGCGGCGTCCTCCACCACCTCGTCCAGCTCCACGGACCCGCCGGCGTAGCCCCAACAGCGGTTGTCGCTGCGCAGCTGCAGCAGAATTCGGCCCTCCGCGTCCTCCACAATCACACTGGCCCCCACCTGCAGCAGCGGCCGGTGGCCCACCAGCTTGCGAAGATCCATAATATAGTTCGACATGTCTGTTCCTCCTGTGAAATTCCATGATAATCGATCATCGGAGCGCCTCAGTGGGAGACGCTCCGATGACTGGGGTATGGGTATGCGCAATTTAATCGGACCTGTTGTTTTGCAGGGCAGGTTACACCGCCTCGTAGAGGGTTACGGTGGCCCGGAGAATGCTCAGGGTGAAGCCGGATCTGGCGGCATAGAGATAGTAGGTCCTGTCATAGGTCCAGAACAGGAACCGGGTCGAAACCTGGGTGCTCAGACGGCCGTTGGAGAAGGTCCATACGGCGGCGCTGTCAGACCGGGTCGTCACAGACAGTTCGCCATCCTCTGCACTCAGATAGTACCGGGTCCCCTCCACCTGACACCAGAGCTTCCCGTTTTCATAGGTCCAGAGCTGCGCCTCGTCCGCGGCCGGGGATGCGGTATAAACGCCGCCTGTTTCCGTCATTTCCACACCGGTCCCGGACAGATCCCGGCTGAGGGCTTTGCGGTTGATGGTAATGAGATAGGTCTGTCCGTCGGCAAATCCGGTTACCTTGCGGAAGGTCTGCTCCCGGCTGACTGCCCCGCCGCAGCTATCGCAAAAACCATCCTGGCCGCCGTCGGCGCAGGCGCCCTGCTCCATGACTGCGCCGCACCGGTCACATACCAGCCGGTGGGTCCCGTCGCCATTGGCGGTCCAGCTGCCGGTATGGCCCAGGGCCGCAATGGCGGTCCCGGAGGTCAGCAGCTCTTCGCAGACGGTACAGTAGGTGTCGCCGGTGTAGCCCGCCTCGGTGCAGGTTGCATCCCGGGCGTCCCGCAGTACGGGCGTGTGGGGCAGTTTTTCAATGACTGTACCGGCGGCCAGCAGCTCTTCGCAGACGGCGCAGTAGGTGTCGCCGGTGTAGCCCGCCTCGGTGCAGGTTGCATCCCGGGCGTCCCGGAGCTCCGGGGTGTGGGGCAGCTTTTCAATGGCAGTCCCGGCGGCCAGTAGTTCGCCGCAGACGGTACAGTAGGTGTCGCCGGTGTAGCCCGCCTCGGTGCAGGTTGCGTCCCGGGCGTCCCGCAGCTCGGGTGTGTGGGGCAGCTTTTCAATGGCAGTCCCGGCGGCCAGCAGTTCGCCGCAGACGGCGCAGTAGGTGTCGCCGGTGTAGCCCGCCTCGGCGCAGGTTGCGTCCCGGGCATCCCGGACCTCCGGGGTGTGGGTATGGGCTTCCGCCACCCGCTCCACACGGATGCTGATATAGTCCACCAGAGAATCGTCTCCGAAGGCAAAGGTCTTGTTGGGCGTAGTCACCACATAGTCCGCGGTGCCGGAGGCGATGGTATAGGTCACGTCCGCAGAGAGGCCCACCGCCAAGTAACAGGTCTCCTGATAGGTGGCGTCCCGGTTGGGATTGTAGAGCCACGCGGTCGTCACGCTGCCGTCATCGCCGGTGAGGGTGATGAAGGGAAGCGCTTCGGTCTGGCCCAGATCATCGCGGGTGGGGTCATCCCCGTTGGTATAGGCGTAGATTTCCGCCAGGTACAGCCCCGTATCCACATGGTACACCGTGGGGAAATGGTGGTAGGAGGTGGTCAGGTTTTCGTAGTCAAAGGTCTCCAGAATCTCCTGCCGTTTCGCCTGCAAGGCCTCCATTCCCTCGTAGAAATAGGTGATTTCCTCGGTGACGCCGTGGCTCTCCGAGTAGGCCATGGTCTCAAAGATGGTTTCCACCTTCATGCCCAGGGCACGGCAGAGGGCGACCTCTGTCTCGATGCCGCTGATCTGGGTGGATTTGTTGTAATTCATAATGGAAAGCTCGTCGCAGCAGTGCTCCACAAAATAGGCCAGCAGGTCCCCGTCGATCTGGTCATAGAACACGGGGATCACCTGTACGACCTCCAGCCCGGCGCTGTGGGCGTACTGGTAGAGGGCCTCCATCTGGGAGACGTAGGCGGCGAAGGCGGCTTGGGGGTCGTCTTTCCACACAGATTGGGTGTAGACCTCCACATCCAGGGCAATCTTTTCGATGGGGGCGGCTGCGCCAATGCCCTGATTATAGGCCGCCAGCGCGTCGATGTAGGCTCTGATTTCCGCCTGATCGTCACCGGCCATTCCCCAGGCGGCGTCTCCGGTTAGGGCCACGGTCTCGATGCCGTCCGCGGCCAGCCGGGCTACCATGGCGGCAGTCTCCTCCCGCTCCAGATAGACCTGGGGCAGGTCCTGGTAGACCCGGGTGATCTCCAGCCGGTCCAGGAAGTCGTCGATGGCGGGATAGTCTCCCCCGTTGAGAAGGAAGAGATTCCAGCAATAGAGGCTGCCTGCCCGGTTGATGTTCTGGGCTGAGCGGGTAAAGGAGCCGATGCCGTTTCCGTAGTCGTTGAAGGGATTGTCGTTGGCAAAGCGGATCTGATTGCCGTTCTGGTCGGCAATGTTCAAATAGGCGGCGTAGGTCCCGGCGGGCAGGTCTGACGGCAGCGGAATGGAAACCTCCGTGGTCTCGCCGGACTGCCAGTCCGTCATGTCCAGGTCTGTGGGTACCTGGGTGAGGCTGCCGGTTTCGTCCACCAGATTCAGGGTGACCGTCTTGGGCTTTACCATATTGCCGGCGCCCACGTTTTCCACCGCCACGGTGACGGCCTGACCGTCATATTCCGAGCTGCGCAGCACAAAGCGGTAGCCCAGATGATTTTCCACATAGGTAAAGCCGCTCAGGCCGTAGTAGACCGGATCGTCGCCGGTGTAGGTGGAGGCCCGCCACTGATCGATGACGCTGCCGTTCCACTCGATGTTCAGGTAGGAGGTGTGGGTTTGGAACATTTCTTCGGAAATGTAGTCAATGCTGTTGTAGACGGTACCGTCGCTGGAGCTGTTGGCCACCACTTCGCCGCCGAACAGGGTGTGTCCGGCCTGGTAATCCAGCCACGCCACTTCCATGGCCCGGTCGGTGTAGGTGCCCAGGTCGGAGCCGCTGCCCAGGTAGCCGTCGTTATAGACGCCCAGCCGGTAGTAGGGGGAGGCGGGATCGGCCCGGTGGGTTTCCAGGTCGCGCAGCTGGAGGCCGGCGGCGTAGCAGTAGTACACGGGGCGGCGGACCGAGACGGTAATGGGTTCCGGCACCGCCTCCAGCAGGGCGTCGGCCAGCATGGCAATGTTTTCCGGGGTGACGATGGCGCTGGTGTGCTGTTCGCCCCAGCAGCCCAGGAAGCCGCTTTCCACGGCGGCGATGACGTCGGCATGATCTGCAAAGAAACCCGAGAGCTGCGCGATATGAGCCACAATGCCCTCCATATCCGGCTCCAGATTGGCGATGCCGTCAAAATCATCGTAGGCAAAGCGCAGAATGGCGGAGCCGCCGTTCTGCCGCAGGTTGTCCATGGTGGCGTCCAGGGCGTCCAAAAAGTCCTGGCTGAGGGGCTCCCAGCCGCCCTCGGTGTAATGTTCCGGCGTGTTTCCCCGGTAGTGGAGATAGTTGTGGCTGAAATTGCCCAGACTGATGCGCATATGGATCAGCTTCCCGGTGGGATTCTGGACCGTGTTGCCCGTCTCCTTGCCCGCCATATAGAGGGTGGAGTAGAAGCCCCGTTCGGGGTTGGCGATGGCGTCGGGGATCTCGGTGTAGCTGGCCCCCATGGAGGGGTTCTCCGCCGCCGACGCAGACACAGGCAGGAGCGCGGCCAGCAGCAGCGCCGCAAGGAAGCAAGTGAATTTTTTCATGGACAGCACCTCTTTTTCTCTCTAAAATGGTGGGGCCGCGAATGGAACTGTACGCTTCACCTCCCGTCCTGACCGCAAGCAAAGTTCGCCCGCTGCATAAACCCGCGCCGCGGGTCGTCCCACAAGCCGGAATGATCCATGCAGAGAATCTTCCCGCTGTTTTCGAGTATAATAATATAATGATATCACACTAAATCATAAAATGCGACAGGAGATGTGCAGATAGACAAAAAATCACTGGGTTGTCTGTAGGGGCCGCAAGGCTCCGCGTGCTGCTCTCCCGCAGAGGCTGACTTTCACCCGAAGTGCATCCGTATTACGGGGCTTGCGGTCAACACAGCCGGGCAATGGCGGCATGTGGGCGCCCGCAGCGGTTATCGGACTGCCTTGCACACAGAAGCTGGCGGGCCGATGTGGGCATCGGCCCCTACGAGAGGACCGAAGGCGGGACCGTAGGGGCGGATTGTATATCCGCCCATGCCGCCGCGCCGGATGCACCATCGCCGGCCGCACACACCGTAGGGGCCGATGCCCACATCGGCCCGCAGACTGTCAAAAAACCTCGCTGAAGATGTCTGCGACAGAGCAGCGGGGAATGTGTGCAAGGGGTTAAGACCCCTTGCGCGTTCAATCAACACGTATTTTTAAACTTATTTTAAAGTTTAAAAATACGCACAGCGTGGCGAAAAGACTTTTTCGACACGCTGGGGGCCGATGCCCACATCGGGCCGCTCGGTACCGACATCGTAAGCACCATCGCCGAACGCGCCCCTACGGCGAACGG